>NZ_LRDR01000049.1:0-242 GCF_001541635.1 Acinetobacter sp. LMB-5 | reverse complement strand
TAACATGAATATAGAAAAAGAAATATTGGAATTTTTAAATAGTAATTTAAAGAAGAATTGTAGTTATCAAATAGGTATGCGCTTTACTCGATATGAGTGTAAAAATAATATTTTTAGTTTTTCATATGAAGGCAGTGATAATAAACAAGTCTTTTCTGACGTAATAAATAAAACCTTTAACCTTTCATTACTTCCAGTGACTTAAATTAAAAAGAATATGAACTAGAGTGTTAAACGTTAGA
>NZ_LRDR01000048.1:0-594 GCF_001541635.1 Acinetobacter sp. LMB-5 | reverse complement strand
CAGTCCACTCACGCTCTGCTCTAGAGCGTGAGGTCGAGATGGCTGAAGCGCTAATTGCTGAAAAAGGTTCGACGTACCCAGATGCAACATTTGAAGAAGGCTATATCGCCGCACTAAATATGGTGATGAATCATCAAGGCTCAAATGTTCGAGAAGAATATGAAGAATTAATGGAGTCTCAAAATGCAAAATAAACAAGTATTCGAATATCAACAAACGCCTAAATTTAATCTCGGTGATGAAGTGCTAATGGTATTTCGCGTTAATGATGTTACGGAGTTAGCAAGCCGTTTGGTGTTTAAAGGAAAGATTGCTTGGATGCGCATTAATATCGAAGTCGAGAGTCTTATTCGCAATGCGGAGCAAACCCAAACTTACTCATACACTTATTATGTGGATATTGATGGAGAGTTGACTGACCGACGTTCAGACGGAAGTAATGTATTTTCTCTTGATGAAATGGATAAAGCTCAAGCTCTTGCGGACAAATATTTAAGTGACGCAAAGGAACGAAATGAAGCTAGGGCTGCATTATTGGAGCGTTTGTGCGGTAGTAATGGAGAAGCGAAATGAAAGAGTTTTTCCTGTTATATG
>NZ_LRDR01000047.1:0-610 GCF_001541635.1 Acinetobacter sp. LMB-5 | reverse complement strand
ACTGAAAGCTCTATGGGACAGGCTTATCAAGAAAATCACCGAGATGAGATTACTGTCCTTTCTTATTCTCACTTTATTGGTTATGAAAACCAATCAATTCATACTCCGATTACAATAATAAAGAGAATGGATAAATGTTCTCCTTTGCTTTCTCAGGCTTGTGTCGATGGAACTCCATTAACATGTACACTTAAATTCTATCGTTTAAGTAGTAATGGGGGGCATGAGTTTTTTTATGAAGTAATATTATCTAATGCGATAATTAAATCAGTATCGCCTCATATGCCTCACACGATTGACTTTAATGAACGAGAAATGCAAGAGGTGGTCACCATTGCATACGGTGATATTTCATGGCGTCATGTTTCTCTTAATACCGCAGGTTATTCTTCTTGGATTGATGCTCTTGAATCACTAAGAAATAAAGCAAATAGCTTTAGAGAAGAATATTAATGAGCGATTCACGTAAAAGTTTTGATGATGATGAAGTTAAACTCGCGTTAAACGGTCTGCTTAATCAAAGTGATATGTATGCAATGATGCATATTCGCGATCCACATTTACGAGAAAATTTTAGAGATGAATATTTGTTCTTAGCTCGTTGTATGAA
>NZ_LRDR01000046.1:0-621 GCF_001541635.1 Acinetobacter sp. LMB-5 | reverse complement strand
ACTTATTCGATCAGGGCCAATTCCTTCCTCAAATAAAGCTAGTGCCATGAATAAGTCAACGTCTTCCACACCCAGATCTACAATATCTTTTGCAGTATTCAAAGTTCTAGTTACTAATTCAGCTCCCCAACCAGATCCTTTACCTCCTCCATATCCCAAACATGTGTAATTAATTTCATGAAATAAAAAATCTTTATTCAAAGTTCTCCAAGCAATATCCTTAGAGTTTCTTTGCTTTACTGCTGATAAAAGTTTAATCGCTCGCTTAAAGAAATTATTGTATGAATTAAAAGCATTTTCTGACCATATCTTAGACTTTGAGTTCGGAATTAGTAATGGATCAATAAATAAAGGAGTATCTGCATTCAATATTATATCTATAGCACCTAAGCTATTGAATATTGATTCACTTTCAGGAAATTGCATTGAAAAGGTTATTGGTTTATTAATTTTTGCCATTTTATAAATATCAAGTAAAAGCCCCACTTCACAGTAGGGCTTTTTTTAAACAATATCAATAATATTTAACTAAAGTATCAAGCCCCTTGGCCTTCTAAAAAGTCTTCCATAATTTCATTTTTGTACGCTTTAACCTACAAACTTTTAGGGATTTTGCGGATT
>NZ_LRDR01000045.1:0-623 GCF_001541635.1 Acinetobacter sp. LMB-5 | reverse complement strand
GCGTTTCTGGCGCTTGTAGGCTTTCTGACGCTCTTTCTGAGCACGGTCAGCCAAGCCAAATAGCCCAAACAAACCAAGGTTTACAGTCTTGATAGCGGGTTTAGCGTAGTAACGCAGCTCGCCACTGGATGTGAGTACCGCTTCGGAAATCGGGTGCAGTGCCAGCAATCCAACACGCTGTAACTCCGCCAGAGCGCGACGAACCCGCGATAACGATAGTCCCGTGTGTTCGCAGATTTTTTTGTAAGAAAGGTCAAACCATTTCTTGCTATTGGGCTGATAGAACCCGACTTTAAACGTAGTTAAGTCTACGTACTTAGCAATACATTTGAGTACCAGCGTGACGGCTTCCGCGCTTTCGCTTCGACGCTGACGTTTAGAGTCTTTCGCTCTCGCAAGCATTGGTATCGCTGGGCGCGAGTGTGCGAACCGCTCGATGCACGTCGAGAGCTTATGCAATATTTTAGGGGCGTTGTCGGCAAGTTCGAACCGCAGTTTTGTGACTGGGTTCTGGCGGTCATGTCCGCACCGGTTGCCGTAGTGAAGTGCTGCTGTGGTCAGAAATCACCGCACTTATGGCGGCTCTGATGTTGATTAAATGGGGTCATGTGTTAGACTCTCCT
>NZ_LRDR01000044.1:0-623 GCF_001541635.1 Acinetobacter sp. LMB-5 | reverse complement strand
GCGTTTCTGGCGCTTGTAGGCTTTCTGGCGCTCTTTCTGGACGCGGTCAGTCAGCCCAAATAAAGCGAATAGCGCGAGGTTGATGGTTTTGATGGCGGGTTTGGCGTAGTACCGCAGCTCGCCACTGGACGCCAACACCGCCTCTGAAATCGGGTGGACAGCCAACAGGCCAACACGCTGCAACTCCGCCAGTGCGCGACGAACGCGCGACAAAGACAGCCCCGTGTGCTCACAAATTTTCTTGTAAGACAGGTCGAACCATTTCTTGCTGTTGTACTGGTAGAACCCAACTTTAAACGTAGTGAGATCGATGTACTTGGCGATGCACTTGAGCACAAGCGTGACAGCTTCTGCGCTCTCGCTTCGACGCTGACGTTTCGAATCCTTGGCTCTCGCAAGCATTGGGATAGTTGAGCGCAAGTATGCGAACTTCTCGATACGAGTCGATAAATTTTGCAGTATTTGCGGAGTATTCTCGGCGATCTCAAACCGTAGTTTGGTGACCGGATTTAACGGATCGTGTCCGCACCGGTTGCCATAATGTAAGGCTGTGGTGTTCAGATATCACCGCACAGATGGCGGCGCTGATATTGATAAAATGGGGTCATGTGTTAGACTCTCCT
>NZ_LRDR01000043.1:0-632 GCF_001541635.1 Acinetobacter sp. LMB-5 | reverse complement strand
GTTGGCCAGTAAATTGGCATCGCCAGCATCAACGATGTAATCCGTCATGCACTCGAAAATCGTTTCATCATCGACGGCTTTGACTTGGTATCCCATAGGAATAACAAGCCCAGCGTGACCTGCCGTAAACGTGAGTTCGATAACCGTACTGGCAGCAGACTCGCCAAGGCGTTCGCCAGCGCCCACTAAAGCTCCGAGATGTTCAAGACGATCACCTTTAGCAAATGCCAATAAGTTCTGTTTTGACTCGTAGTTGATCTCATCAACCACTTCGTTTTTGCTATAAGCAATGGCTTCAAGATGAACAGTCTCAGGATCGTTTACGGTTGGGTAATAGCCCGTCTTTTTAAAGTAACGCTCTTTCAGACTTGCCAAGTCGCCTTCAAAATCAGGCGTAACCAAGCTTGGTTCTGGTAGCGTTGGAAATCGGTTGGTACTCATGCGCGTCTCTGTATGGTTACGGTGGAGGTCCAGCCACTACTGGTGAGCGATGTGCTTACTGCTGTTGGCTTCCACTTGTCTGGCAACTTGCCTGCGTTCGTTAAGTTAATCGTGTCCGCAGTGGTCACTGTGGCGTTCACTAGCGTCAGTCTGCCAGTGGCCATTTGCTTGCTTTTACCTGAGCCTGTCGC
>NZ_LRDR01000042.1:0-642 GCF_001541635.1 Acinetobacter sp. LMB-5 | reverse complement strand
TCAGATAAGACGTTGCGATATTAAAGCCAGAAAATACCGTAACCCCTACCCCTAAAGAAACGAGAAATTGAGAGCCTACCGAACCTAAATAACCAGCTAGGAACGGCAAAGCAAGACGAAGCCAACCAAATAAAAAACTAAGTATTGTTGCGAAGAATTGAAACATAATAATCACCTATATAAATTTAGATATCATCATGAAGCTACCAAACGCAGCAGCCGCCATAATACAAGCACGGATGATATAAGCCATTTCACAGAAAGGAGCTAAATCAATGGTGAATTTAAATAAGCCACCATCGTAATGTTTTGGAGCTGGACACTCACCGTCGAAATTAACACCATTAGATTCATCATAAGCTTGTAATAAATCACCTACAGAACCCTCAGCATTCTCATAAATATTTTTATAAGCACCATGTTCATCAGTAAATTGGTCGTTGTAATCACCTATTCCCTCTAATAAACCTGCTCCAGCTTCAGTAATTTCACTCAAGTCTTTTGACTGACAACTTTCATACCAAGCCTGTTTGGCTAAATAGCAAGTGGCAGCATTTCCTTCACATGAAAAAGATTGACAATTACCTGCATTAATAGAGCCATTAATACCACTTTCCAAATCATCCAATCCGGAATTAATTG
>NZ_LRDR01000041.1:0-643 GCF_001541635.1 Acinetobacter sp. LMB-5 | reverse complement strand
TTGACGGCGGAAGACCAAAAATAAAAATTCGGAAGACCAAAAATAAAAACAATATACAGCGTTTTAATGTGAGATTTAGCGGGATTTAGTGGGATTAAGTGAGATGCAATAGCTATAAATCCAAGCTCTCGCACCTCACTAATAGTGGTGCTATGTTGTACTTTTCAGTATGTACAATTCCCATGATGTGATTTTTGCTGTGTGCTTACCTGTGTCGAAAACACCGCTCGCTGCAGTGTAAACATCAAACTCAACCCAGCCTCTCCCTGACCATTTAGTGACATCTCTAATATCTTTAGTTATAGCTGTCCACCATGCGCCGTCCGTGTCTGATGTTTCAAACACCCCGCCTGAGTTCAAAATGATTTTGTATTTGTTGGTGCCATGTTGCCATGACGTTGGTGAGTATGACGTTTTTACTGAACCACGCTTTGTTAAGCTTTCATTCCTGAATTCAAAATCCAAAACTCCCGAGTCAACCAAAATCCATTCCGTGCGAGGAGCATCAAGAGCCTCTTGAGCTTTAGAGTTTATTAAACCTAGTGCATATTCAGATGCTGCAAGCTCATGGCTAGTGCCATCAATTTTATCAGATAATTTTGACAGAAAGTGCTGCGCAGTACGAAGCGGTGACATCCAAACG
>NZ_LRDR01000040.1:0-649 GCF_001541635.1 Acinetobacter sp. LMB-5 | reverse complement strand
GGGATGCTGATGGATATGTTCGAAAAACATATCAACGTATAGCTAAAGAAAAGGGGTTTGACTCCCGAGATGCAAATTCAGCATATGCAGCAGTAGATGTGGGAACTAGTTTATATGGTTTGGCTAACTCGGCAAAAACTGTCATCAATTGGAATGGCGCTCCAGATTCAAAACAATTTAAGTTGTATTATTATTTTTCTAAGGACTTAGAAAAAGGATGGCGAACGATGAGTAGTGGGGCACTTTTATCAGAAGCCATAACGGATGGAGTTACAATACATGATGCTGCGAAAGCTTACCGTGAATAATAATTAAATGGACTTGTTAATATATGTAATCGTTAGTTTGATTGGAATCTATTTAACGCTTATTGCTTCAGAGTATTGTTATCAAGGATTTCGCAAACAAACAAATTATAGATATATAATTTACTTTGTTCTGGCGCTCACATTTGGCGCTCAGCATTATAGTGTTCTTTTTAATGAAGTCTTAATAGATAATTGGTTTTATTTCATTTCATTTAATATGGAAAAACCAACAAATATTATGAGACTGTTTAGTTTGTTGTTTTTTCTTTTAACTATATTGACCCCGCCGCCATCAAAATTAAGATTTTTGTTAAAGCGTAAAAAATCGAAGTATTGATAAG
>NZ_LRDR01000004.1:0-395388 GCF_001541635.1 Acinetobacter sp. LMB-5 | reverse complement strand
TCAAATTCATCACTTAAAGCAATCAACCTAATCACAAGTAACTGTTTTTCAAAAAGTTTCTATCTGCATCACCGCCGATGGATGTGCATTATAGATGATTAAGATCCCTTTGCAACCCTTTTTTTAAATCAATATCATCAACTGGATACTTTTTAAGCTTTTTAGCATTTTATCTATATTATTTGATCAATTTTACATTGATAATAGGTTATCAATTTTGTATTAAAACATATCTCCACCCAACTGCACATTTAAGTATTAGCCTGGCTGGCGGTTAAGGAATTATATGAATTATTCTAATTTAATTTTACTAAGCGTATTATCTGTAGGTGTTTGTACCTCTTTATATGCTCAAGAAAATACTATAAGCGAATCTTCTGATGCTAGCTCATTAGAAGAAACAGCACCGACTCATACGCGCTCACAAATTATTAAAGATTTAAAAAATATTAAAGTTAAAGATTTAAAAATTAATGCGAATGCAGCACAACCAGATCCTGTAAAAGATCCATTACAGTCATTAAATCGTCCAATTTACTCATTTAACGACATGTTGGACCGAAACTTTTTACGTCCAGTTGCTGTGCAATATAGAGAAAAGACTCCAGAAGATGTACGTGGTTCTTATCGTCAGTTCCGCAAAAATCTTGGAGAACCTTGGAATGCTGTTAACCAGCTTATTCAAGGTCGCCCTGGTCGTGCGGCAAAAACCCTAGGTCGCTTTACAATTAATACGTTAACAACTCTTGGTTTAGCTGACCCTGCCAGCCGTTTAGGTTTACCGACTGAAGAAGAGAATTTTGGTGTAACTCTCGGTTACTATGGTGTTCCTTCTGGCCCATTCCTGATGTTGCCTTTTTTCGGTCCAAGTACCTTACGTGATGGTTTTGGTTTAGCAGTAGACGCCCAAGCACGTCCACAGAAATATGTTATGGATGATCAAGAGGGTCTTTATTGGTCAAGTAATATGTTACAAGCGGTTGATACACGCGCTCAATATCTGGACCTAGATCAGACCTTACAAGGTGATCAATACGCCATGATTCGAGATTTATATCTGCAACGTAAAGCATTCCAAATTGCAGAGAAAAAGGGCGACTCAGCTGATGTATCTTTCATTGATGATGACTCAGAAGATACGCCAGATGAGAATCAAAACCCTTAAAAGATGAAATCAAGGTATTGCTTGGATTAAGAGTGGGGCAATACCTTGATTTTGATCATACATACTCTATGATGAATAAAGTGATCATATAAAAGGACTACCATCTCTTCTATGTATTTTATTAAACCGACACGCTCTATCCCTTATTTAGAGCAAGCTTTGGATAAATTGCCAGGCTTACAAGTCATTAACATAGATGATTTAGATTTATATGATCCAACCATCATTGCAATAGCAGATGTACAAGATTTCCTGACATATAAATGGAATTTACCAACGATTGTCATTGCTTTTGAACATGAAGGTAGCGCTTTAGCTCAAGCTTGGGAAGCGGGTGCTCTTGCAGGTTGGGTATGGAATCAACTACCTAACGATTTAAATAAAGCATTATCAAGAATTGATGCTCAATATAAGCGTAACCAAGATAGTCGTGACTTACCTTCGGCTGCTGAACTGCAAAAACGATTACTGCCTAATCCAATTGATTTATTAAATTATCAAGTCGAAACTTTCTTCCAACCCTCAGCTTATCTCTCCGGTGATTGGTATGACTACTGGAAATTAAATGATAAGGAAGTTTTATTTTATCTTGCCGATGTTTCAGGACATGGTGTAACCAGTAGTTTATTAACATCATGGATGGCAGCTTTTCATGGCCGTTCTAAAACCCCAAGACAATTAATAAAAAAATTAAATGGGATGCTGGTTCAAGAGAATATTGAAAAGCACATTACGATTGTGGTGGGTATTTTAAACCTTGAAACACATACGCTTCGCTGGTCAAGTGCTGGGCACTACCCCCCTCCTATCATTTTTGAACCTAATCAAGCTCCAAAAATTTTAACAACAAGTAGCTTCCCATTAGGCTTAACTGATGAACTCGAAGTTGAAGAGCATGTTTGTACATTAAATCACCAAGCACGTTTCATTGTTTGCTCAGATGGAGCACTTGAACCTTTTGATGGCGGCTTAAATGATCAGTTCCAACAATTGGTTCATCATTTGCAAAATCAATCATTCCAAGCACCCGATCATGTGGCTGATGACATTGCCATCTTCAGTCTTTGTCGAATGAATTAATTTACGAATCAATTAATTACATAATATACGACTTAAGGACTCTTGAGTCTGCGATGGCACTATGTGATAATTTTTCTATCCTTCTCTGAAAATGGCATTTATATGTCAACAGGTCATGTTGAATATGCAAGTTTAAATGGAACGCATATTTTCAAACTTATTGGTGAAGTGCGAGCCCATTCTTGTATAAGTCTAGACAAACTTTTAAACAGAATTGAACAGCAAGAGAATGTTGTTGGTGCAATCGTTGATTTAACCCAAACAACATTTATTGATAGTACGGTGTTAGGCATCCTAGCTAAGCTAGGTTTAAAGCTTAAACAAACTCATCATATTCAAGCTGTGATGCTATCTACCAATCCAGATATCACAACCTTAGCCAACAGTATGGGGCTAGGGCAGGTTTTTGTCATTTTGAATTACTGTGGCGATCCTAACGTTTGCACATTAACGTTAACTGATGAACAGATCACTCATAATGCAATGCTAAGAACAGTTCTGGATGCACATAAGACATTGATGAAACTCAATGCAAACAATCAGAACATGTTTGAGCCACTTGTGAAGCAGTTACAGAAAGAACAGGATACGCTTGAACAGGTATCAGATAAGCAAAATGCCTGACTTTAATCATTAAGCCGGATTATTAGAATATGACCCTTATTTCTGTTGCTCAAATGAACTCTCAAGATGATATTGAAAATAATTTTCAAGTCATTGAGTCGTTGATTCAACAAAGTAAGGCGCAAAATGCTAGCCTGATTGTTTTCCCCGAAAACTTTGTATGTTTTGCTGCTGGAAAACAACGCGAAACAGCTGAGCAATTTGAGTCTATTCAACAACGGCTTGAGAAACTAGCACATCAATATCAAATCTGGATTGTGGCCGGTACCTTACCATGTCCATTTCGTCCAGATGGATCTACCATTCAAGATGGTCGAGTCCGGACGGTTAGTCTTTGTATTAGTCCTGAGCGTACAGAAGCACGTTATGACAAGATCCATTTATTTGATGTACAAGTGGGTGATGCTGTCGGTGGTTATCAAGAGTCTCGTTTCTTTGAACCTGGAACAGACGTAGTAGTCACATCTACCCCTTTTGGCAATATTGGCTTAATGGTATGTTATGACTTACGTTTTCCAGAGCTTGCTCTAACTCTGAGACAACAAGGCGCTCATCTTCTTACTGCTCCTGCTGCATTTACTTATACAACTGGACAAATGCACTGGCAGCTTTTGCTACAAGCTCGGGCAATGGATAGCCAATGTTATGTTTTAGGCGCAGCACAACAGGGCTGGCATGGTGAAAAACGACAAACCTGGGGACACTCTGGGGCAACAGATAGTCGTGGCCAAATTTTAAGTATGATTGGATATGAGGGGAGTGGTTTAATCACTGTACCCTTTGATTTAACAGCACAAGAACTCGTCCGCTCTTCAATGCCTCTGATGACTCACCGTAAATTGATTCATTATTAAAAGTTTAATTATTCATGTGGAAATACTTATTTAGCATTTTTTGCTTGGGGGCAAATATTCATTGTTATGCAGAGTTTGGTACAACAAACCATTTTGTTTCGCCTGCTGCACAGCTCAACTCAGATATTCTTCCAGCAACTCCTAAAAATATCCCCTTGCCCGCTTTTGGCCAAAGAATTATTGGCTGGGGTACAGGCGCAGAAGGTGCAAGACAACGTTTAGAAAATATTCAGCCAGCAGATGTTTCTGTGATTAAAAAACAAGGAACAACGCTTGAAATGATTACTGCATGGCAAGATTTTTATGAACAAGAGCAGCAACGCAATGCAAATAATCCTACTGCGAAGTATCGTGCGCGTTTAATGAAAAAGATTGCCGATTTGTGGTAAATACTTTCATCTAGAATATTTTTATCTTATGGAATAATTGATGTAATTATTCCATTTTTTATATCCGCTTAATTTACTTTATTCATAACCTATTCTTATGAACATTTAAGAAACTGAATAGAACGCGATATACTACAAAAGCAATATTAGTTTCTTTGAGGAAGATATGGACCAAGACTGTCAAAACTTAAAGCTTGAGAATCAATTATGTTTCCTCATTTATTCAACGAATTTAGCGCTTAATCAACTCTACAGAAAACTTCTAGCACCTTTGGGCATTACCTATCCCCAATATTTAGTTATGTTAGTGTTGTGGGAACAGGATGAAGTGACTGTTTCAGAAATTGGAGCTAAACTTTTTTTAGAATCATCTACACTCACCCCTATCTTGAAAAAGTTAGAAGCCTCGCATTTACTTCATCGTACCCGTTCAACTCAAGATGAGAGACAAGTGATTATTACGCTGAGTGATGAAGGAAAAAAATTAAAAGATCAAGCAATCCATATTCCAGCAGGCGTATTAGAAGCAAGTTCATGTGATATGACAACACTACTAGGCCTTAAAGATCAACTTACTAAACTCCGTACAAACTTAGTCAAATAAACAGCAATTTTTTTAAAAAATATACTTGTCAAAATAATTAAGTCGTGTACGATATATTTGTATTCAATTTATTTTAGGAATAAAAACGATGTCATTAGAAAAAGTTGTTTATCGTGCAAAAGCTAAAGCAACCGGTGGTCGTGATGGCCGTGCGACTTCATCAGACGGCGTATTAGATGTACAGCTTGGTGTACCTAAAGAAATGGGTGGTGCTGGTGGTGCTGTAACAAATCCAGAGCAACTATTCGCAGCTGGTTATTCAGCATGCTTTTTAGGTGCTTTAAAATTTGTTGCAAACCGCGATAAATTTAACATTAGCAAAGACGCTTATGTAGAAGGTGAAGTAGGTATTGGTCCAATTCCTACAGGTTTTAGCATCGAAGTAACTTTAAATGTTTACTTAGTGGGTATGGACCGTGAAGAAGCTGAAAAGTTAGTTGCAGCAGCTCATATTGTTTGCCCATATTCAAATGCAACTCGCAACAATATTGATGTAACCTTTAATATCGTGACTGAATAAGTTTTGATATTTAAAAAATGCCCGAATCAAATCGGGCATTTTTTACAACTTAAATATTATGCTTCACTTGCCTCATTGGTTACACGAAGTACTTCTTCGAGTGTAGTTTTACCTGCAAGTACTTTGCGCAAACCATCATCACGAATAGAACCGGAATACTCACGAGCATGATTTTCTAATTCATATTCAGCTGCATTACCATGAATTAGACGGCGCATAGGTTCATCAACTGGTACGATTTCATAAATCGCTGTACGTCCATTAAAACCTAAATGTGAGCAATGATCGCACCCTTTGGCTTCAGGTAACTGCAACAACGGTTCATTATTAATATGCTGAAAAACCTGTTTCTCAAAAGTATCGGCTTCACGCCATGTCATACAATGTGGACATAAAGTACGAACCAAACGTTGAGCAATCACCCCAATTAAAGAGCTTGATAACAAGAAGGGTTCAATCCCCATATCTTTAAGACGAGTAACTGCACCAATAGCTGTATTGGTATGTAGAGTTGATAAAACCAAATGTCCTGTTAAAGATGCTTGAACCGCAATTTCAGCAGTTTCCAGATCACGAATCTCCCCCACCATCACTACATCAGGATCTTGACGTAACATTGCTTTTAAAGCACGAGCAAATGTCATATCCACTTTGGTATTCACTTGGGTTTGACCAATGCCTTCGAGTTGATATTCGATTGGATCTTCGGCAGTTAAGATATTACGGGTATTGTCATTTAGATCAGATAGAGCTGCGTATAAGGTGGTCGTTTTCCCCGAACCGGTAGGCCCTGTGACCAAAATAATACCGTGTGGACGATGCACCAATTGAGTTAAACGTTCATAGTCACTTGCCATTAAACCCAAGTGAGTCATATTAAGACGACCCGCTTGTTTATCAAGCAAACGCATAACTACTCGCTCGCCATGAGACGAAGGCAAAGTTGATACACGCACATCCACTTCACGTCCAGCAAGACGTAAAGAAATACGTCCATCTTGCGGTACACGCTTTTCGGCAATATCGAGTTTTGCCATAACTTTAATACGTGAAACAAGTAACGGGGCCAGTTCACGGCGGGGCTGTACAATCTCGCGTAATTGACCATCTACCCGTAAACGTACAGATAATTTCTTTTCAAAAGCTTCAATATGAATATCTGAAGCACCTACACGGATTGCCTCAGAGAGAAGTGCATTGATCAGACGCACAATAGGCGCATCATCCTCTTGATCCATTAAGTCTTCTGTTTCAGGCACCTGATCTGCAAGGCTTAATAAATCCGGATGGTCTTCTAAGCCCGCAGCTACTTGTTGAGATTCGCCTGTATCCCCTGCATAACTCGTACTTAATAGGCTATTAAACTCTTGTTCAGTACATAACTGATAATGTGCAGGCTTCCCCAAAATTCGTCTTGCTTCCTGCAATGCAATTTTTTCTGTATTTTGACGTCTAACAATAAAAACTTGATCACCGTCATAACGAAATAAAACACCATGACGCTTGGCAAAACTATATGGAACTTGTATTTGTTTCAATATTTGCATCACAATTTATAATGATGAGTAAGATGATTTTGAGTGTACTCTAAGCAGATTACAGCGTGAAGTCTGTTTAACAACTCGGTAGAGGAATTTTGCGTCTTGTTTGAAAATAATGAATATCAGCCTCGCCCCCAGAATTCTTTAAAGTGGTGGGGTGAACAGCACTTTGAAATTAACCAGTCCAAAGCATGGCAATTCGGTTCAATGCTCTTTCGTTTAACACGTGGCATAAAAGAATGGCGCATCGAATATTATCGTCCATCTCTCCAAGATGATAATGAACAAGATTGGCACCCAATTGCCGATCCACATTTTGCCTTTCCGCATACGGTTCTAGTAGAACGTTACATGTTTCGAAAGACCAATCCAGAATTTTTACTGATGCCACGTCTGGCAGATCGTTCTGTGGTCATTAAACCTGTTGATCCTATTTACATTCCAGCAGGTCAACGTGGGACTCTATATATCAGCACACCATTATGGATTGCAGGCTTAGTTGAAAGTCAGCATGAACCTTTGTTTGAGATTCCTGTGATTCAGCCTAAAGATACGTGGTTTGGTCCAAATGCCCAGCAAGGTGAAATTTGTTATGCCACTTCCGTGGATGGCCGTACTGATTTGAATCTATTAACACCACGCGCTTTCCGTGCTGTTACTCCAATTGACTTTCACAACACAAGTAATCATCAATTACGCTTTGATCGTATGAATGTGCCAGTTACTGCTCTTCCTCTTTTTTATAGTGAAAGTACTGGTCGTTTATGGACTTCTCAAATTAAAGTTTATTATGAGGGTTCTGATCGTCCTGCACGTATTCGTATTGAAAATCGTACGCCACCTCTTGCTGGTGAAGTGACCTATGTTCACCCACCACGCTCACCTGGTGGAGCATTATTCAATATGTTTGATTCATTCTTTTAAGAGGTTTATATGGCTGATTCAAATATTCCAAAAGATATCGCTGATAGCCTCAAAAGTATATTTACCAATATCAATACTGAACGTATTAGTGAAATTTTAGTCGCTGTTGTACTGTGTTTCATTGGCTTTGTTCTTGCTCGTATTATTTCGAATACGTTTATTAGAACCATTGGCTCACGTTTTAATGCTCACCAACGTCTGGTATGGCGCCGTGGTATTTTTTATTTTATTTTTTTACTCTTCATCATGACGAGTTTGAAAGAAGCTGGGTTCAAACTTAGTGTATTCCTCGGTGCAGCCGGGATTTTAACTGTAGCACTCGGTTTTGCATCGCAAACATCTGCCAGTAACTTGATTAGTGGTTTATTTTTGATTGGTGAGGGTTCATTTGAAGTCGGTGATACGATCCAGATTACTCTCATTCGTGGTAATACAATTGAAGGCGAAGTCATCTCAATTGATTTGCTTTCGGTAAAATTACTTACACTCGACAATGTCTATATTCGTTTACCGAACGAACAACTCATTCGTGCGCCTGTACACAACTTATCTAAATATCCAATACGACGTATTCCAATTACTTTGGCAATTAACTTTCACGAAGACATTATTAAAGTCCGTGAGGTTCTACTGAATGTAGCAGCTCATTATCCACTTGTACTGGATGATCCAAAACCTGCAGTTACGGTTACCGCATTCAGGGAATCATCAATTGAGCTTTTATTCACGATGTGGTGTCGACAAGAGAACTCTTTAAAAGTTCGGGATGAAATGCAAGAACGAATCCGAAATGGATTTTTAGATAACCGAATTGAAATTCCTGTTCCTAAAATGGGCTTGATTGATCGACCGTCTATTGGTTTTGCTGAAGACGATATCGATCAATATAGCAATCAAAAAGAATTAAAACGAGAGCCTAAAGCTTAGGCTCTTGATTCTTCTGCGCGGTAGACGACGGGGGTAATGGCGCAAGATAAGCAATAATTAACATTACTCCACCTGCTCCAATAAACGAAATGACTCGGGTTAATGTCGCACTTTGTGATAGATCAAGCAAAATCAACTTTAATACCACAATACCTAAAAGTGCAGCACCTACAAACCAGAGTTGACGAATCATTTTACGGCTTGAGAATGTAGTTAGTACAAATGCCAAAATGACCCAAAGCAATGTCAAACTTAACTGCACTTCACCATTCGTCCAAATTGCTAAGCTCCATAGTGGTGTCCCCCAGTAATGATGTAAGCCCCTAACGACCACACTACTGAATACCAATAACCCAGCTAAAATTGTTGTAATTTTAAAAGTCCACTCTAGTGATTTATCTTGATCAAAAACATGTTGATAAATAATAAAGAGCAGACCTGCAAATACTACAATAGAAAGAAAATCAGTTAAGTTAAATAAAGGAACAAAATAAAGGTACTCAGCAGAGTGGCGATCAACGCTCACAACTAGCAACCAAATTAAGCTTAAACACCAAACCGGAATTTGATGTAACAATGCAGTTTTATGAGCCTTATACACCCAAAGCGAATAAACCACAGGGATAAAAGCCAGAGCAACAACTGGCATTTTTGGAAAGATCGCCAAACCAACTACTGCTAACGCCAACCAGCTGAAACCAGCCCAGACATTTAAGTACCCAGACTCATCCGACTGCGGTTGAGCCATAAGAAATAAGGCACTTAGAATAATGGTAGCGACCAAGAAAGTAGTTTGTTGTAATGAGTCTACCCATTTAAACAACGTAAACACTTGACTCGCAAACGCTTCACCCAAAACTAACAACAGTAACAGGCTAATTAAAATTAACTGCAAACTTTGCCATTGCACACGAAGTTTATAGTGAACAACTGCGCTAAATATTGCGATTAGAACTACGGCGAACATCAAATATGGACTCAAAGCATGATGATGCCATGCCATTATTTCTACACCAGCTACAGCACCCGCATACATCCCTAAACACAAGAAAATGCCACTAAACATACTTGCGCTAAAATAGCGTTGCTCTTTACTGTTGTATTGCAATAAATAAAAGGCAGAAATAAATTGGGCAATTGCATAGATGCTTGTGCTTAGCGTTGGGAACTCTTCATTTGCCCACACCTGATAAAACAGTGCAATAGAGCTAAGTAAAACTAAAACTACACCAATATATCGGCTTAAACGGTAGCGCTCAGTTACTCCCCACACAATTAAAGCCGTACCTTGAGCAACCCAACCAATTGCTGTCCAATGTGCTCCTTTTGCAAGCGGGAAAATTAAGGCAAAAAATGCAACCGCGAGAATGAAAAAGCTTTTTGCAAGGACCGAAAGCTGTGGATGAGTTTTTTTAATCCAGAAAGTTAATACTGCATAGGTACCTGCCAAGACGGCTGCACCAATCGTCAATGCTTGTGTAGACTCATGTACTAAGTAGGCATGAAGGGTAAAGCCCAGTACTGGCACACTAAAAATAAGACCAACATCTAAGAGTGGAGGTAAACGAATGCCTTCTTGTTTTTCACTTGCTGACGTCCGAGATATATTTTGGCTATAACGAACACTAAGCCAAATAAACAGTGCGATATGGCACCACAAAATCCAGTCTAATGTATTAAATTTTGCGGGTTCTGCATAAAATGCGATTGCACTACCACCAATAAACATTGTGGCAAAAAAAGCTATTTGATTTAAGATTTTCCAAGGCTGAATAAAATTAACCGCAGCAACTGCTAAGTTAATTACTAAGTAATAGCTAAATAAGAAGGTTACATCAGGGCGATATTGCGGAATAACTAAAGGAGCCGCATAAGCCATACCAAGTGCTAATATTGCCAAATAAATAGCTTGTTGTTTTAAGCTCAGGAATACCGTAATAGCTAATAAAATCGTAAACAGAATACTCGCTGTAGTTAGGTTGGCAATTACACCAAAATGATGTGAGAACACAAGTGTCAGGAATACAACAGCCAGCCCGACACCTTGCAATGCCACAGCAAAAAGCTGATTTTTCTTTTGCAATGTATACCCAAATGCCGTTAACACACCTCCAGCAATCGCAATAAATCCAAGTTTCACGCCTAAACTAAGTTGCCAATGCTCGCTTGCAAAACGCAATAGCAACACGACCCCAACCATAAGCACAGCAACAGCAACTCTTAAGATTGGATTGCCATGAATCATCCAATCCACGGCTGGTTGCCACCATGCAGTCTGTACATGGGCTGATTGTTCTGTTTGATTTAAAGGTGCCGTTTCTGCTGGGACTAGCGTGTCTGTATTATTGGAACTAACTTGTTCTATTACAGGATTTATAACTTCTGTTTGTATGGTCTCATTTACATGAACAGTTTGTTTTGCTGACTCGAGGTATAATAGTCGAGTATGAAATGCACTGATGGTTTGAATCAAACATAGCAATAAAACCAGTAAAGCCCCACCAGCAATCCACATCCAATGATTTATATAAGCAACTAATGCAACCAAGGCGGCTGCATAAATCACTGTTCTTTGCATGTGAATAGAATAAAGTGGCGTTTTCTGCCGAGAAAACTGCTGTTCTAAATGAGTTAAACGCTCATGCAGATTTGACAGTAATTGAACTAGAATGACAGTAAGTGCAATAGATAAAGCAATAACAGCACTCTGAAATTTAAAACCAATTGAAATGGCTAAAAACAAAGTCAAAGCGATCAAAACAATGATCATTCCCTGTTTGTCTTTTTTATACATGGGCTTAGCAATATGACACCTTCATTACAGGTCATCTTACTTCAAGCCAATACAAGCGTATATTTATACATACAAAATACTGCAAAAATCATAAACCTGCATTCATAGCCGTTTTCACGTAAAATACCCGTAATTCAGATTAAGGAATTGTTCAATGCCACCATTTGTCTTGGTTGATGGGTCCTATTTTTTATTTCGTGCATATCATGCATTACCACCATTGACGACCTCTACAGGGTTACATACCAATGCAATACGTGGGGCAATTTCTGCCATTCAAAAATTAATGCGCCGTATGCAGCCAACACATATGGCCGTCATTTTTGATACGCCTGAGCCAACTTTCCGCCACAAGCTTTCACCTATTTATAAAGGTGATCGCCCAACCATGCCGGAAGAGTTATCTCAACAGATTCCATATTTGCATGCATTGATTAAAGCTCAAGGAATTCCTTTATATAGTCTTCCGGGTGCAGAAGCAGATGATATTATCGGTACGCTCGCTAAACGTGCCGTACTCGAAGGCCATCATGTACTTATCTCAACCGGAGATAAAGACATGGCTCAGCTCGTCAATGACCATGTAAAATTAGAAGACAGCTTCAAAGACCGCGTAATGGATACCGACGGGGTATTTGAAAAATTTGGTGTTTGGCCAAATCAAATTATTGATTACTTAACCCTTATGGGCGATGCGTCTGATGGCATCATGGGTGTACCTGGCGTAGGTGCAAAAACAGCAGCTAAGTTACTAACTGAATATGGCACTTTAGACAATATTATTGCCAATGCAGACCAACTTAAAGGCAAACTTAGCCAAAATATTAAAGATAACTTAGACAATATTAAGCTTGACCACCAGTTAGCTAGTATCGTCTGTGATCTTCCTTTAGAACTCGATTGGCATGAGTTAAAACTTACCGATCCAAATGTAGAAGCTCTACGTAATCTTTATACTGAGCTTGAGTTTAGAAACCAATTACAGTCGCTTGATCATCCAAACAATCCAAATAGCTCAAGCTATAAACAACAAGCTTCACAGACTATTGTGCAAAATGAAGTTAGACCTGCTGAATCTATAGAAACTGAAGATCAAGCAAGCTTAACTAGCCAAGATGACCAGCTTGGAACTGCAAATTATCATACTGTTTTAACCCAAGAAGCATGGGATCAGCTCTGGCAACGTATGCAAAATGCCGATCATTTTGCTATTGATACAGAAACTACAAGTCTGGACTACCGTATTGCCGAGATGGTTGGTTTTTCAATCGCATTTGATGCGAAAGATGCCTACTATGTTCCATTAGCGCATGATTATGAAAATGCGCCGCAGCAACTGGATCGTGATCAAATTCTGGCTCAAATTAAGCCTGTGCTAGAAAATGAAGCACTTAAAAAAATTGGGCATCACCTTAAATATGATGCCCATATCTTTGCCAATCATGGCATAGAACTTAAAGGCTGGTATTTCGATAGCATGCTTGCATCTTATGTATTGAATGCAGCAGCCACTCGTCACGGCATGGATGACGTAGCTCGTGTCTACTTAAGCCACTTAACCACCACCTTTGAACAAATTGCTGGTAAGGGCGCCAAACAAAAGACTTTCAATCAAATTGAGATTGAAGTTGCTGCTCACTATGCTGCAGAAGATGCTCATGTGACTTATCGTCTGTATGAAGTGCTTTCAAACAAACTTAAGCCATTTCCTGAGCTAGAAAATATTTTATATAACATCGAAATGCCAGTTGCCCGTATTTTATCGGGTATGGAAGAAGATGGTATTCGTCTAGATCATGCCTTCTTAGATAAATTAAGCGTTGAATTTGCAAAAACAATGGAAGGGCTTGAAAATCAGGCGATGGAAATTGCAGATGAAACTTTTAATATTGCATCTCCTAAACAAGTAGGTGAAATCCTATTTGATAAATTAGGAATCAAAGGCGGTAAAAAAACTGCAACTGGACAATACAGCACCAGTGAAAGTGTTTTAGAAAAAATTGAACATCCTTTAGCGGAAATTATTCTAGAACATCGTGGTTTGGCAAAGCTAAAAAGTACCTATACAGACCGTCTAGTTGAGCAATCTCATAACGACACGCATCGTGTACATACGAGCTATCATCAAGCACTCACAGCGACAGGTCGCCTTTCCTCTTCTGATCCTAACTTACAAAATATTCCAATTCGTAGACAAATTGGGCGTCAAATTCGTAAAGCATTCATTGCGCCAGAAGACCGAGTACTATTGGCTGCCGATTACTCGCAAATTGAATTACGTTTAATGGCTCATTTTTCTCAAGATGAAGCATTAGTACACGCATTCCAGCATGGACAAGACGTTCACCGCCGTACTGCGGCAGAAGTATTGGGCATTGCAATTGAAGATGTGACCAATGATCAACGTCGTCAAGCGAAAGCAGTTAACTTTGGTCTACTGTATGGTATGTCTGAGTTTGGTTTAATTCGTCAATTAGGCTTTACGCGTCAAGAATCGCAAAACTATATTAAGCAATATTTCCAACGCTATCCTGGCATCTATGAATATATGCAACGCACACGTCAAGTTGCATCAGAGCAAGGTTTTGTTGAAACTATTTTAGGTCGTCGTCTTTATACACCTGATATTGATGCACGAAATGTAATGGTACGTAAGGCTGCCGAACGTGCTGCAATTAATGCACCGTTACAAGGTAGTGCTGCTGATATCATTAAACTCGCAATGATTGAAGTCGATAAAATCTTACCAAAAGATCAAGCCAAACTACTACTTCAAGTACACGATGAATTAGTATTTGAGGCAGATCAAAACATTGCCGAAGAGCTCTCTAAGCAAATCGCGACTGTCATGGAATCTGTAGTAAAAATTTCTGTGCCTTTAGTCGTTGAAGTTGGACAAGGGCAAAACTGGGATGATGCCCATTAATTAGTAGCAATAAAAAAGGGCTGTATTAACAGCCCTTTTTTATTGCGTTAGCTTAAAGTCCCGTTAAAAGAACTTTTGCAACTTCATTCATTAAGATCTCGGCAATATAAAGCGCTAAAAAGGCCAAAATTGGAGATAAATCAATCATCCCCATATTAGGCAATAAACGACGGAATGGTGCGAGTAATGGTTCAGCTAAATCTTGAATCACTTCAATATAAGGTGAACGCGATTGAGTGAACATAACCACCCAACTCAAAATAATTGTCGCGAAAATTAAATAACGGCAGAAACGAATTAGGTCCTGAATCATCGTCACAAATGTCAGAATCACCAAGTGAACTGGGCTATTTGGCATAGAACCGGAAAGATACATTACGCCAAAAATTTTCAGCAAATATAAAATAATTAAAAGAACCAACGCAGCCAAATTAAATCGGCCTTTTGCGACCGTCGGAAAAATTCGGCCAAAAATATCAACAATTTTAGTCGCCTTTACGGTCGATAAAACCACAGGATTATAAGGACTTACTGCCGCCAATTGCATTAAAAAACGGAAAAAGACCAATAAAATCGCGACATTAATTAAAATTCCAAAAATTAGCGCAGAATTTGCACCCATAGTTGTCTTATCCTATTTAAGCTATTTCGCACTGTCACTCAATTCTTGAGCCAATTCTTGACTACGCTTCTGTGCAGCAGCCAATGCAGATTGAATATTTTGGGAGATTTGTGCACGGTCAAAAACTTCAAGTGCAGCTTGAGTTGTGCCATTTGGCGATGTCACATTCTTACGAAGTTCAGAAGGAGTGTTTGAACTCGTAATTGCCATTTGAGCTGCACCTAATGCCGTTTGAAGAGTCAACGCAGTTGCAACTTTTTCATCAAGTCCTAAATTTTTACCCGCACGGATCATACTTTCCATGAGATAGAAGAAATATGCAGGACCTGAGCCAGAAACCGCTGTTACCGCATCAATTTGAGCTTCGGAGTTTACCCAAATTGTTAAGCCTGTGGCTGCTAAAATCTGACTTGTTAATTCACGATCCGAAGTACCTACTACATCATTTGCATAGATACCATGTGCACCCGTCTGAACTAGAGCTGGCGTATTTGGCATAACTCGAACAATTCGATTGCTATCAATTAAGTTTGATATCGTTTGGATTTCAGCACCAGCAATAATTGAAATAACCAATTTATCTGATAACAGTCCTTTTAGAGGACGTAAAACAGTCGCCAAAACTTGTGGTTTTACTGCCAGTACAACGACATCAGCATTTTTAATTGCAACTACATTATCTTGTGTCACATGGACTTCTTTTTCTTGCAATAATTGACGTATTTGCTCAACAGGATCTGAAACGGTAATACGTGTTGGCGGTAAACCTCTTGAAATGAGCCCACCAATCAAAGCTTGGGCCATATTACCACCACCAATAAAACAGATATTACTATTTACTGCACTTGTCATAACCATCTTCGCCATTTACCAGATTACAAGAATAAGAAATTAAATCTGGTTGCCATCCTCCTTGCTCACAATACGGAGACTGAGCCAACCAAAATCCTTTCGGTGTAAAAACCCCAAGCATAACATTATCTATGACTAATATTTGAATTGTATGACGAAGCCAAGGCAAAATATGTGCTTCTTGAATTGCTTTTTTTAGTGGCCATTGCCCAACACGACCATATAAATGGACCTTTTCACCACCTTGGCGTCGAATAATTTTTAATTTTTTATTTAATAAAGATGCAGACAAACCCATATTTTTTTGAGTAATTTGAAAATATCCTGAAGCGCATTCCACTATTTCCCCTAGTTGAAAATAATGCTCCCTCTCGGTTTCAACTGGGTTTAATTTTTCAGCAAGAAAAACTTGTCGACTCAACCTATAAAGATGATATTGATAACGGACATAGTAAAACTGGTTCCAGTGTAAGGCCGCTTGCGCATCAGATTTTGAATCAATTACTTCATTTTTTAAACGCTCAACCATTTCAAATGCAGGTCGATATTGCCCATCACCTTTCATCCAAACCGAAAGCAATTGACGCTGACGGGCAGAAGATAGTTTTAATAGCTGATTTAAGTCCAAACATTCGTCCGTACCACAATTTTGCAAATCAACTTTTAAAACTTCTTCTAAAATTTCAGAAGCATCTTGCATCAGATAGCTGGTACGACTAAGTGCTTGCTGCATTTTTGGAAAACGGTTTTGTAAGAAGGGCCAAAGTTCTTCACGCGACCACGCCCGATCATAATGGATATCGTAATTTGTAGGATCATCTATATACTCAATTTCAAGTTGAGTAGTCCACTCGGCAATCTGCTCACGGGTTAAATCCAAAAAAGGGCGCCAAATTGTCATATCTACACGATGATCAATAGACTGCATAGCAGCAAGCCCATCAACACCCGCACCCGACAATAAACGCAATATTACTGTTTCAGCTTGATCTTGCTGGTGATGAGCAAGCACTAAAATTTCGTTGGCTTGTAAATGTTGTAGATAAGCGTGATAACGTGCCTGACGTGCTTGAGCTTCCAAATTACCGTCAGTAACTTGAACTTTTTGAATGGTATAAGGAATATTTAAACGAGTCGCTTGTTTAGCAACGAGTTCGCCCCACTCTGCACTTTTTGATTGCAGTTGATGATCTATATAAATTATTCGGATCTTATGAGGAAAAATTTGAGACATCAAATGTAGTAGCAGCATTGAATCCATGCCGCCACTACATCCAATAAGAAAAGTACTATTTTCTGAAAACTTTTGAGCCTGTTTTAAGACGCAATGCCTAAATTTTCGCTGCCAAACTTCATTAAACGTTGATAACGTGCTTCGCATCGTTCATTTGCATCCATTGGTAGCAACTCATCCAAAGCTTGCTTCAAAACTACTTTTAGGTTTTGCATGACTTGCTCAGGGTCTAAATGAGCCCCCTCGCCTTCATCTACTACATATTCAACAATACCTAGAGATTGTAATTTATCTGCAGTCAAACCTAAAGCTTCACTTGCTTGAGCCGCTTTTTCAGCAGTTTTCCACAAAATAGATGCACAGCCTTCTGGTGAAATCACAGAATAAATACTATGCGACAACATAATTACTCGGTCAGCAACACCAATACCTAAAGCACCACCAGAACCGCCTTCACCAAGTACTGTTGCGACAACAGGAACTTTCAAACTTGAAAGCTGAGCAAGGCTAGTTGCAATTGCTTCAGCTTGTCCACGTTCTTCAGCACCAACACCTGGATAAGCACCCATAGTATCAATAAATGTGAAGACCGGAAGGTTAAAACGCTCTGCCATATCTAATAGGCGTTGAGATTTACGGTAACCTTCTGGGTTAGCCATACCGAAGTTGTGCTTTAATTTTTCACGGGTACTACGACCACGGTGTTGGCCAATAACCATCACAGGTTGACCATCAAAACGAGCAAGACCACCTACCATCGCACCATCGTCACCAAACAAACGATCACCATGCAAGGCATCAAACTCTGTAAAGATTTCACCGACATAATCTAGAAACTGCGGACGATCAGGATGACGTGCAATTTGAACCGTTGTCCACGCTTTGGACTGAGTAGCTTTTTTCATAGGTCGAATATTATCCCTTTAATCGATAAATTTTTCCGACTGAATATTCAATTCAATGTCCCAATGCTTAAACTGCTCTTGCTCATCATGCAAGTCGGCAACTAACAATGGCCATTGTTTGGCATCACCAGAAACACTAAGTTGCCATTGTTGATCATTTATGATGGTCAGTTCAATGGCAGGAAGCATCTGATCACTTCGACTATGGTTGAGTAAAACTGCTAGGCGAAGTAATAAACATAGATAAAGTAATTTATTACCACCAGTCTTCAAAATTTCATTTTTTACATCATTTCGCAATTTACGACGGTGGTGAGCGACTAAATGTGAAAGGTGATTTTGATCAATTTGTGAGAAGCCCGGAATATCAGAATGCTGCAATAAATAAGCACCATGACGGTGATAACCACCATGGCTAATTGCTAAACCAATTTCATGCAAATAGGCAGCTCGACGCAGTAAGTCGCTGTCTTCACTCGTTAAATTAAGGGACTCTGCAACACCATCAAATAATTGCTGTGCTGTATTTACAACTCGTTCTGCTTGTTTTGGATCTGCGTTATAACGTCCCATTAAGGCCTGTACACTACGATCACGGATATCTTCATGTTTAAAACGACCTAATAGGTCATACATGACTCCTTCACGTAATGCACCATCAGAATATGCCAAACGATCAATTTCTAAAACTTCAAAAACTGCGTACAAAATTGCCAATCCGGCTGGCAAAACTGCTCGTCGGTCTTCTCTTAACCCTTCAAAATCAATTTCAGAAATATTTTTAAACTTAAGTAATTTATCTTTGAGTTTATATAACCCTTCTCGAGTGACGTTTTCTTGTTCATCACTCAAGCCCATATTCACCATAATTTGGCGGCAAGCTTTAATCGTTCCACTAGAACCAACGACAGTATCCCAACCTTCCATTTTATACGTTGTTGCAATAGCTGAAAGTTCTTTACGGGCAGCAACTACTGCTTTATCAAAGGCTTTTTGTGTGATTTCGCCATCGGCAAAGTAGGCTTTTGTATAAGCCACACATCCCATTTGCAATGACTCTGTATAAATAGGCTCAAACTCTTCACCAATAATGAACTCAGTAGAACCACCACCAATATCTACAACTAAACGTCGACCACCATTTGCCATGGTATGCGATACACCAAGATAAATCAGACGCGCTTCTTCTCGCCCAGCAATAATTTCAATAGGTTTAGGCAAAATTTCTGCTGCTTTTTGAATAAATTCATGACCATTTTTTGCCTGACGCAAGGCATTGGTCGCCACAATTCGTAAGCGATTTGGTTGAACAGAACTTAATCTTCCTACAAAACGAGCCAAGCAGGCTAAGCCTCGTTGCTGAGCGGCTTCTGTTAGGTTTTTATTCTCATCTAAACCAGCTGCGAGCTGTACTTTTTCTGACATCGAAGCAACTTTTTTAACTTCGCCATGATCTACCCGTGCAATTGCAAGGTGAAAACTGTTCGACCCCATATCTATGGCGGCAAGTAATTCTTCATCAATCAGAAAATCAGACATTATTGAACTAAACCCATAACAATTCACGCCTAGAGTAATTCACAAGAATGCAATTGAAAAGCCATTTTCATCAACAATTAGCTGTGATTTAAATTTTTCTATTTATAAGTTGATTGTACAAGTCGATGATGAATATCGTGAGCATCCATTAGACAATTTTAGTTAAGCCTTGAATAATAGCATCAAACCCTTACATTGAACTAAGTAGCTATGTAATACTGATAGAGATAATTTTCTCCTGTAATAGCACTTTTTTCTAAAAATTGGAGCCGTACCATGTCTGCGACTATTGTAAATACAACTGATGATAACTTCCAAGCAGATGTTTTAGATGCTGAAACCCCTGTACTTGTTGACTTCTGGGCAGGATGGTGTGCACCTTGTAAAGCAATTGCACCTGTGCTTGAAGACCTATCAAGTGAATATGCTGGTAAAGTAAAAATTGTTAAAGTTGATGTGACTTCTTGCGAAGATACAGCAGTGAAATACAACATCCGTAACATTCCTGCTTTACTACTTTTCAAAAATGGTGAAGTTGTAGCTCAACAAATTGGTGCTGTACCTCGCTCTAAACTTGTTAGCTTTATTGATGAAAACGTTTAAGTCAAAATGCTAAAAAAGAAAATACGCTATACATTTTTATAGCGTATTTTTTTCGCCTATAAATTGACAAATTTGCTAGGCTGGCTTATATTGCATGCTCAAGAGGCACTGAAGGGAATCATCTTCGTCCGGCTTCTTACAAGACACAAACATAAAGATCGCCACTCGGCAACAGAAATTGTTTTTTCACATTTCTCTTCGAAACAATTAATCAGACTTCTGAATTGTTATTGTGTAAATACAATTGCGATAATCTTTTTTGTATGCGAGCGATTTTTCTTCTTTTTAAACCACACTCTACTCTTTCCTAATTCTGACCCTTATGAATTTAACTGAACTCAAGAAAAAACCAATCGGCGAACTAATTAAAATTGCTGAATTTATGGGCCTGGAAGGTATGGCTCGTAACAGAAAGCAAGATATTATTTTTGCCATTTTGAAACGCCATGCGATGAATGGCGAAGAAATTTTTGGTGATGGCGTTCTCGAAATTCTCTCTGATGGTTTTGGTTTTTTGCGTTCTGCCGCAGGTTCGTATTTAGCAGGTCCGGATGATATTTATGTGAGTCCTTCACAGATCCGACGCTTTAACTTGCGTACAGGTGATACCATCACAGGTACTATTCGCCCTCCAAAAGAAGGTGAGCGTTATTTTGCGTTGCTCAAAGTTAACCAGATTAACTATGACACGCCAGAAAATTCTCGAAATAAAATTTTATTTGAAAACTTAACTCCCCTTTTCCCGACCGAACAATTGGTTATGGAATTAGGTAATGGTACGACAGAAGACTTAACTGCTCGTGTCGTTGATTTAGTTGCGCCAATTGGTAAAGGCCAACGTTCTATTATTGTTGCACCGCCGAAAGCGGGTAAAACAATGTTACTTCAGAATATTGCTCAATCGATTGTTAGAAACAATCCCGAAGTATTCTTGATTGTTCTATTAATTGACGAACGTCCAGAAGAAGTAACCGAAATGGAGCGTACTGTTCGCGGTGAAGTTATTGCGTCAACATTTGATGAAGCACCAGCTCGCCATGTACAAGTTGCAGAAATGGTAATTGAAAAAGCTAAACGTCTTGTTGAGCATAAAAAAGATGTTGTGATTCTTCTTGACTCTATTACCCGCCTTGCACGTGCTTACAACACTGTTATTCCGTCATCAGGCAAAGTATTAACTGGTGGTGTAGACGCTCATGCATTAGAGCGCCCTAAGCGTTTCTTCGGTGCAGCACGTAATATCGAAGAAGGTGGCTCACTTACGATCATCTCTACTGCTTTGATTGAAACAGGCAGTAAAATGGATGATGTAATTTATGAAGAATTCAAAGGTACAGGTAACCAAGAGATCACTCTTGATCGCCGTATTGCTGAAAAACGTGTCTTCCCTGCTATGAATATCAAAAAATCTGGCACACGTCGTGAAGAGCGTTTAATGGATGAAGATAAATTACGCAAAGTATGGATCCTCCGTAAGCTACTTCACCCTATGGATGAATTGGCAGCAATGGAATTCTTACTTGACCGCATGAAAGAAACCAAAACAAATGATGATTTCTTTGATCAAATGAAACGTAAAGCTTCAACTTAAGTAATTAAGCCTTCAAAAAAGCCACTCCTTTGAGTGGTTTTTTATTTGGTTGACAAGCTTTACACAAAAATACATTTTGCTGATTTTTATGTAAAATTATTTATAAGCTTTTGATAATAAATATTTTTGCATAAAAAAGCTTAGTTTTTTTAGTAGCTTACCTCTACCTTTTCCAATATATACGAGCTGATTAATTGTTTTTTTCTGTTAAAAAACAGTCTGTTTTTCTCTTTTTCATACGTTTTTTTGATAGACGACAGTAGTATTTCAGCATTTGCAGTGATAGCATAGCGGCAGACCAGTTAGACTGCTCCATGCGTTGTTACCTAGCTACGTTTTAGGAATAATAAAAGCAAAACAGTCCAACTTAGGTTTTTTTAATCTCAAATCTTTTTTGTGAGAGTGATGCCATGTTATTCAAAAAATTTGCTGTTGCCGCTGCCGTTGCTGCTACTTTAGCTTTCGTTGGTTGTTCTAAGAAAGAAGAAGCTCCTGCTGCTGCTGCTTCTGAAGCTACTGCTGCTGCTTCTACTGCCGCTACTGCTGCTTCTGAAGCTGCTACTGCTGCTTCTCAAGCTGTTGATGCTGCCGCTGCTGCTTCTGCACCTGCTGCTTCTGCACCTGCTGCTTCTGAAGCTGCTGCTTCTGCACCTGCTTCTGCTGCACACTAATCTATATTTTAGATTAGATAAAAAAGAGGACATTTTGTCCTCTTTTTTTATGTGTAAATTTTGAGTTCTCAATATTAATTTCTTTTATTTATCAACATTGCCACCAATTAAAACTATATAAAGCTATTTAAAATATAAAAAAAAGCAGATCAATCGATCTGCTCATTTCCAACGCGTTGTCTAAACTTCTGACCCGCTCTAAAGGTCACTACCCTACGTGCTGAAATTGGAATTTCTTCACCTGTCTTAGGGTTACGTCCTGGACGTTCGCGTTTATCTCTTAATTCGAAATTACCAAAACCAGAAAGCTTAACCTGCTCCCCTGCAATAAGCGCTTGGCTAATCTCGTCGAAGAACAACTCGACCATTTGTTTTGCTTCACGGCGATTTAAGCTGGTTAACTCACTTAAATGATCAGCCATGTCTGCTTTAGTTAATGCTGTCATGAGGCCCTCAATGTCGCTTGATAAGTGTTTTCCAACACTTGGATTATATTGTCCATACCAGATTTAATTTCAGCATCTTCAAGCGTACGTGAAGGATGTTGCCATAATAATGCAAACGCCAATGAGCGCTTACCTTCTTCAACACCCTGCCCCGTATACACATCGAATAACCATGTAGAGTCTAAAAGCTCTCCACCAGTTTTTTCGATTAACTGCTGAATATCTCTAACATTTATATTATCAGAGATTAAAAGCGCAATATCACGTCTAATCGAAGGAAAACGTGATAATTCTGTAAAATTAGATACATAAGATTGCAAAATGGCTATTTGATCAAGTTCAGCAACCCAAGTTGTGCTTAAATCTAGCTCATTTTCTAAAGATGGGTGTAGACGGCCTAAGTAACCAATTGATTGCCCATCAACTAAAATTTCAGCAGACTGCCCTGGATGCAACCATTCACGCTCTGAACGTACATATTCAACTTTGACACGACCAGCAGCTAAAATCTCTTCAATCTCTCCCTTGAAGTCAAAGAAATCCATTGGTTGAGGCTTCACATGCCAAGATTCTGGTTGTTGCGAGCCAACGGCCACTAGAGCTAAAGTTGGAATCTGTTTTAGATCTTCAATACTCTTAGCATCTTGATAATCAAAACGAAGTCCTAATTCAAAGAAACGAACACGACTTTGTTGACGGTTGAGATTATATTGTACGCACGGGATTAAACTTGAAAGCAAAGTACTACGCATCGCAGCCAAATCACTTGAAATTGGATTTGCTAGCATTAACGGGTTTACTTGCGGGTTCAATTGTTTTTCAAGTTTTGCATCAGCAAAGCTAAAACTAATTGCTTCTTGATAGCCTAAAGTCACGATAGTTTGGCGTAACTCTGCAATTTCAAATCGGTCTTGATATTTAGCTAATTGAACATCCATGCTTGGTAAGCTAATTTGGATATTGTCATAACCATCAATACGTGCCACTTCTTCAATTAAGTCTTGATAAATAGCCATGTCATAGCGATGTGATGGAGGCACTACGCTCCACTCACCTTCAGCTTTAACGGTTACTTCACATCCTAGTCGAGTTAAAGCATCTGCAATGAAATCAGCCGTCACTTGATATCCCAACAATTGGTCTACCTGAGCTTGTTTCAGTTCAATTGCTTCACGCTTTGGTAAAATTTCAGTTTTTTCAGCTACAGTAACTGGGCCAAACTCACCGCCCGCCAATTCTTGAATAAGCTGAGAAGCACGATTCATTGCAATTAACGGTAATTCAAAATCCACACCGCGTTCATAACGCTGCGAAGAATCTGTGTGTAAACCAAAACGGCGAGCACGTCCAGCAATCGCAAGTGGCGCAAAGAAAGCACTTTCTAAGAAAATGTCAGTTGTATCATCGGTTACACTAGATGCTAGACCACCCATAATTCCGGCAATTGCCAAAGCTTTCTGGTCATCAGCAATAACCATAATATCTTCTTGCAATTCAACTTCTTGATCATTTAAAAGTTGTAATTTTTCCTGCAGCTTAGCTTGACGAACTTGTACATTTCCTTCGATTTTAGCTAAATCGAAAGCATGCATTGGCTGACCCAACTCCATGAGGACATAGTTCGTCACATCAACCAAAATACTGTGCGTGCGAATTCCTGAACGTGCTAAAGCCTGCTCCATCCACTCAGGAGTAGCAGCTTTTACATTAACATTTTTAATTACACGCCCTAAGTAGCGTGGCGCACCTTCAGTGCTGATCACTACTTTCTTCTCATCAGCAATTGTCGCATCAACTGATTTGATTTCAGGTTCATTCATTTGCAGTTTGTTAATTACTGCAATCTCACGTGCGATACCACGGATACTGAAACAATCACCACGGTTTGGAGTAATACTGATATCGATGACGTTATCATCAAGTTTTAAGTATTCACGGATGTTTACTCCTACTGGAGCATCAGCTGGTAGTTCGAGCAAACCATCGATCTTATCTTCAAGATCAATTTCAGAAGCACCACAAAGCATGCCTTGTGACTCAACTCCACGAAGTTTACCTTTTTTGATTTTAAAATCACCCGGTAATACAGCACCAATAGTTGCCACAGGCGCTTTCATTCCAGCGCGGACATTTGGTGCCCCACAAACAATTTGTAAAGGCTCACCTGAACCAATATTAACTGTTGTTACACGCAGACGGTCTGCATCAGGGTGTTGCTCAACTGTTAAAACTTCGCCGACCACAACGCCAGTAAATGGCTTAGCAACAGGTGCAAGTTCATCAACTTCAAGACCAAGCATAGTTAACTGATCAGACAATGTCTCACTATCAATTGCTGGGTTAACCCATGTGCGTAGCCAATTTTCGCTAATCTTCATCTTTATAAACCTTTTTTAATCCTGAAAAATTGTTAGGCAAATTGGCGTAAAAAACGCACATCATTTTGATAGAACATACGCAAATCATTAATGCCATAACGCAACATTGCAAAACGCTCTACCCCTAAACCAAAAGCAAAGCCTTTGTATTTATCAGGATCAATACCCGCAGCACGCAATACATTTGGATGCACCATGCCACAGCCTAATACTTCTAACCAACGTCCACGCTCATCCATGATATCTACTTCTGCACTAGGCTCTGTAAATGGGAAATATGAAGGGCGGAAACGTACTTTTAAATCTTTCTCAAAAAATTCATTCAGTAGGTTGATCAATAAACCTTTTAATTCAGCAAAGCTAGTGTTCTCAGCAACGTATAAACCTTCGATCTGATGGAACATTGGCGAATGCGTTTGATCTGAATCACAACGGTAAACACGGCCAGGGCACACGATACGAATTGGCGGCTCACTTGTCTCCATTGTACGAATCTGTACCCCAGAGGTATGCGTACGTAGCAAGTGAGTAGCATCAAAGTAGAAAGTATCGTGCATAGCACGTGCCGGATGGTGACCAGGAATATTTAATGCTTCGAAATTGTGATAGTCATCTTCAACTTCTGGACCGGTTGCAACTGTAAAACCAGCTTTAGTGAAGAACTGACAAATTCGCTCTTGTACCTGAGTAACAGGATGAACTGTACCAATACGTTGACCACGGCCCGGCAATGTAATATCGATCGTTTCACTTGCTAGCTTTTGTGCAAGTGCTGCCTGTTGTAGTGCCGCTTGACGCTCTGTTAATGCAGTATTAATTGTTTCTCGAACAGCATGAATCGCAGCACCTTGTACTTTGCGTTCTTCAGGGTCCATTTTCCCTAATGCTTTCGATTGTTCTGCAAGCTGGCTTTTTTTCCCTGTAAATTGCACACGCACCTGATCAAGTGCAACAAGGTCTTGAGCTGCTGCAATGGCAGCAAGCGCTTCTGTGGTCAGGGCTTCCAGTGACATATTAACTCTCAAAGCAACAAATTTAAAAAATATAATAAAACACTGCATTCTAGCAGTTTTTCATCGAATTGATGAAGTTTATCCATCATGAAAAATGTATTAGGCAACAAAAAGATAAAACGTATAAGATAGTAGCATCGTCAATGAGATCAACTATTATGGCGCTTAATCAGATTTGGAAACAACAACTTACGCTTGTGACATATGGTAATGAATACCTCCGTCAGAATTTAAGCTTTAACCAATGGCGACAACATCATATTTTCGACCATCATAGTTTTCAGTTTCGTGACTTAACTTCTCAACATTTGTTGGCCCAACACTTCCAAGTTTGGCTAGAAGCATTAAAAAAACAAGGTACCTCAAAGCTCAGCTTACATTTATCAAGCCTTCTCAATGAAGAACAAAATCCAAATAGCAATGTCGAGCTCTTACCTTATACTCATTTTATTGTGAGTCATCAAAATGATAAGAAATTTGCTTGGATTTTTGGCCATGAGCTTGCCGAATGGTATAACAATGATAATGAGTTTGAAGCCCCTGCCTTACAAACCTGTGAGCTTCGTTTAGAAACTTTCTGGCGTTTTGAACTCAATGAAAAATTATCAAAAAAAATTGAAGCTGATTTAAAAAGTCCGCCATGGCAAGAAATAGCTGACTTTATGGATAGTGAATTATTTCGTAGTAAATATGCAGCAGGCTTTGAGGAGCCAGAACTTCAAAATGCTCTTTTTGATGGTACAAATATTAAAAGCTTAGAGCCAAAACTTGCCTTAATTCCTGAGAGCTATCCCGCAGATTATGCCCATCAGCTTTTATCTCGTACTCAAGCATTAGCTGACTATTTAGAACAAAAGAAACGTATTGCAAATGATCCTTTGGGAGAAGAACTAGACCAGGAGCAACTCATCAATTTAAGAAACTTTACACAAAAAAATGATGATTTGTTTGCCAAGCTTATTGTAAAAGTTGCCAACCATTATCAGACAGCTCAGATGGTGCCTGTAGTTAAATCATCTCCATTTGAGCAATCAAATGAAAATCCACAGCATCTCAAGTCTCAGCATCATAAAGGCACTGGTTCAGGCGTTATTAAGCTGATTATTCTAACCATTATTATTTGTGCTCTGGCTTATTATTTTGGCCTTTAGATAAATAATAAAAAAGACCGCTAAAAAGCGGTCTTTCTTTGAATCTCTAAGCTTATGCAGCTAATGCGCCTTTAGCTTTTTCAGCTAAAGCAGCAAATGCTACTGCATCATGCATAGCGATGTCAGCTAATACGCGACGGTCGATGATCACTTGAGCTTTTTTCAAGCCATCGATCATACGGCTGTAAGACAAACCGTTTTGACGAGCACCAGCATTGATACGCGCAATCCATAGAGCACGGAATTGACGTTTCTTTTGACGGCGGTCACGGTAAGCGTATTGACCAGCTTTGATTACCGCTTGGAACGCTACGCGGTAAACGCGTGAACGAGCACCGTAGTAACCTTTAGCGCGAGCAAGAATTTTTTTGTGACGACGATGAGCCACTACACCACGTTTTACACGAGCCATTTATAATCTCCTTAGATGTATGGGCACATACGACGAACTGAATTCATGTCAGAAACATGAACCATTACACAGCCGCGTAATTGACGGATACGTTTAGCAGATTTTTTGGTCAAAATGTGGCGCTTGAATGCTTGTTTGCGCTTAAAACCGTTTGCAGTCGCTTTGAAGCGTTTAGCTGCACCACGGCGAGTTTTTAACTTAGCCATAGTAACCTCTTTTAGGCACCTGTTCGGCGCGATTGCACCATTGCAAAATCGACCTGCAGGTAAGGAAGCGCGTATTTTATAGCAACCTGAGCAAAATTAAAACTATTAGTTACTGTTTTTATGGTTGCAAGAAAGACTTTTCCAAATTCAACCGTGTCAGCAATATCAATAATAAATAAAGCGCCTGTGCTTTTTTCCATTTATAATACGATCAAATTATCAACATACGATATTCCTAATGCAGAAACATGATGCATTTGCTGCCTTACGCTACAGAGATTTCTCAATTGTTACGATTAATCAATTTTGCTTAACTTTAGCAATTCTGATTCAAGAAATTATTGTTGCCTACTCACTCTATCAAATCACCAAAGACCCTCTGACTCTAGGTTTAATTGGACTCGCAGAAGCCATTCCTTTTATTGCTCTTTCTCTTTGGGGTGGCTATTTTGCAGATAGATTTAATAAACAGATTATTATGAAAATCTGTTTATTTTTCTCGGTTCCTCTTCCTTTAGTGCTGTGGTCGTTGTTCCATCTGCATGGTTTAGGTCATATCAGCGTAAATTTCCTTTCTTGGGGTATTTATGCGGTTATTTTTGGCTTAGGTACAATTCGTGGTTTTTACAATCCTTCTGCAACATCTTTAAAACCATTTTTGATACCTCGTGAACTGTATGCAAATGGTGCAACATGGACGACAATCGGTTGGCAAAGTGGTGTAATTATCGGGCCAATGCTTGGTGGTTTCATGCTTGCCTATTTAGGCCGAGAAACAAGTCTATTTAGTGTTGCGGTTTTACTTGGTATTTGTTTCATCTTAATTAACCTATTGCATAAGCGTACTTTTCCTAAAATTGAAACTGCTAATGTTTTAGAAAGTTTAGGAGATGGTTTCCGTTTTATCTGGAAAACTAAAATTGTTCTTTGGGCAATTTCTCTTGATTTAGCTTCTGTTTTATTTGGTGGAGTCATCGCATTATTACCAATTTTTGCAGAAGATATCTTAAAAGTCGGTCCAGAAGGACTGGGATATTTACGTGCGGCGCCATCTATTGGAGCGCTCGTCACTATGATTGCTTTGACTCGCTTTCCACCAACTCAACATGCATGGCGTAACATGCTACTTGCTGTTGCAGGATTTGGTGTTTTCACGATTCTTTTCGCGTTCTCAAATAACATGTGGTTATCACTATTTGCGTTGGCTATGACAGGCGCTTGTGACAGTATTTCAGTTGTGGTTAGACAAACCATTTTGCAAATTTTTCCACCAGAAAATATGCGTGGTCGCGTTGCTGCTGTAAACGGAATGTTCGTTTCATCAAGTAATGAGCTTGGTGCATTTGAGTCAGGTTTAGCAGCCAAATATTTAGGAACAATTGCAGCCACTATTTTTGGGGGTTGTATGACACTTGCAGTGGTCACCTTCTGTTGGCTAAAAACCAATGATCTATTTAAAGTCGATATTACCAAAAGCTCAGAAGACTAGTTAGACCATTTTATTAAAAGCATCTTCGGATGCTTTTATTTTAAATAAAACCTGTAATTACCCAATAAATAAAAATATAACGCCCTGCTTTAGCAATCAAAACGATAATTAAAAAGCGCCAAAAATTTTCTTTGAATAAACCTGCAACTAAAGTAATTGGGTCACCAATCACAGGTGTCCAACTTAGCAACAGCGAATAAAACCCATACTTATGATAAAAGCTTTGAGCTTGCTCTAAACGCTTTTCAGAAACAGGAAACCACTTTTTGTGTTTAAAGTGCTCTATTTTTAAACCAAGCCACCAGTTCACACACGAGCCCAGTACGTTTCCGAAAGTGGCGAAAGAAATTAGAAGAAAAGCAGAATATTCTTTTTTTAATAATAAGGTGGCGAGTACAGCTTCTGATTGTAACGGTAATAATGTAGCCGCCCCAAACGCGCTCAAAAAAAGTAAAAAGTAACTTAGCATATTAAATTAGACCAAATCACCTTTCACTTTATTCATTACGCGACCAATAAAAGTTAGATGACTTTAATTGATAGTGCTTTTTGTACCGCAGGACGTGCCGTCAAGCGAACAATATATTCTTGTACATAAGGATAATCCTCTAGTTGAATACCTTGCCATTCATAGCGCAAAATCCAAGGTAAAATTGCCATATCAGCAATCGAGTATTCACCTGCAACAAACTTCTGGCCAATGAGCTGCTTATTCAGCACACCATATAAGCGCTTAGTCTCATTTACATAGCGGTCTATAGCGTATGGAATTTTTTCTGGTGCAAAACGGTTAAAATGATGGTTCTGCCCTAGCATAGGCCCTAGCCCACCCATTTGCCACATGAGCCATTGTTCAACTTCAACTCGCTCTTGCTCATCAGTTGGATAAAATAATCCAGTTTTTCGACCTAGATATTGCAAGATCGCGCCTGATTCAAATATTGAAATTGGCTCACCACGAGGTCCATCTTGGTCAACAATTGCCGGAATTTTATTATTTGGAGAAATTCTCAGAAAGTCTGGTTGAAATTGATCATTTTCTAAAATATTGATTGGGTAAAGAGTGTAGTCCAGTCCCATTTCTTCTAAGGCAATTGTGATTTTATGTCCATTGGGAGTTCCCCAATAATATAGATCAATCATTCTATTTTCCTATTCATCGTTATCATGACTGCGTCTTGCGTTATAGCATGTTTTAAGAGAGGCGATGAGATTTCCAACACTAAAAAATACATAAAATTCAAGAATTGAATTTCTTTTAAAAGATATAGCAATTGTCTTAAATAAAACTGAACAGAGAAAATTAAATCATCTTTTTTATTATGATAAGGATATAAAAAAGCACTGCTTTTGCAGTGCTTTTTTTGAGTATTACTTTTTCTTTTTAGGTCCAAGTAACATACCCATTTGACGGCCTTCCATTTTAGGTGCTTGTTCCACAACCCCAAACTCAGCAACATCAGCTTCAATTTTTTGTAATTGAGCTAAGCCAAGTTGTTGGTGAGCCATTTCACGACCACGGAAACGTAAAGTGATTTTCACTTTGTTTCCTTCTTCAAGGAATTTCAAAATAGCACGAAGCTTAACTTGATAATCACCAACATCAGTTGCAGGGCGCAGTTTGATTTCCTTCACTTGCACTTGATGCTGTTTTTTCTTCGCATCTTTTTGCTTCTGCTTAAGGTCAAACAAGTGCTTGTTGTAATCCATAATTTTACAAACAGGCGGCTCGGCGTTTGCAACGATCTCAACTAGGTCAAGATCTGCCTCTTCAGCAGCGCGCAGTGCTTCATTTAATGAAACAATTCCTTTTTGCTCACCGTCAGCACCAACGAGGCGTACTTCTTTTGCACGGATCTCGTCGTTAATTGCTGGACGGTTGCTTTTTGCACCTTGTTGTTGGTTACGGTCAGGCTGTTTAATCTTTCTTACTCCACAATATACCGGCCACGTTCGGCGACGGCAGACTTCACTAAGTCAATGAATGCATCTACTGACATAGTACCTAAATTTTTTCCTGAGCGGGTACGCACATTCACTGTACCTTCTTCAACTTCTCGATCACCAAGAACTAATAGGTAAGGAATACGCTCTAGAGTACGCTCACGAATCTTAAATCCGATTTTTTCATTTCTCAAGTCAGAAATAGCACGAAGGCCATTTTCTTTGAGTTTTGCTACGACTTTCTCACAAGCTTCAGCTTGAGAGTCGGTAATATTCATGACACATGCTTGTAACGGCGACAACCAAGGTGGCATGAAACCAGCGTAGTGTTCAATTAGTATACCAATAAAACGCTCAAAACTGCCAAGAATTGCACGATGCAACATCACAGGCTGATCACGATCATTGTCTTCAGTCACATAAGACGCATCTAAGCGTTCTGGCAAGTTGAAGTCACACTGAATAGTACCACACTGCCATACACGTCCGAGACAGTCTTTCAATGAGAATTCAATTTTCGGACCGTAGAACGCGCCTTCACCAGGTTGTAATTCCCATTCAAGACCCGCTGCATCTAAAGCATCTGCTAAAGATTTTTCAGCCATATCCCAAAGTGCATCATCACCCACACGTTTTTCTGGACGTGTAGAAAGTTTCATTTGCACTTCTTCAAAACCAAAATCTTTATAAACTTCTAAAGTCAGCTTAATAAAGTCAGCAACTTCTTGACCGATCTGTTCTTTAGTACAGAAGATGTGCGCGTCATCTTGTGTAAAGCCACGTACACGCATAATGCCGTGTAAAGAACCTGATGGTTCGTTACGATGACAAGAACCAAACTCTGCTAAACGAATCGGTAAATCACGGTAAGACTTCAAACCTTGGTTGAACACTTGCACGTGACATGGGCAGTTCATTGGCTTAACGGCATAGTTACGATTTTCAGAATGAGTCGTAAACATGTTGTCAGCATAGTTCGCCGCATGACCTGATTTTTCCCACAGTGTAAAATCTACAATTTGTGGTGTTTTAATCTCAAGGTAACCGTTGTCTTGCTGAACTTTACGCATGTATTGTTCAAGTACTTGGTAAATCGTCCAGCCATTTGGATGCCAGAACACCATACCCGGCGCTTCTTCTTGCATATGGAACAAGTCTAAAGCTTTACCAATTTTACGATGGTCACGCTTTTCAGCTTCTTCGATACGTTTGATGTATGCAGCGAGCTGTTTTTTGTCTGCCCAAGCTGTACCATAAATACGTTGAAGCTGTTCGTTCTTCGCATCACCACGCCAGTATGCACCAGAGATTTTAGTGAGCTTGAACGATTTTAAGAATTTGGTATTCGGTACGTGTGGACCACGACACATATCCAAATAATCTTGATGGTAGTACAAGCCCATTTGTGTTTCTTCAGGCATGTCTGCAATCAAGCGTAATTTATATTCTTCGCCACGCGCAGTAAATTCAGCAATAACTTCATCACGCGGTGTCATTTTTTTAACGACATCGTAATCTTGATCGATGAGCTTTTTCATACGCTCTTCGATAGCTGCCATATCATCCAAGGTAAAAGGACGTGGCATCCAGATGTCGTAGTAAAAACCTTCTTCAATGACTGGACCAATCACCATCTTGGCTTCCGGGAAAAGCTGTTTAACAGCATGCCCTACAAGGTGTGCACAAGAATGGCGAATAATTTCAAGACCTTCCTCATCTTTTGGAGTGATAATTTGTAAGGTCGAATCTTCGGTAATTAAGTCACATGCATCAACTAAGCGATCATTTACACGGCCAGCAACAGTATTTTTTGCTAGACCAGGCCCAATACTTTGGGCAACTTCCATAACAGATACAGCGTGATCAAAACTCTTTTGATCGCCATTTGGCAATGTGATAATTGGCATAAAAAAATCCTTAAGGAGTGATGCCCTATACGAAGGAGCATTTCACCGCGAGATTATGATCGAGGCGAACCTCAAAATATAAAAACGGTGTAAATCAAAGTTAAAAACCTGAAAGATTTTACACTTGTTCAAGCAATGTGAAAACCTTTGAGTCCATAAAATCATAAATACATTTTGCTTATCGCGTAAACAGCAATAAATGACTTAAAAATATATTGAGATGATTTTTAAACATGTTTAACACAAGTGGTTTAAGATGAAGAAAATAGCATTTCTGCTCATTTTTTGACTGGAGGGTATCGCTCTTTAAGACTAAAGCATAGATGCTTTGATTAATATTAAATCATATGTTCAAAGAATGAATTAAAAATAGAACACGGAGTTGTTTCACATGGTTAGTGCTTATGATGAGTTACCACGCACACCCGCAAACTTTGTTGCGTTATCACCTCTACGCTACCTAGAGCGTGCGGCTTATATTTACCCAGATCAAGCTTCAATTATTCATGGTAAGCGCCAAATTTCATGGAAAGAAACTTATCAGCGCTGCTGTCAATTTGCATCTCAGCTCAAGCAACTGGGAATTGAGAAAAATGATACGGTATCTGTCTTATTGCCAAATATTCCAGCCATGATTGAAGCACATTTTGCAGTTCCTATGGCGGGTGCGGTACTTAATACCCTCAATACACGTTTAGATGCAAAAACAATCGCTTTCATGTTGGAACATGCTGAAAGTAAAGTGCTGTTGGTTGATCCTGAATTTGTGAATTTGGCAAGAGAAGCCCTCTCACTTATTCCTAACCAGCACATTATTGTAATTGATGTAGCCGATACAGAATATGAAGGTGAAAATCAGTTTTTAGGTTCTTTTGAATATGAAGAATGGATCGCTCAAGGCGACATTAACTTCTCTTGGCATTTACCAGAAGATGAATGGGATGCGATTAGCTTAAATTACACATCTGGAACTACAGGTAATCCTAAAGGTGTGGTCTATCATCATCGCGGGGCTTATCTTAATGCTGCAAGCAATATCTTGGCTTGTGGAATGAAACCGCGTGCTGTGTATTTATGGACACTACCCCTCTTTCATTGCAATGGCTGGTGTTTTGCATGGAGCATAGCAGCAAGTGGTGGAACCAATATTTGTTTACGCAAAGTCGATCCAGAATTAGTCATGCAATTGATTGCAGCCCATAAAGTTGATTATTTCTGTGGTGCGCCTATTGTTCTTTCAATGATTCTTAACTTACCTCAAGAAAAACAAACGAACTTTGATCACCATGTTGAAGTCATGGTTGCCGGGGCAGCTCCACCTGTTGCCATTATTGAAGGGATGCGAAACATGGGGATTAACGTAAACCATGTATATGGCTTAACAGAAACTTATGGACCTTCTGCCCTATGTGCTTCTCAATCTGGATGGAATGAGCTATCAATTGCTGAACAAGCCCAACTTCATTCCCGTCAAGGCGTACCCTACCCGTTGCAAGACAGCATGCGTGTGTTAGATCCCGAGACTATGGAACCTGTGCCTAATGATGGTCAAACCATGGGAGAAATCATGTTCCGTGGCAATATTGTCATGAAAGGCTATTTAAAGAACCCTAAAGCAACTCAAGAAGCCTTTGCTGGCGGATGGTTTCACACGGGCGACCTAGCCGTTTGCCACCCAGATGGTTATGCAAAAATTACTGATCGTTCGAAGGACATCATTATTTCAGGTGGAGAAAACATTTCATCTTTAGAAGTAGAAGATGTTTTGTATAAACATCCTGCAGTATTAACCGCTGCGGTAGTCGCTAAACCCGATGCACGTTGGCAAGAAGTACCATGCGCGTTTATTGAGTTAAAGATGGGTACTACAGCAACACCTGAAGAGATTATTGCACATTGCCAAAAAGAGTTAGCGCGCTTTAAAGTGCCTAAAGATGTAGTTATTACTGAAATTCCAAAGACATCGACAGGTAAATTACAGAAATTCATTTTGCGCGAATGGGCAAAAGAACGAGCTGAAAATATATAAATAAAAAAAGCGACGCCTTGAGCGTCGCTTTTTACTATTGAAGAGCAATTAGCCTTGATCAGACAATAAGGCAATTTGCTGCACATAGTTAACAAATTTACCTTTTGATGCCTCAAGCTCTGCTTCACTCACTTCTTGAGTCTTATCACGCTTGATTCTCAACACATGCTGACGCAATGTGTGACGTTCCGATGCATTATAAATTTTACTAAATTCATTAATTGCAGGGTCACCTTGTTCGATCATACGATCAACCCAACGCATCAATTGAGCCTGTTTTTTTGCGCCTTGCTGCGGAGTTAAATAAGACAAAATAACTGTCTCATCTTCATTACGTAATAATTTACCAATACGTTGAAACTGACGACGACGAGCTTCAAAAGAACTAATATTCTGTACTTCCATTAACGCATCAATTAAACGTTCATCAACTGGGAGTTTTTGAATCTGTTTAATAGAAAGTTGTGCTAACTGCTCACCTAAAGCAGCCATACGTTGAACTGCTTTTTTCTGCTCTGTCTTACTTGCACGTCCTTCTAAAGAGCCAAAATCTTCTTCAGTATAACGTTGGGGACGACGTGCCACGATTAATCTGCCTCATAAAATTTTGCGGCGAATAACGCCTGTACTTCATTTAATGCCTGCTCTTCGTCGGTACCATCAATGACCAATCGCAAAGTGGTCCCTTTACCTGCACCTAACATCAGCAAAGACATAATATTTTTTGCATCTACTAAATGATCGCCTTTTCCAATTTGGATCGACGAACGAAATTTTGTAGTGACCTCTATCAGTTTTCCTGATGCACGAGCATGTAAACCGAGTTTATTAATTACATCAACAGTTGTGTCTATCATGACCAGTGCTTCATTTCTCTGTGTAAGACCTGAACAGACCATTCTGCCTCAAGTGCTTGTTTTAGTCTATCTACGATATAAACGGAACGATGTTGACCACCAGTACAACCAATAGAAATCGTCATATAGTGACGATGTCCTTCAGCAAATGCTGGAAGCCATTTTTTTAAGAAGTGAAGAATATCATCAAACATTTCGTTTGCTTGCGGACTTGCTTCTAAAAATAGTCTTACTGGCTCATCCAAACCAGAAAAACGTCTCAATTCTAAATCCCAATGCGGATTTGGTAAATGCCGTACATCAAAAACATAATCAGCATCTAAAGGAATGCCATGTTTATATCCAAATGACTGCAATATCACGATGAGCTTATCTGACTGCCCCAATTTAGACAGTAAAATATGCTTTAGATCATGAACACTTTTATCTGTTGTATCAATATGAACCGTAGCGCGGAACTGAATTGGGAGCAGTAACTGCTTTTCTTCATGAATACATTGCAACAGACTTTTAAAACGATTGGCCAATGGATGCGGACGACGTGATGCACTAAAACGTGCGATCAAATCCTGATCTTGCGTAGTCAGATAAATCACATCAACTGTGCCATGTTTTTGTAGTTGCTCAAAAACATGGTCGAACTCTTGCATATCTGCACGAGTGCTTCGAACATCCACACCTAATGCCAATTGCTCTAGGTTATTTTCATGATCTAGCTTTGCAACAATTTCGGGCAGCAATGCCAAAGGCAAATTATCAATACAGTAATAGCCCAAATCTTCTAACACTTGGAGAGCTGAAGATTTTCCTGAACCAGACTGTCCTGTCACGATAAGTATACGCTTCATGGCATGGCTGTCCTTTGATCTGTTTATTGGGGTGTAAAGGCAACTTCTAAATTATCAATCAAACGAGTTGCACCCAATTTTGCCGCGATGAACAACACAATATCACGATCAAACCGAGTAGCAGGTAACAGATTTGACTGACGAGCTTCGACATAATCCACAACAAACCCATTATCTGTCAACTGAGTTTTGATATCTTCTAAAACTTGTTGTAGATCTTTGCCTTGATGTAACTGCTGCTCAGCTTGCTTTAAACTTTGATAAATAACCGGAGCGACCTGACGTTGCTCTGGACTTAAATAACCATTTCTTGAACTAAGAGCTAAGCCATCTGCTGCACGAACAATTGGCACACCAATTACTTCTAGCGGGATATTTAAATCTTGTACAAACTGGCGAATCACTGCTAACTGTTGGTAATCTTTTTGACCAAAGAAAGCATAGTTAGGTTGCACAATATTAAAGAGTTTGGTGACCACCAAAGCTACGCCATCAAAATGCCCAGGACGTGAACTACCACATAAAGCATCAGTAATTTGGCTAACACTTATATTGGTTAAACGTGGCTGAGTACCGTACATTTGCTCGACTGATGGTGCAAAAATAATGTCACAACCAACATCGGCTAATAGACGACTATCTTGTTCTAAAGTACGAGGATAGTTGTCAAAATCTTCACCCGGTCCAAATTGAGTTGGATTTACGAAGATACTAACAACCACAACATCACATAACTTTTTCGCTTCACGAACAAGTGTGAGATGTCCTTCATGTAGATTTCCCATTGTTGGGACAAAACCAATAATTTTACGCGCAGCTCTAGCAGGATTTAAAGAAGCTGCAAGACCTTGTATGGTGGTTTCTGTTTTCATGAATTACAGCTCAACGTGGAAAGTATGTTCTTTGGCTGGAAATGACTGGTCCTGCACAGCAGCATGAAAAGCTTTAAAAGCATCTAGGATTGCTGTTTCACCAGATTGTTCTTTCATAAAGTTACGGACAAAACGCGCAACTCGACCAAAAGTTAAACCCAACATGTCCTGTACCACAAGTACCTGACCATCAGTCGCATTACCCGCACCAATACCAATCACAGGTGTATTTGGAAATAGTTCGGCAATTTCCTGTCCTAACTGAGCAGGAACACATTCAAGCAATAGAACTGCCGCACCCGCTTCAACCACTGCCGTACAGTCAGCAATAAGTTGATCAGCTGCTTCACGTGTTTTAGCTTGTAATTTGTAACCACCAAATACGTGTACAGATTGAGGAGTTAAACCTAAATGTACACATACAGGTACACCATTACGTGTTAACACTTGTACAGTTTCACTTAGCCAAGCGCCGCCTTCGATTTTGATCATCTGAGCACCAGCTTGCATAACTGTTCTTGCATTTTGCAAAGCATCATTTAAGGTGGCATAACTCATAAATGGTAAGTCAGTCATAATCAAAGCATGCTGGTTACCGCGACGCACCGCCGCCGTATGATAAGCCATGTCCTCAACAGTTACAGGTAAAGTTGAGTCACGACCTTGAATTGCCATTCCAAGAGAATCACCAATTAAGATTGTATCAATTTCAGCAAGTTCCATTGCTTTTGCCATACTCGCATCGTAACAAGTTAGACAAGAGAACTTACGTCCTTCGGCTTTAAATTTTCTTAAGTCACTTAGACTAATCATGATGGTATCCTCTACAGGAGTTTGCAGAACGTAATAAGTCAGGTTTTAAGCCCAAGACTCATCAGCAAGTACAGTCAGCGTGGGCTGCTGTATGAGTTCTAAATTTTTAAGTGGCTGATCATTAATATGTAAATCAGCGTCTAAATCTAATAAAGGAATTACAACGAAATCTCGCTCTAGAATTCCAATGTGTGGCACAGTTAAGCGCTCATTTTGAATTTTTTCATCACCATATATAAGCAAATCCAGATCTAAGGTACGCTCTCCCCAACGACGAACGCGTACACGACCAGCTTCTTGCTCAAATCGTTGTAACTGGTCTAACAAATCTAAAGGCATGAGATCTGTATTTAGCTCTGCAACTGCATTTAAATAATTTGGTTGATCTTGAGGCCCCATAGGTGGACTTTGATAAAGTTTAGAAACTTTCACTCCACCTAAAGTTTTAAGCTTAGCAATGGCTTCAGATAAGATTTGGCGCGAATCACCCAAATTACTTCCTAAACCAATATAGGTCTTCGTTGTCATTGCGTTGGCCCAAAAATAACTTGGCTTAAATCGCGTTGTACTCGCTTACGCTTCAAAATCGGATGGTCGCTCATCACCCCAGCTTCTGAAGCAGAGGCTTTTTCAACGAAACGACCCATCGATTGTTCTTGTCGAGCACGTTCTTTTTTCCCACGACGGCTGCGTGGTTCAGGAATATCAACCAAAGGTTCGATTTCCGTCTCAACTTTATTGTTTTCAACAGGTTCAGCAACAGCTTTACGACGGTTTCTAGCTTTCTGACGATTGTACTGGCTAATTGCAGCTTCTTTTTCGTCATTCGACATTTCTTGGTAGGCTTCCCACCAGCTTCCCATTCCTTGTGTTGTGTCATCACCTGACTTTTCACGAAGTAACAAGAAGTCAAAACCAGCACGGAAACGCGCATGTCCAGCCAATGCTTCAATTTGCTGTGGTTTCGGATTAAGCAAACGGGTCTGCATTTCCCAAACTTCACGAATAAAAGTTTCTGCAAAACGAGGAATCACAGTGCGTGTTGCCTGACGTTTTAAGACATCTAAACCAGCTTGTGCACGCGCTTCAGCTGGTACCACACCTTTAGATAAATAAAATTCACAACGCTCTAAAAATGGTTGCCACAATAAGACTGCATAGAAAAATGCAGGGTTAATTGTTTTACCCACTTGAATACGCTGATCTGTATTCTTTGCTGCTCTTAAAATAAATGGAGTGAGGTTAGGCTGAATATCGGCAAAGAGTTGTTTCCAAACACCAAACTCAATCAACATTGGCAAAACACGCGCCAAATGTCCCATTGTAAAGAGCTTCTGAGATTCATCATATAAACGATGAGGAGAAACATCACGCAATAGTTGCGTCATCTCTGCATCAAATATATCGAGAATATCTGAATCAATTTTGAAATTTAACTTGGCTGCAAAACGTAAAGTTCGCAGCATACGCACAGGGTCTTCTTCGAAGCGCTGTGCCGGATCGCCCAATAAACGTAGGGTTTTATTTTTTACATCGTCAATTGCTTTGCAGAAATCAAGCACAATACTCTTACGCGGTTGGTAATATAGCGTATTGATTGAAAAGTCACGGCGAGCAAAGTCTTGTTCGATGGTTCCCCAATTATTGTCACGTAAAATCATGCCTGAAGCACTAGTGACTGCTTTTTTTGGAGGAGCACGGAAAGTTGCAACTTCAATAAGCTCACGCCCTGAATAGACATGTGCTAATTCAAATCGACGGCCAATGATTCGACAACGTCGACCAAAAACTTCTTTAATCTGGGAAGGTGTTGCATTAGTGACTGCATCGAAATCTTTAGGATTAAGCCCTAGCATTAAATCACGGACACCACCCCCAACAATATAAGCTTCATAGCCAGCTTTAGTCAGGCTATCGATCACATCTAAAATCGAAGAAGGAAGTTGGGCTGTGGACAAACCACATTTTGACGCTCGCAAGGTTTGCAAAAGACGCTGTCTCCTACGTCAGGACGTAAATAACAAGTTGTCGCTAATCATAGCTCTAACGCACACAAAGGGCAATTTGATTCTCTGTAGTTTGCGCATGAAATGATAATTGACAGACAGATGATTTATAAAGTCAAACGCGTTTTATTCTTTTCAAAAATGGCTGGACCAATGCCCTTTACGTTTTTAAATTCATCAATATTTTTAAAGCCACCATTCTTTTGACGGTATTCCACAATTGCCTGAGCCTTTTTCTCACCAATACCTTTTAGCTTTTGGAGCTCATCAATATTGGCTTGATTCAAATGAACTTGTCCCGAAGAGTCAGTCATGGCTGAGCTTTTTGGAACACTAGAATGAGAAGCGTGTTGTATGCTCAACTTTTGATCATACATCTGCTGTTTCGCCTTCCACTCCTGAAAATTTTGATCAAAAGATTGAGCCTGAACAAAGTTTGAAGAAATCAGGCTCCAAAATAAAACAATGAAAATGTTGTGCTTATTCTTCCAAAGATTCATGCTGAGCTGCATGTGTTTTTTCCCCTAACTTTAACTGCCGCTTTGCCTGATTCCACAATTCATCCATTTCAGACAGGGTCATGTCCTCTAATGTTCTTTGCTGTTTTTGCGCTTGATCTTCAATAAAAGCAAAACGGCTTCTAAATTTATGTATTGTCGATAAAAGTGATGTTTCACTTGAAATCGCAAGTTTACGTCCAACATTGACTAATGAAAACAGGCAATCTCCAAATTCGTCTTGAATTTCATCAATATTTTGATTTTTTAGGGCCTGCTTAAACTCATCCAACTCTTCTTCTAGTTTTTCATAAGCATCTTCTACCGTTTCGAAATCAAACCCAACCTTAGCTACATTTGCTTGAATTTCTTGTGCCTGTAACAGGGCTGGCCCATGTTTAATTTCATCTAATCTTGATTGCGGCTTGCCTTGTTTTTCTTGTTGCTTAATTTGTTTCCAAAGCTCACTTACTTGTTCTGGTGTTAAAGTATTAAATTGATCTGCCTGAAAAACATGTGGATGGCGGCGTATTAACTTTTCACTTATTGCCTCAACAACATCTTGAAAGTTAAAAGCGCCTTGCTCACTAAACATTTGTGATTGAAACACAACTTGTAATAACAAATCGCCTAGTTCATTTCTAATTTCATTAATATCGCCATGGCGGATGGCCGCCTCGACTTCATACGCCTCTTCAATCGCATATTTAGTCAGTGACATTGGGGTTTGTTGTTGATCCCACGGACATTTTTCACGTAACTCTTGCATGATTTTAAGCAATTTATCCATGGTAACCCTCAAGTTTAAAAAGTCGGTCAGTCAAACTAAGATTTTAATTTGTTATGATCAAAATCAAAGCGATTAAATCAGTCGCACTATTGTACTGACAAAGAGAAAAAAGATGAGATACAGTATTCTGATTAGTGGTGCCGCTCAAGGTATTGGGGCTGAAATTGCACGCGTATTCTACAAACAAGGATATAAAGTAGGCATTTATGATATTAATGAATCGCTTGCTCAGGAACTAGCAAATGACTTAGGGCCAAATGCCCGTGCCGGCTATCTAGATGTAAGTGATTACAGCCAGTGGCAACACATATTAAAAGAATTTACCGAATGGGCTGGTGAACTTAATATTTTGGTAAATAATGCAGGTATTTTATATTCTGGCGCGTTTGAAACGACTGATATTAAAGCTCACCAAAGAACAATAAATATTAATGTAAACGGTGTAATCAATGGCTGTCACGCTGCTCTATCCTATTTAAAGCAAGCGTCTTTTGCACGTGTTATCAACCTCTCTTCAGCTTCTGCAATTTATGGTCAAGCTGATTTGATTTCTTATTCTGCTAGTAAATTTGCAGTTCGCGGAATTACTGAAGGTTTAGATGTGGAATGGAAAAAATATGGTATTCGTGTCTTAGATGTGATGCCGCTATTTGTGCAAACTGCAATGGTTAACAATATGGATGCAGGTACAATTCAAAATATGGGGATAGATTTAACCCCCAATGATATTGCTCAGCAGGTGCTTACGCTTGTAGAGAAAAAGGCTCATTTTTGGACGCCTACTCACACTCCAGTGGGTATAAAAACCAAACTACTTTATCAACTATCAACGTTGAGCCCTCAGTTTCTAAATCGACTCACCAATATTTATTTATCTAGAAAGTAATTTGCAATAAAAAGGCTGTCATTTGACAGCCTTTTTACTTAATTTATTAAACGCCTTGAATCATGCGTCGCGCACTAATGATTCCAGGTTGCTGCTCTAGGCGAGCCAATAAACGAGAAAGCTGCGCTAAACCTTTAACCTCAATGAGCAACTTCATATTAGCAATACCATCTGCCTCAGAAATTGTATTAACCTGACGAATATTGATTTGGTCAGAGAAAATCACTTGAGTTAAGTCTTTAAGAAGACCACGACGATCATAAGCTTCCACCACAATCTGAACGCTTTGACCCCGTGTTGGCTGCATTTCCCAATCAGCTTCAACAGCACGCTCTGGCTCTTGCTTAATCATCCGCTGATAGTCAGAACAAATGACTTTATGGATGCTGACACCACGGTTCAAAGTAATATATCCAGCGATTGATTCACCATGTACCGGCTGACAGCACTGAGCGATGTGCAGCTCTACATTATCTAAACCATCAATTAAAATGCCATGTGCTGATAGCGTATGGCTAGCACGCGGATTTAACGTTGGTTTAAGTACTAGTTCAGGCTCATCCTGATCTAGATGCATTTGGCGGTTCACCTGATTAATCAGGGCATGTAAGCTAATATCGCCACTGACCAAATTCACCAAAATGTCGTCGCCGGTCTTCACATTAAAATGTGATGAATAATCGTTTAGGTCGATACTTTTTGGGTGAATCGCAAGACGAGCCAACTCTTTATTAAGCAGTTCTCGGCCTACTTCAAGATTCTTACTCCGGTCTTGTTGTCTAAACCAATGACGCAACTTGTCACGTGCACGAGAGGTTTTGATATAACCCAGAGAGTTCACCAACCAGTCACGGTTTGGTTCACGATCTTTTTTAGTTAAAATTTCAACCTGCTCACCCGTTTTTAAAGTATAGGTAAGTGGCACATAACGCTGGTTGACCCGCGCTGCATAACACTTATTCCCTACTTCTGTATGCACATGATAGGCAAAATCTAAAACTGTTGAGCCACGCGGCAATTCCTTAATATCACCATCACGACTGAAAACATAAATCTTCTCAAAGCCTTCAAAGTCTTGTAACTGTTCAAAGCCTTCTGTTTCATCTTCGTTTTGATGTACCGTCGTTTCATTACGCTCTTGATAATGTTCTAAAACGGCACGTAATGAATGCAAACGATGGTTAAAAGAATGGTCGGTATTCTTTGAACCTTCTTTATAGTTAAAGTGTGAACATACGCCTAACTCTGCTTCATCATGCATCTCGTGAGTACGAATTTGCACTTCAAGAGATTTGTTTTCAGCAATTACAGCCGTATGCAAAGAACGATAACCATTGGCTTTCGGGTTTGTAATATAGTCATCAAACTGATGCGGAATATGACGCCAGATTTGATGTACGATACCTAAAGAGTGATAGCATTCTGGCACACTATTGACCAACACACGCAAAGCACGAATGTCATAAAGTTGGTCGAAGCTCAGGTTTTTGCTCTTCATTTTTCGATAAATCGAATAAATGTGTTTTGCACGACCTGTAATTTCAGCTTCAATACCGTAAGACGCTAACTCATTTTTCAAACGGTCAATGACGAACTGAATATAATGCTCACGCTCTAAACGCTTTTCGTTGAGTAATGAAGCAATCTCTTTATAGCGATCTGGAGCCAAATAGCGAAATGCTAGATCTTCGAGCTCCCATTTAAGCTGAGCAATACCAAGTCGATGTGCCAACGGCGAATAAATAGTAAGAATTTCACGCGCTACACGTTCTTGGCGTTCACGAGAGGAATTTGCAAGCTCTCGCAAAGAATAAGTACGTTCAGCAAGTTTAATTAAAACAACACGAACATCTTCTGTCACCGAAATCAGCATTTTATAAATGCCGCTTAGATGTTCTCGTTGATTATTATTAAAGTGATCTTCTAACCGTTTATTTTTCTCAATAAGTTCTGAGAGTTTACCCATTGCCAAAGTACCTTTGACAAGGTTGTAAACTTGCTCCCCGAATTTCTGTTTTACTTCTTCTATATCGGTAATGCCTTCACGTACACTACGATAAAGCATTGCTGCTGATAAAGTATCTTCATCTACATGGAGATGTGCCAGAATGTCGGCCATTCCAACGCCTGTAGCAAAAGTATTGGAACGATGATTAACCGTTGAATCTAACTCTTTTTGCAGGGTTAAATGAGCGACTTTTTCAAGTTGTTCAAGCTCCGCCCCATCTAATATTTCACGCACCCGATCCAACCATGAGGCTAAACCGATTTGCGTTTCGGCGGCATGCTCTACAGTCGTTTCCTCTGACAACTCGGTTAGTTGTTCAGGTAACTGTTCACGTACTGTGACCATACCATTCTCCTCAATATGTAACTCATGTTTTTAATCGTTTATCTCTTGAATTTTTTCAAATAGTGCAATGGATTCAACATGTTCGGTATGCGTAAACATGTCCATCACTGCTGCTTTTTTTAACTGGTAACCATATTGGACCAAAACACCCGCATCCCTTGCCAGTGTAGCTGGATTACATGATACATAAACGATTCTTTTTGCTCCAAAATTTGATACATACTGCATAATTTCATATGCACCAGCACGAGGAGGATCAATCAATAATGCATCAAATCCTTGATTTGCCCAAGAATGATGCGAAAAATCTTTTGTTAAATCTTGTGAAAAGAAGGTTGCTTGCACCAAACTATTGCATTCCGCATTAGCTGTTGCTCGCTGCACCATTTCTTCACTCCCTTCAACACCGACAACCTGACCACTCTCACCAACACATCGTGCTAACGGGAGTGAGAAATTGCCCAAACCGCAAAATAGATCAAGTACCTTTTCACCTGGTTGCAATTGAAGCAATTCACATGCCAATTGAACCATCTGTTCATTTACTGTGGCATTGACCTGAGTAAAATCCAATGGCGAAAAAGCAAAATTTACATTAAACCTTTCTAAGGCATAATGTAAACGTAAAGCACCTTGTTCATCATCAATACGACGAATGCTTTCAGGACCTTTAGGTTGCAAATACAACTGCCACCCTTTGTGTAACGCAAATTGCTTTAATTGGTTGACATCAGAATTGTTTAATTTTTCTACATGACGAACCAATAAAGAAATTTCATTATCACCTTTTGCTAATTCTACATGACCAATGTGCGCTTTGCCTTTTAGACTTTGGAGTAAAGTGCGTAACTCAGGCAGACTATTTGATAAGTTTTTATCCAAAACACTACAGCTATGGATCGAAGTTAAACGATTACTATGATGTTCGCGAAAACCCATGATTAAGCGATCTGGTTTTGGCAAATAGCGCACGCCTATTCGAGCACGACGACGATAATCACTTTGTAAAGATCGAATCGGTTCTAGCCACTGTTCAGGTTGAATACCTGCAAAATGCTGTAAATGTGACTGGAGTACATTTTGTTTTAAACGGATTTGTTCATCAGGATGAATATGCTGCATGCTACATCCACCACAGATACCATAATGAGGACAAATTGCCTCTATACGATGTGCTGAAGGTTCTCCTAACAACTGTAACATTTCAGCTTCTTCAAGACGCTTCGCTTGATGGGTAATCCGAGCTTTTACAGTTTCTCCTGGCAATGCATAACGAATAAAAACTTTTTTGCCATGCTTATCTGCAGGGTGCTCAGGATGAGAACCATAATGCGCAATTCCACGCCCCTCATGAGAAAGTGTTTCAACCTGAAAAATATATTCAGGCTGTTGAAGGTTGCGAGATTTGGCTTGTTGTTTCAAAGAATGAACCTAAAAATCTGAAGAATTAAAATAGTGAGAAGTAAATTCGGTATGTTTCGAAGTACGCTCCCATACTTCAAGGAAATCGGCTTGCTGTGGCATAGTCTGTAAATATTCAATACTCGAACTGATCCAATGGTTATGCTCATCTGCATTTAATTGGCCTTTTAGTACTAACCAACGCAAATAAATAAACCATGTATTGAGCACATCCCCTTCACAATAGCTCGTCAATTTTAACCACTGTTGATTACGAACATATTCAGGCACATGATAACCCGACTCACCACGCTTACCCGGTAAACCTAAAATACAGGCAATATCATCAAGCTTTTGAAAATTACGACCATTAAACATTGCCATCACGTCCATTAAATCTATATGGCGATGGTGATAACGGTTTTGGTAATTATTAAAACGCTTCTGGCTATCAATCTCACCTTGATCAAACAGACCGGGTGCAGAGAGCCCATGATACATAGCGCGAAATAGGATAACTGGTAAATCAAATTGTGAACCATTCCAACTTACTAGAGTCGGATGGCGCTTATCAAAAATAGATAGAAATTTCTGCAAAATTTCTGCTTCAGAATATTGTTCTCGACTAAAAGAAAATAATCGAAAACCAGACTCATCGATCCATAAGCCAGAAATACAAACAATTTCATGTAAAGGCAAACGCTGAAAATCCATACCAGATTCTTGGCGACGGATTTTCGTCAATGCTTGCTCTACATCGGCCTCAGGTAAATCAAGATGATATAAATGCGCACCCGCTTTTAAATCAGTTAAAGTTTCAATATCAAAAACTAAGGTAGGGAAACGCATTATTTCTCTCAATTATGAGTTATCGTCCTGTACTGAAAACAGACCTGTAGACAAGTAGCGATCGCCACGGTCACAGATAATGCAAACAATAACAGCATCTGGATTTTCTTCTGCAATTTTGATTGATGCCCAAACTGCACCGCCTGAAGATGTACCAGCACTAACACCTTCCATACGTGCTAATTTACGCATAGTTTTTTCAGCTTCAATTTGTGGAATATCAATAATACGATCCACACGGCTACTATCAAAAATAGTAGGCAAATATTCTTTTGGCCAACGGCGAATACCAGCAATACTTGATCCGTCTGCTGGCTGTAAACCAACAATTTGAATATCTGGGTTTTGTTGTTTTAAATATTTAGAAACGCCCATAATAGTACCGGTTGTACCCATTGAGCTTACAAAATGGGTAATCTTCCCACCTGTTTGCTTCCAGATTTCAGGGCCAGTTGTTAAATAATGTGCTTCAACATTATCAGGATTACCAAACTGATTTAAAACGTGACCTTTACCTTCTTTTTCCATTTGCAAGGCTAAATCTCGTGCACCTTCCATACCTTGCTGTGGTGTTACTTCAATCAGCTCTGCGCCATAAGCCAACATTGCGTCTTTACGCTCCTGGCTCATATTGTTCGGCATAATAAGTTTCATTTTATAGCCGCGCATTGCCGCAACCATAGCCAACGCAATACCTGTATTACCGCTAGTTGCTTCAATTAATGTATCACCCGGTTTAATTTGACCACGTTTTTCTGCCTGCATAATCATGTTATATGCAGGACGGTCTTTTACAGAACCTGCCGGATTATTACCTTCCAATTTTGCTAAAACTATCGCTTGCGTATGAGAAGCTAATCGCTGCAAACGAACTAGAGGTGTCTTACCTACATAGTGATCTAACAAAAATTCGTCAGCTAAAAAATCAGGTTGTGTATTACTCATGATCAACACCTATATCGAGGTGGGCCTATTGTATGAAAAAATGCTCGGTACTGCACCCATTTCAATATGCTTTTTCATGAAAGCGATTAAAGCTCGGTCATTTATAAAATGCCGTCTGTTTTAAAATAAAGCGTGATAAGATGCCGTACAGAGAGATAAATCTGATGTAGCCATGTCTAATTTCAATAAAACCTTATCGAAACGCTTACGTCTGAATCACGCATATGGGCAATTGATTGCTCTTATTTTTGTGCCCATTATGATTTTAACGTGTGTTGGTGCTTTTCTGGTTTTAACTGAAACCTCGCATTCAGTAAAACAACAACAGCTACATCATGCCTCAGCAATTTTAGCCCGCTATAATCAAATCGCACTAGATTTATACCACCTAGTTGAACTACAGCCCGATGAATATGACCATGCTCAGCACATCATGCAAAGCATGTTTAATGAAAAAAATCTAAAACGTGCTGCGTTAATTGATAGCAATGGTCAGACTTATTTAAGTATCGGTTATCGAGACAATCGTTATTGGCCAAACTTTACTGAAAAAAATAATTTTTTTGGTCCAATCTCTTATAACCACAACAATATTTATGGACAGCGGATTAGCGACACACCCGGAAAAGCACCTGTCTGGCTTGTGATTGAAATGGATAATCAGCCACTAGAATTGGCACGTTACCGTATTTTGATTGCCCTCGTCATTACTGGCTTAATGACCTTACTGTTACTTTTACTTTGCTTGAATTTTTATTCGCGTCGGTGGATTGCACCGATGTACGAAATTCGCATGCAGTTGCAACGTTTAAATGCAGACACGTTGGACCAGCATATGGTCATTAACAGTACGGGTGAATTGCGCTTATTACAGCGTGATATTGCAAACGTTGTTAAACGATTGCACTTTAGCTTTTTAGAGTTAAAAGAACACACCGAACAAACCGAAGAAGACTTACGCAGAACGCTAGATACCTTAGAAGTTCAAAACATTACCTATCGTCAAGCACGTGACCAAGCGATTTCTTCAAACCAAGCCAAATCGGTTTTTCTTGCCAATATTAGTCATGAGCTTCGAACGCCTTTAAACAGTATTGATGGCTTTATTCATTTATTACTTCGTCAACAAAACCTAAATAACGAACAAAATCTTTACCTGCAAACTATTCGCAAGTCATCAGCCCATTTATTGGCATTAATTAATGATGTATTAGATTTCTCAAAAATTGATGCTGGTAAATTAGAGCTCGAAACAGCGCCGTTTGATTTAGAAGAAGCCGTCTTTGACGTCATGGATATGCTGTCTCCACTGGCTGCCCAAAAGCATATCGCTATGGCTTTTTACTATGCCGACAATATTCCACAACAAGTGATTGGTGATGCTTTACGCTTCAAACAAATTCTGACTAACTTGATTTCGAATGCGATTAAGTTCACTCCAGATGGCGAAATTATTGTTCGTGTTCGTATGGAACATGATGATATCGGACAATGCCTACTTCATTTTAGTGTTCAAGACAGTGGTATTGGTTTAAGCGGTACAGATCGTAAAAAATTATTTGAATCATTCTCGCAAGGTGATGCATCCGTTACACGTCAATTTGGCGGTACAGGTTTAGGTCTTGCGATCTCTAAACAGCTCGTTCATCTCATGCATGGCCAAATTGGCTTTGAGGACAATCAGGAACGTGCTCCAACAGAAAAAGGTTCAACCTTCTGGTTTACCGCACAATTTGTAGTAGATGAAGATTACGAGATTGAACACCCGCACTTTGAACATTTACAAGTGGTGTCTTATCTTGCCCACCCCGCTACAGCAAGTGTTTTACGTTATTACCTTGAGAACTATCATGTTCCTCACATCGAGACGCAATCGATTCTGGACTTGTTTAGCCGCTTAAAGCATCTTGATCAGAAAGATAATACATGGCTCATTGTTGACCATAGTGGTGATACTGAAGCGTTATTAAAAGAAATTCGTAGTCGTTATCAAGGTAATTTGGCAGTTTATGGCTATCAAATGACGCTTGAGCCAAACATGCTCACTGAATATCGTGCTCGTCCTCTCTATCAACCACTCAGCCGAAGCGGACTCATTCAATTATTAAATGATCAGCCTATTTTTGAAGAGGAACAACAAGACTTTAATGGTCAGGGTTTACACATTCTGGCAGTGGATGACCATTTACCTAACTTAATTGTTTTAGAAGCTCTACTGGGTGAACTTAACGTTAGAACAACTAAAGCAATCAGTGGTCAAGAAGCGCTTAATCTGATTCAAGAGCGAATCGATCAGAAACTCAAACCATTTGATTTAGTGTTTATGGATATTCAAATGCCTGTTATGTCAGGTATTGATACCACGCGTGCTATTCGTTCATTAGAGTCGACTTTAGATGGTGAAATGCAACTTCCAATTATTGCATTAACAGCCCATGCCCTTGCCGATGAAAAACAAAAACTTCTCAAAGTCGGCATGAATGACTACGTCACTAAGCCAATTCAAATGGAACAAATTATTCAGATTTTAACGCAATGGACTAAAAACAACTTTACAGCAAAAGCTCCAGATAAAGACCATCATGTCGTTGCAGAAGCATTAGACCCAGAAATTCTAAACTGGCAACAAAGCTTGCAGCTTGCAGCAAACAAAGAAGATCTTGCTCAAGATTTACTTAAAATGTTAGTTGATAGTTTCCCAACTGAGCTAGACGAAATGCAGCAGCTCATCGAGCTTGAAGACTTCCCTCAACTTGAGCATGTTTTACATCGTCTTTATGGTGCTACCCGCTATGTAGGTACTCCAAAACTGCAACAAGTGACAGGTGATTTTGAGCAATTTATTTCAACACTACGCAAAGAACGCCGTATAGCAGATGAAAGCTTTATTGAAGAAGTTATGAGACGCTTTGATGAGTTAGGACTTGTAGTGAAAGAAGTAGAAAGTGCTGCTCATCAAATCTTGGTGATTCCTGACTAGCATATCTACCAAATGGTATGACTGAGCTGTCATGTTTCCAAATTACAGCCATGTTATGCTCCGCTTATCGATAAAAAAATAAGCGGGAATTTCATGGCACTTTTACGTATTGAAAAGAATAATGGCATTGCAACAGTTTATCTAAACCGTCCTGATAAACGTAACGCCATGAGTTTTGCCCTTCTCAAAGAACTCGTTTCAACAGCAAAAGCCATTAAAAAAGATAGAGATATCCGCTGTGTGATTTTGACAGGTGAAGCACAAGTTTTTAGTGCCGGAATTGATTTATCTGATCTGAATAATCCAAAAAATTCTGCCTTTGCCATTTGGGAGCTAGTGAAACCCGGACAAAGCTTATTCCAAAAAGCATTTCTTATTTGGCAAAATTTACCTGTACCTGTAATTGCGGCACTTGAAGGATATTGTTTTGGTGCCGGAATGCAACTTGCCTTAGCAGCTGATATTCGAATTTCTCATCCAGACACAAAAATGTCGATTATGGAAAGCCGTTGGGGCTTGGTTCCGGATATGGGACTTACTCGTTCATTGAAAGGCTTAATTGGCGTTGATCTTGCAAAAGAACTTACCTTAACGGCTCGTGTTTTTGATGCGAATTATGCAAAAGAAATTGGTCTTGTAACTCATTTAAGTGACTCTCCGCTAGAAAAAGCAAATGAAATTGCCACTGAAATGTTACAACGCTCACCCGATGCTCTCACTGCTGCAAAACGTGTACTTGATGCAATGGAACACCAACCTGAAAAGTCATTGCGTCTAGAAAAAATCTGGCAACTTAAATTATTACTTGGTAAAAATAGCAAACTTGCTCGTAAAAAAGACAAACATCCGGAAGTTAATTTTTTACCACGCCAATATAAATAAAGAGCTTAGATTATGAATTTTGATCGCAACACCTCTATTGCTTTTTTAGGTATAGGGCTTATGGGGAGCCGCATGGCAACCCGCCTTATTCAAGCTGGCTTTCAAGTTGCGGTTTGGAATCGAACCCCTTCTGCATGTGAAGAACTGATTGATATCGGCGCACAGCCTCTAGATCTTATAAATATTGGCGAATATCCTGTTATTTTAATCTGTCTAGCAGATGACAAAGCCGTAGAGGCAGTATTTGAACAAATTCAGCCGAACTTAAAAGCTAAACAGGTAATTGTTGATTTCTCGAGCTTATCTGTTGCTGCAACAAAAACGCTTGCTCAAACTGCTGCCACACATGACGTTATTTGGATTGATTCACCTGTATCAGGTGGAACAGCTGGAGCAGAACAAGGCACGCTTGTTATTTTTGCAGGTGGTGATGCTCAAACCATTACAGAATTAACGCCTGTTTATAATGTTTTATCTCAACGTGTAACACGGATGGGAGATACAGGAACTGGCCAAGCCACCAAAATCTGCAATCAACTCATTGTTGCAGCCAACAGTGCTCTTATTGCAGAAGCTGTTGCTCTTGCAGATCGAGCAGGTGTAGATACCACTTTGCTCGCTCCAGCTTTAGCGGGTGGATTTGCAGATTCAAAACCTTTTCAAATTCTCACCCCACGTATGGCAACTCATACCTTTGAACCTGTTCAGTGGAAAGTTCAAACATTATCAAAGGATCTTAACAACGCAGTAACATTGGCTAACAATGTTAATTTAGATATCCCAGTTGCACAAAAAGCTCTATTACAGCTACAAACTCACCAAAAAAATGGCTTTGCCGAGAAAGATTTAGCTACTATGATTCAATTAATAGAGCAAAAATAAACGGAGTTTGAGTATGGGTCGTCTTGCAGTCAATTTATCCATGATTTTTACAGAAGTTCCTTTAATTGAACGCTTTGCTCTGGCCCATGCTCAGGGCTTTGAATATGTCGAAATTCAATTTCCTTATGAATTGTCTATTGCAGATATTCAAACTCAACTCGAACACTACAACCTCAGCCTTTGTTTAATTAATGTGCCTGCAGGTGATCTTATGCAAGGCGGAAACGGTTTAGCAGGCATTCCCGGCCAAGAAACAGCTTTCCATGAGGCATTAGAATTGGCTATTAGCTATGCCACAGCTTTAAACGTTCCTCGTGTTAATATTTTGGCGGGTAAGCAACCACTAGATGCTGACTTACTTCCTTGTTTAAAAACACTAGCAGCCAATTTAAAACTTGCCTGCAACTTACTCAGTGAACATGATATAGAACCCGTTTTTGAAATGATTAATGGCACGGATATGCCTCGCTTTTTGGTGCAGAACATTGCGCAGGGCCAAGAAATGCTAGAAGCAGTCAATCACCCTGCCCTCAAAATGCAATATGACTGCTATCACATGGCCATGATGGGTGAAGATGTACTTGAGGGTTTGCAAGAGAATATTAACTTAATTGGACATATTCAATTTGCAGACTGTCCAGGCCGCCATGAGCCTGATACAGCTCAAATTCCTTATGAACAAATTTTTTCTTGGTTAAAGCAAAGTTCATATCAGAACTATATTGCAGCGGAATATAAACCTGAAAATGGTTCAAATCAGTCGTTTACATGGAAGAAAAAATACTTTTCTGATGATGTAAATATATAAACTGTTACGACTTCTGTTTGAAATTTAGTGCGAAAACCACTATATTAGATAGTGAGTAATTGTCAGGAAAATATACCCTATATGAATTTAGAACCATCGCCCAGCGTGTCTAATTCTCACGATTTCGCAATGAACACCTCAAATAAAGACGTACAAGCTTGTCTCAAAGTCGTCCACGACGCTTTAGTTGATGTAAAAGCAAAAGATATTCTCCAGTTAGATGTTAGCTCAATTAGCAATGTCGCTGATGCTATTGTAATTGCAAGTGGTACTTCTACTCGCCATGTCAAAGCACTTGCTGACAATGTTGCAGAAGAAGCTCGAAAAGCCGGTTTCCGCCCGATTGGCGTTGAAGGTGAACGAGATGCAGAATGGATCTTAATTGATCTCGGCTTTGTTGTAGTACACGTAATGCTACCAACAGCTCGTAAATTCTATGATTTAGAAAGCTTATGGCGTACCGCTCCAGAGTCGGTTGCTTAAAATTTTGCTTTTAAAAAAAGCGGCTCTTTTGAGCCGCTTTTTTTATTTATCCACATCTATTTTAATCACTTTCAAATACCATACCCTATCCCCAAAACACCAATCATCACATATATCTAAATTTGACATGACAAATTGTCAAATTTGCAGCACTATACAAATTCTTGAAGTCCCCACCAATAAATAGCATAACCGGAGTACAGAAAGTGAAGATATTAATTACTGGTGCCAATACAGGCATAGGTTTCGCCACAGCAGAACAACTCGTTAAACAAGGGCAACATGTGATTTTGGCATGTCGAAATCCTCAAAAAGCGCAAGAGGCACAAAACAAACTACGCTCACTTAACCAAGGACAAGTCGATGTCGTTTCTCTCGACTTAAATAGTCTTGAATTAATTAGAAAAGCTGCCGATGAAATTGCAGATAAATATAGCAATCTTGACGTACTCATTAATAACGCTGGTTTATTTGCCAAAACCAAACATTTGACCAGTGAAGGCTTTGAGCAACAATTTGGGGTTAATTATTTAGGCCATTTTTTATTAACTCAAAAACTACTCCCAGTTTTACAACAATCTCCTAAAGCGCGCATTATCCATCTTGCATCTATTGCCCACTGGGTGGGCTCAATTAAACCCAACAAGTTTCGTGCAGAAGGTTTTTACAATCCCCTGTTCTATTATGGGCAATCGAAGCTTGCAAATTTATTATTTAGTAATGCATTAGCAGAACAGCTAGCTGGAAGTTCAATTACCAATAATGCATTACATCCCGGCGGTGTTGCTTCTGATATTTATCGAGACCTACCAAAACCTGTCTATGCGGCGATGAAATTAGGACTAGTACCAACTTCAGTTCCAGCAAACCTCATTACAGAAATGGCAACTTCTGAAGCATGGCAACACCGTAATGGCGAATATGTCAGTGCACATATGCCAGACTGGAAATCATCACATGCTAAAAATCAGCAACTGGCACGTGACTTATATCAACAATCTATGGTTCTTGTAGAAAAATTTCTTTAAAAAATCAGCCCAAATAAAAAACCACCCGAAGGTGGTTTTTTTATTTCAAAGCAAATTAGTGGCCTGTACCGTTAATTGCTTTCGTCATATCTTCAACAACTTTCTTGGCATCACCAAAGATCATCATTGTTTTTTCATTATAGAACAAGTCGTTGTCTAGACCAGCATAACCAGTTGCCATAGAACGCTTAATCACCATGATTGTACGCGCTTTATGAGCTTCAAGAATCGGCATACCATAAATTGGTGAGCTTGGGTCATCTTTTGCAGCTGGGTTTACAACGTCGTTTGCACCAATTACAAGTACTACGTCAGTTGCAGGGAAGTCTGAGTTGATCTCATCCATTTCCAAAATATCTTCATATGCTACGTCTGCTTCAGCAAGTAGTACGTTCATATGACCAGGCATACGACCTGCAACCGGATGGATTGCAAAGCGAACTGTTACACCTTGCTCTTTCAAAAGTTCACACAACTCTTTTACCGCATTTTGAGCACGACCTTGCGCCATACCATAACCCGGTACAATCACAACGCTATCCGCATTTGACATTAAGAAGCCAGCATCATCAGCAGAACCTGAACGGTAGTTACGTTGAACTTGTTCACCTTTATCTGCGGATGCAACTGCTGCGCCACCCATTGCTCCACCGAACAATACATTGATGATCGAACGGTTCATTGCTTTACACATGATGTACGACAGAATCGCACCAGATGAACCTACAAGCGAACCCGCAACGATCAACATGTTGTTTTCAAGAGTAAAACCAATACCTGCCGCCGCCCAACCAGAGAATGAGTTAAGAAGCGATACCACTACAGGCATATCACCACCACCCACTGGTGCAATCCAAACCCAACCAAATGCAAGTGCAAGTGCTGTCATTGCCCAGAAAGCAGTCATGTTGCCAGTTGTGAAGAAGTAGAAACCGCAAGCCAACATCGCAATAAAGATAAGTGCTTGAACAGGTTTAACCCATGCACCAGAAATTGTTTTAGCCCATTTTTTCGCAGCCAATTTACCATACGCAAACACAGATGCAGTAAAGGTAATCGCACCAACGAAACAACCAACAAACAATTCAAATAAGTGAACCTTGCTCATGTGTGCATGTTGCACGCCAGCTGCTGTTAAAGCCGCTTCATTTTGAGCGAATAGTTCAGTAAGTTGGTTGTTATGTAAAATTGCAGCAATCGCAATTAAAACAGCAGCCAAACCCACTAATGAGTGCATAAGCGCAACTGTTTCTGGCATTTGCGTCATTGGCACTGTACGTGCACGCGCAATACCCACGATTGCACCTAACACCATTGCCCCAACGATCATCCAAATAACTGGGTTATTCGCAACAAAGAAGGTGGTTACAACTGCAATCGCCATTGCGATCATACCGTAACGGTTACCTTGAATTGCTGTTTTAGGACCAGATAAGCCACGAAGCGTCAAGATAAAGAGGATTGCGCCAACAAGGTACAACCAGTTTGCATTTGCTTGAATAAATTCCATGTCAAAGCCCTCTTATTTCTTTTGCTTAGGCTTGAACATTTCCAGCATGCGTGCAGTTACTGCAAAGCCACCGAAAATATTAATGCTTGCCAAAAATACTGCAATCGCACCGAGTACGCTCACCACATTCACACTTTGAAATGCAACGTTAGCATCTACACCTAAAACTGGCAGACCTACAGTTTGCAACATCGCACCTACCACAATAATAGATGACAACGCATTGGTTACCGCCATAAGTGGTGTATGCAAAGCTGGCGTAACACCCCAAACCACGTAATAACCTACGAAGATGGCAAGGACGAAAATTGTAATAGTTTCAACCATGAGAAATCTCCTTAACCACGCTTAAGCAGTACTTGACCGCCATGAGTGACCAATAGGGCTTTTTGGATTTCGTCTTCCTGATTAATCGCAAAGTTTTTCTCTTTGTCGAATAAGGTCTCTACGAAATTAAAAACGTTACGCGCATACAATGCAGAAGCTTCTGTTGCTACAGTTGCCGGAATATTTGGAACACCCAAAATTTTCACGCCATTTTCTGTAAACACAGTCTCACCAACTTTAGAGCCTTCAACGTTACCACCAGTTTCAACAGCCATATCTAAAATGACAGAGCCCGGTTTCATCTTGGCAACAGTTTCAGCTTTAATCAGACGCGGCGCATCACGACCTGGTAACAATGCAGTAGTAATCACGATATCAGCATTAGAAACAGCTTTATCTACAATCGCAGCTTGGTCTTTGATGTATTGCTCACCCGGCATCCATCCATAACCATTTTTAGCGGCATCTGCTGCACGTTGTTGCTCTTCTTCAGACATTGGTACGTCTAACCACTTACCACCCAAAGACTCAACTTGATCTTTTGCTGTAGGACGCAAGTCAGTCGCTTCAACAATTGCACCTAAACGTTTTGCAGTTGCAATCGCTTGAAGACCAGCAACCCCAACACCCATGATCACAACACGCGCAGGCTTTACAGTACCCGCAGCAGTCATAAGCATTGGGAACATGCGTTGATATTCAGCAGCAGCAAGTAAAACTGACTTATAACCAGCTAAGTTTGCTTGAGAAGACAACACATCCATGTTTTGTGCACGAGAAAGCGTACGAGGAAGCAGTTCTAAAGCAAAAGCAGACACTTGTTGATTCGCAAACTGATCTAGCTCGGTGTTACGATAAGGATCAAACATTGCTACAACAGCGGTATTTGCTGCAAGTTTCTGAATTTCCGTGCCCTGTGGTGCGCGAACTTTCAAAATAATTTGACTACCCGTATAGGCATCATCCGTAATGGTTGCACCGACCTGTTCATAAGCACTGTCAATGTACGCAGCCTTTACACCAGCACCACGTTCAATCACAATGCTATGACCAGCGCTAATCAACTTCTTTACTGTCTCTGGCGTAGCAGCTACACGATTTTCACCGACGACAGTTTCGGTTGGGATTCCGATCTGCATGAGCGTTCCTCAAGCTAATTTCTCATTGTCAAAAACATTGCAAGCTGCAATGTTTCCCCCATGTGTATTCTTTGTACAGAATTTGGATTCTAATTGAACTTTTTTAAAATACCACCCACTATTTATTTAATAAATACCCATATTTTGAACTGATGATTCACGATATTTGTTTAGAGGTGTAATATGGGAAGGTTTTTCTTTTTTTGCAGACAATAGTCTCTCTTATACAGTCCTGTATATGAAAATTTCTTTATCTTCGTTTCAAATCGGGTCTTTTTTTGCTCTTTGCTCTGCGTTTCTATTCAGTACAAAAGCAATCTTTATTAAACAGACTTATGCCCTTTCTCCATTAGTAGACGGTACGGTCCTGATGGCTTTACGTATGTTAAGCGCTTTACCGTTCTTTCTATTAATTTGCTGGTTTAACAGGCATCATAATCAGGGCATAAAAAAGAAGGATTGGCTAATTTTAATTTTTGCCGGTCTATTAGGCTACTACTTTGCAAGTTGGCTCGATTTCATGGGCCTTATGTTTATTAGTGCCTCTTTAGAACGAATTATTCTATTTTTATATCCCACGCTTACAGTCATCGTATCAAGCTTACTCTACAAACAAAAATTAGATGTAAAAAGTTTATTTGCCATTTTTCTTAGTTATGGTGGAACCGTGCTGGTTATGCTTCAGGAGCACAACAACGCACCAATTCAGGGCAACTTCTGGTTAGGGACAAGTTTCGTATTTGCAAGTGCCGTGGCTTTCGCTGGCTATTTGTTGCTGACGCCACCTCTCATTAAGAAATTTGGCTCTTGGAATTTCACAGGGTTAGCCTTAACTGTGGCTTGTATCGGTACATTAACTCATTACGCACTAAGCACACCTCAACCTATTCAACTTCTATTACAACTCCCCTCTAGTGTAATTTGGTATGGCATTGGCTTAGGCTTTTTAGTTACCGTTTTACCCACCGTTATGCTCATGCAAAGCATTGAACGATTAGGTGCCTCTCAATCTGCAATGATTGCTTCGATCGGACCAGTTTTAACGATTTTGCTTGCCGTTGCTTTTTTAAATGAACATCTCAATATGTGGCAATGGATCGGCTGCCTTCTTAATATTGTCGGTGTCATGATGATTACACTCAGAAAGAAAAGACTAAAACATTAAATTCTCTTGACCTCAACTTAAGTTGAGGTTGGATACTCATCTAAATTTTAATAAACGGTTGAGCTCCAATGAGTCAAGAAACTTTTAAAATCATAAATCCATCAACTTTATATAACCCAACGCCAAACGCTTATAGTCATGTTGCTGTAGTGGAGAGCTTTAAGAATATTATTCATTTAGCAGGTCAAGGAGGCGAAAATTCCCAAGGTGAATTAAGCCCAAGTTTTGAAGAACAAGCGAACCAAGTTTTTGATAATATTCAACATGCTTTAAAAGCAGCAAATGCAGAGCTTAGCAATATTGCTGTATTGAGAGTTTTAGTTGTTGACCACTCGGTCGAAAAACATCAAATTTTGATTAAAATTATGCAAAATTTATGGAAAAATCATCCTTTTCCTGCCTGTACACTTATTCCTGTGCCGCGCCTTGCACTAGAACACATGCTTATTGAAGTTGAAGCAACGGCATACACCCAATAAAACTGAGAGAACGTCATGTCTACCCCTGAAGATATCAGTCAAAATAAACCTTTGCTTTGGTTGATGGCAGCAGCATGCGGTTTATGTGCAGGTGTGAATTATTATTGTCAGCCTCTCATTCACTCTATTCAGCAAGAGTTTGCCGTAACTCAAGCACAAGCCGCTTTAACAGTGACATTTGCTCAGGTGTCTTATGCCCTCGGTTTACTCTTTATTGTCCCATTGGGTGATATTGTCAATAAAGCCAAAGCTATTCCGTTTTTGATGGTACTTTGCGCAGTTGGTCTATTTACATCTGCTTTTGCCGTAAACTTACCCATGTTGTGGATTGGTACAATTTTAGCGGGATTGTTTTCTGTTGCTGCCCAAGTCCTCATCCCACTTGCCACAATGACCGTAAAACCCGAAAAAACTGGCGAGATCATTGGTTTTTTAATGAGTGGCTTATTGGTCGGGATTTTACTCTCTACCAGTCTAGCTGGCTTATTTTCCAACCTTTTCCACTGGAAAGTAGTCTATGTCGTTAGCGGCGTATTAATGCTTCTGTTGGCATTTACCTTAAAAAGCCGTCTGCCTTATGTCTTGCGTATGAAAATGAACTATGGACAAATATTTGTTTCCATGGCTCAACTCTTAAAAGAGGAAAAGCGACTATTATTAAGAGCGCTTACAGGTGCTTTCGCCTTTGCCGCAGTAAGTATTTTGTATTCCACCATCGCCTTACTTTTGACTTCAGCACATCATTTGCCCGATCTATTTATCGGACTAGTCCCACTAGTCGGTATCTTTGGGGCATTATCAACACGCTATATTGGTAAATATGCCGACCAAGGCTACACAAGGTTACTTACGTGGATGGGTTGTGGACTGTTTTTGGTGAGCTGGCTTTGTTTCTATTTCGGACAAACCCTCCTTTCTAGTTATGTTATTGGCTTTGCTTTAATTCAATTAGCACTCGCGCTCGTTCATACCAGCAACCAGAGCATTATTTTCCGTTTACGTCCAGATGCTAAATCTCGTATTAATGCCATCTATATGACAACTTATTTTATTGGAGGAGCTGGTGGCTCTGCCTTAGGGATTTTTGCTTGGAATCATGGCGGGTGGACTATGACATGTGTTGCAGGTGTAGCTCTTGTTCTGCTTTGTATTTTATTTAGTGTCATTGATGCTTTCTTACAAAAAAAGCAGCTCGCTCACTCATAAAGTAAATTGTTATAAATCATCTTTCTATATTCAACATAAGGGTGGTTATAAATTACTCGGTTAAATGCCACTGTCGATTCAGGGCTAAACCCCGTATAATGCTGCCCTTTCATTAATTTAGCGACTTTTGGGTCTATTGGCTATGCAATCACTTCAATCGTTACAACCTCGTATTTCTGTCGCACCTATGATGGACTGGACTACAAAGGACTACCGATTCTTTGCACGCTTGTTTAACCCAAACGTTGTGCTATACACCGAAATGGTGACTACAGGCGCGATTTTATTTGGCGATGCAAAACGTCATTTAGACTATAACGCTCAAGAACACCCAATCGTATTACAACTTGGCGGTTCAAACCCACAAGAGCTTGCCACTTGCTCAAAAATGGCTGAAGACTGGGGTTATGACGAAGTCAACCTGAATGTAGGCTGCCCAAGTGACCGCGTACAGAACAATAAAATCGGTGCATGTTTAATGGCAGAGCCAGACTTGGTTGCTGAATGCATTCACAGCATGCAAAAAGCAGTAAAGATTCCTGTAACAGTCAAACACCGTATTGGTATCGATGACATGCAGTCTTACGAAGAAATGCTAAATTTCGTAGATACTGTCGCTGCAACAGGTTGTACATATTTCGTTGTGCATGCCCGTATTGCTATTTTGAAAGGTTTGTCTCCAAAAGAAAACCGAGAAGTCCCTCCTTTACGATACGAAGATGTATACCGCTTAAAGCAAGAACGCCCCCATCTAACCATTGAAATTAACGGCGGAATTAAAACTTTTGCCGAAACTCAAGTTCATTTACAACATGTTGATGGTGTCATGATTGGCCGTGAAGCCTATCACAACCCTTACCTACTCGCCGAATTGGGACAGCTTTGGAATTTAGAAGCGCCAGATCGTTTCGATATTATGGAACAAATGCTACCTTATATTGAGCAACGCATGGCTGAAGGTGCTCCTCTTTCAATCATTACACGTCATATTTTAGGTTTATTCCAAAACTTACCGGGTGCTCGTAAATGGCGTCAGGCGCTAAGTGGCGGAAACGCAAAAACTTTAGCTGATGTTGAAAATGCAATTCAGAACATGCGAGCAGCTATGATTCGTACTGAAGAGTATGTAAAAGAGCAGCAGGTTTAAGTTGACAACGACTTCTTAAATTGTAAGAAAATGTGGCATTTTAAATCAGAGACTTAGATTTTGAGTATATTCGCAAATGTTGAAGCAAAATATTCAAATTTAAGTTCTGATTTATTGTTTATTTATAATAATATCAATAATTTAAATTTCACTATTTTTAACCACCTCTTTTGCTAAGTAGCTTTCCGCACCAAGGCAGCCACCTCTGGAAAAAAGATACGTTATTACATAACATAAACAAAACTTTTAAGATATGCCTATTAGTATCTCTGAACGCCACAGGTAGGTGGTGATTTTTTTAATATGGATATGGGTAGCACGGTAGAGATTTCACGATGATTATTTATGACGGACAAGTAGCTGATAATTACATGTATCAGGATTCAAATCAGGCAGCCATTGTTGTATCGCACAGCGCACCAAGCCTCCCTTATCCTTTCACCATGAAACCCAATAATCATCAAACTCAAACTTCAACCAACCCACCGATCGATGTAGAAAAGTTTGTAGAAAAATTAGAAAGCGTTACTTCTAGACGCAGTAAAGCTAGATGCGCACGTAGTATCCGTCTTGCACTCGAATCTGCTGGTGCTAATGTTGAAAACCACCCAATCGCAGCTTCAGATTGGGGCGATACCCTCAAAAAGATTGGCTATAAACAAATTGATCCAGCCTTCGACGAACCTCAAGAAGGTGACATTTACATCATTCACAGAACCCGCAACCACGTTTATGGACACATCGCAGGATATACTGGAAGTGAATGGGTCTCTGACTTCAAACAAAATAGCTATGACGTCTACAAAGATGACAGCGTAACTTATACTTACTATAGATTAGGGTAATCTACCTAAGAACTAGATGTTCAATTGCTTTAATTGTTTCAAACAACTGATCAAACGAGTGTTTTAAACCCAGCTTGGCTTCTTTTTTGCTTTATTTTCATATTGTAATTATCAAAAATAATGATGGAACTTTATGAAAAGAATACTGCTGAGCTTTTACTTACTGACATCGTTTAACATGACTTATGCTGCCTCTGATACAAACATTATAGAGGTTTTTAAAAAAGTACCCGAAAAACGGATTTACCAACCTCAATATTTATTAAAAGGGACGACTCCTCAAGCTCGAATCCATGTGATACGAAAACAATATTTAAATGGAATATTAGACTGCCCTTCTGTGATTTATCACGACAAGAAGAAAATTCTATCTTTGCACTCATTTGAAGAAGCAACATTTTTTCTAGAGCCAGATCGTTACTATATTCGCTATGAGATTAACAATAGTGGTTGTATCAATTTGGAATTTTACCAACTTAAGCGCCCCAAAATGGACATCCTATCTCAGGAACGTCAATTAGAAGGTGATACGGAATATACATTTTCTATTAGTGAACATATTGGGCCACAATAATTATTTCAGCTCACCCTTCCAGCAGATGGTAGATCTGCTCAACATAAGGTTGAATCAGATCACTCTGGTTAGTTCTGTAAGCTAAAACCACTTCAGATAAAAGATTCTTATTTTCTAGAGGAATCAACTTTACATTTTGGGGTAATATTTGCTCAAACTCTTGGGGAACAATGCTAATACCCAAGTTTGCAGCAACTAACTGTAATTGGTTTAGCTTACGTGATTGGATCGTCGCTGCTTTAGGCCAGAAGCCAGCCCCTATACACAAGTTTGAGACTAAATAACTCAACCCCCCACGCTTAGGATGTGGAGTCGAAACAAAATATTCATCTTTTAAATCTTTTATCTGGATACTTTGTGTTTCTTTAAATTTATGGTGATCAATATAAACAGCTGCAAATAATGGCTGCTCATATAGTTTCAAGGTCGTTATTTCTTCAAGGCTATGCAGAACTGGCGGTCTAATCAAACCAATATCAATTTCCCCATTCAGTAAAGCCAAAATCTGATGCTCAGATGACAAGGTATTTATCTCAAAATTGATTTGTTGCGTTAAGCTAATTTCTTTTAATATCTGAACCTTTTTATTATCCATAACAATACTGCTCGAGTGAGCAATTTTAATCTGGCGATTTTTTCCTTCTGCAATATTCTTAGAAACTCCAATGATCTCATTTAAATAATGCATATTATCTTTTATTTTTTTATAGAAGACTTCTCCTGCCGCCGTGAGTTTTACTTTCTTATCAGTACGATCAAATAACTGAAAATCAATTTCTTCCTCTAATAGCTTCATTTGCCGACTTAAAGCAGACTGAGCAATAAATAGTTTCTCTGAAGCAGCGGTAAAGCTCCCTTCTTCAACAATTTTTATAAAATATTGGAATTGTTTTAATGTGAGCATAACCATCTCAAAATTAGATTATTAGGTCTATTTTCTATATTAGATTAGATAGATAGCCTTCGCTAGAATTTTATCAAGACCATTCAATTGATTGAATTATTCATGAAGTATTTAAAAGGGTTTGTCATTTTCACCGTTGTTGTTCTAATTTTATGGTGCTTTAAATTTTATGATCAACAGTTACCCACACAACCCCAGCAAGACAACATAGAGCTGTATGATTAAATAGTTTCTCTCAAAAATAAAAAGGCATGCACTCACATAAGCACATGCCTTTTCAATATTTAAATTAGGCTTTCTTTAAATCAAGCTTTTTCAAAACTTCAGCCACAGCAATCATAGCAAAGCTTGAAGTCACCACTACCGCTGAACCATAGCCACCACAACGTAATCCCGCCGATGGGCAAACATCTGCACTAGAAAATGGATTATCGATTGAGTAAATACAGGTAATACCAAATTTCTCTTTTGGCTTTTTACAGATGCCGCGAGCACGAAGTTGACTACGTAGCTTCGCTAACATTGGGTCTTGTTCTGTTTTTGATAGATCGGCCACGCGGATTTTAAGTGGATCGAGCTTACCGCCTGCTCCACCCGACACAATTAAAGGAATTTTATTAAAACGACAATGAAGCATCAAAGCCAATTTTGCTTTAACGTCATCGATGCAGTCCAAAACAATATCCGGTACAGGGTTTAAAAGCTCTGTGACATTTTCAGGCGTTAAGAAGTCATCAATAATATTTACTTTAATACGTGGGTTAATTTGGCGACAACGCTCCGCCATAATCTCAACTTTTTCACAGCCCAGAGTTGAGGTCATTGCAGGTAGCTGACGGTTTACATTTGACGCTGCAACCACGTCCATATCGACTAATGTAATCTCACCAATACCTGTGCGCGCTAAAGCTTCTACCGCCCAACTGCCGACGCCACCAATACCAATCACCATCACATGACTTTTTTCATAGTGCTGGAACGATGAATCACCATAAACTTTGGCTACACCTGCAAAACGGCGGTCATATTCATCTTGTTGGAGATCGGTCATTGCTACTCTTTGGGGATATAAAACACGGAGAGTATTTTACTGCTTTTCAGAAGAAAGTGTATTTTAGATCAAAGAAAACTTGAGACTGTAATATTTAAACTCACGACAAGTCTTATGATTATTAATCAAATTATACGGCTTAAGATTTAAACTATTGATTACTAGTGTGGCAGGCGGCATGGATGCCGCTCAGTTGGGCTGCGGTATAAGGACATACCGTCAGCCCGACAAAGGATTTTTGTTACTTTTTATCCTTAAAAAGTAAGGATATGGCTATATACCCAACATTAGCTCATTCATATTCATTACAAGGCTGTACAAGCTTAGCCAATTTATGAAGCAATCAAATTCCGAAGTACATAATGCAAAATACCACCTGCCTTAAAGTACTCAACCTCATTTAACGTATCAATTCGACATAACACATTAAAGTGGCTCGCTACTCCATTTGGTCCTTTGACATCAACTTCAAGAATTTGATGAGGCTGAACGCCATCAGACAAACCTCGAATTGATATCACCTCATGACCAGTTAAGTTGAGAGATTGTCGAGTTTGTCCATCAATAAACTGTAATGGCAACACTCCCATACCTACCAAGTTTGAACGGTGAATACGCTCAAAACTTTCAGCAATGACAGCTTTTACACCTAACAAGTTCGTTCCTTTGGCAGCCCAGTCACGTGAAGAACCCGTTCCGTATTCTTTACCAGCAATAATCACAAGCGGTGTATGTTCTTGTTGGTAACGCATCGCCGCATCATAAATAGCGAGCTTTTCACCACTTGGCACATGAATGGTATTACCACCCTCTTCACCACCAAGCATTTCGTTCTTAATACGAATGTTGGCAAAGGTGCCTCGCATCATAACCTCATGATTACCACGTCGAGAACCATAGGAGTTAAAGTCTTTTGGCTCAACACCTTGCTCTTGTAAGTATCGACCTGCTGGGCTGTCTTTTTTGATATTACCAGCCGGTGAAATATGGTCAGTCGTTACCGAGTCACCAAGCACTGCCAAAATACGTGCCTGTTCAATATTTTTAATCGGTTTGGGTGGCTCACCAATTCCTTCAAAGAATGGCGGATGACGGATATAAGTCGAATCATCCGCCCATTCATAAGTTTTACTTTTTGGAATCTGAATGGATTGCCAGCTTTCATCACCATCAAACACCGCAGCATATTCTTTATGGAACATCTCTGTATTAACTTTCTGTAAGACAGCATCAATCTCTGCCTGACTTGGCCAGATATCTTTTAAATAGACAGGTTGTCCATCTTTACCTTGCCCAATAGGTTGCGTAGTCAAATCGGTACGAATATTACCAACTAAACCATATGCCACTACCAAAGGTGGCGAAGCAAGCCAGTTTGTTTTAACCAATGGATGTACGCGTCCTTCAAAGTTACGGTTACCAGAAAGTACTGATGCAACATTCAAGTCATGGCATTGAATTGCATCTTCCACTGGTTCAGGTAGTGGACCTGAGTTACCGATACAAGTCGTACAACCATATCCCACCAAGTTATAGCCCAACTCATCTAAATATGGCGTAAGCCCAGCAGCCAGCAAATAGTCAGTCACAACTTTAGAACCTGGTGCAAGAGAGCTTTTCACCCATGGTTTACGCTGCAAGCCTTTTTCAATCGCTTTTTTAGCAAGTAAACCTGCAGCCAGCATTACACTTGGGTTAGAAGTATTGGTACATGAGGTAATTGCCGAAATAACAACATCACCATGATTTAATGGATAAGTTTTTCCTTCAATCACGCAAGAAGGACTTTCATGTTGGATATTTGCTTTTTTTGCCTCGACAGCAGTACCGCCACCACCTTCATTTTCTAAACGCTCTTTAGCTTCTTTGGCTGGTTTTAAAGTTAACTCCATAAGCGCATTAAAGGTTTTCGGCACCTCTGATAAAAGCACGCGATCTTGTGGACGTTTTGGACCTGCCAAACTTGCCTGAACTGTACTCATATCAAGACTTAAAGTATCGGTGAAAACAGGTTCATCACCCGCATTACGCCATAAACCTTGCGCTTTGCTATACGCTTCGACTAGTTCAATACGATCACTTTGACGGCCAGTTAATTTCAAATAACCCAAAGTCACTTCATCAATCGGGAAGAAACCACAAGTCGCACCATACTCTGGTGCCATGTTGGCAATGGTCGCTCGGTCAGCCAGTGGTAAATCGGCTAAACCATCACCATAGAACTCTACAAATTTACCCACAACTCCTTTTTGGCGAAGCATTTGAGTAATGGTCAGCACCAAGTCAGTTGCCGTAATTCCTTCCGGTAGTTTTCCTGTCAATTTAAAACCAATGACTTCAGGAATAAGCATAGAAATGGGTTGACCTAACATAGCAGCTTCGGCCTCAATCCCCCCTACACCCCAACCTAAAACACCTAAACCATTAATCATGGTGGTATGTGAGTCTGTACCAACTAAGGTGTCAGGGAAAGCAAAGGTTTGTCCATTATCTTCACCTAGCCACACCGCTTGAGCCAAATATTCTAAATTGACCTGATGACAAATTCCCGTACCCGGTGGCACTACACTAAAGTTATTAAATGCAGACTGCCCCCAACGTAAAAATTGATATCGCTCACCATTACGTTGCATCTCGATTTGTACGTTTTCTTCAAACGCCTGATCATCGGCAAAATAATCAACCATGACAGAGTGGTCAATGACTAAGTCTACAGGAGATAATGGATTAATTTTTTCAGGGTCACCACCCGCTTGCGCCATCGCTGCTCGCATTGCAGCTAAATCGACGACCGCTGGTACACCCGTAAAATCTTGCATTAAAACCCGTGCAGGTCGATATTGAATTTCTTGATCCGAGGTACGGGTTTTTAGCCATTCTGCTAAAGCATGGATGTGTTCAGTTTTAACGCTGTGCTGATCTTCAAACCGTAATAAGTTTTCCAATAATACTTTTAAAGATTTCGGCAGTTTGGCAATATCCCCTAGCGTTTTCTCTGCTTGGGCTAAGCTAAAAATCTGATAATTGCTGGAACCTACTGTTAGCGTCTGTAAAGCATTAAAACTATTGATATTGCTATACTTAGCCATTGGGTTATCCTCCCACGTCTGGCAATGTTATTTTTCACGTTTTTACATGTTGTTTTCTTACTTTAAGCTTCTTTTTTAATCGCTGTGTTTTGTTTTAGTTACTATTTCTAATCTTTGATTTTTATTACGATAATTTCAATGCAGTAAGAGAGTTTTTCCACAGCAACTCAGCCAAATCCGGCTCTGGCATATTTAAATTTTCAGCCAAACTTTGTAGAACGTAAGGCAAATTAACAGGAGTATTACGAGTCCGCTGTTCTGTTGAGGTTTGACAGCAAAGCGGTGTCATATCTGGACAATCTGTTTCAATCACCAAGTGCTCTGCACCTATAGCCTGCACAACCGTATGAAGTTTTTTTGCATTTGGATTGGTAATCTGCCCCGTCACACCAATTTTAAAACCAAGCTTAATAAGACCCTTTGCCTCTTCTACTCCACCACTAAAGGCATGAGCAATTCCGCCAAATTTAAATTTTTGAGCTTTTAATATAGCAAGCACATCACCGTGCGCTTTTCGAATGTGGAGTAACACTGGTTTTTGGTATTGGGTTGCAAGCTCTAACTGAGCTGCAAAATATTGTTTTTGCTTTGCATATACATCTGGCTGCTTATGTTCTTTCAAGAAAGTATCTAAGCCAATTTCACCTACAGCCACGCAGTTTTCTTGCTGCAAGATTTGTTCAAGATGGCTCAAATGCTCTGGTTGATGCTCCTCAATATAAAACGGGTGTAAGCCTGGTGCTAAATAAGAAATAGGCACATTTTCCCAACTTTTTAACTGATGATGAGTCTGCACCAACTCATCAAAACGTGACTGTAGAAAGCCAATTAAAACCAAAGCATCTACACCCACTTTTTTAGCCTCGAGTGCTAGTTGCTGCCGATCTTCATCAAAATCGGCAACATCGAAATGGGTATGGGTATCGAACAAATGCATTAGCCAGCACTTTTTGCAACTGGTGCCGAAGCTGGTTTAGCTTTAGGCTGTGGCAAATATTCTTCTTTCAACACATCTTGCAATTGGTCATAAGGAATGACTAATCGAGGGAGTCCAACCACGTATGGGCCAATTTCATACTCACCGTATTGAAGGATTAAACCTTGCTCACCCAACAAGAAGTTATTAGATAATTTAAATGGCCATGCTTGTTCATAGTCAGCAACATTATCAGCCAATTTAGATTCCGTCACCCATGTCTTAAAGGCTTCATGGGCTAACTTCTCTAAAGCTGCTTTTTGCTGAGGACGTAATAAATCTTCAAGCTTAATTTGCTTTTGCTCTTTTAAATCAAAATTATAATAATGCTGTGCAGCAGAGCCATGAGCCCCACCTAAATAGCTACTACTATTAAGCACTACAGTTACAACTTTACCTTGAGCCTGCAAAATCTTAGGTTTAACTAAAAGATTAATCTGATGATTACTACTTAAAGCTTTTAACTCATTATCTAGATCAATAAATGAATTTGCGTAGCGCTGCACCTGTACATCAAAGCTATTTTTTTGCTCTCCACCCGCTACTGCCGAAGCTTCTGCTTTTTGTTCCGTTTGCTTACTATTAGCATCAGGTTCAGCAATTTCTAAAATTTGATTTAATGTAGTTAAGATTTGTTGATCTATAATTTTGTCAATAAAAGGAAAATTACTTTGTAAGCGCTCTACCGTAAATTCTGGACAAGTTTTACCATCACAATCAGGTAAAACCACCTTACTAGGAATTGTTTCACCCTTCAAAGTCAACTCTACTGGCTTTTGTTCCTGAACAGTTGATTTCTGCTGCTCTTGAGAATCCTTAGGATCAGCTTTAGGTTGGCATGCTGCCAAAAATATAGCAGAAGCAAGCAAAGTTAATCGCAGTGAAGCTTTAGAAGATAACATCATATTTTGCCTTTTATTCTAAGGAGATTACGCTATGCCTTTCTAAGAAATTAGCGCATATAAATTGAGGTTGCAAATTCTGCTACCATCTTAAAACATTTGTTCATAAACCTCGGGTTGTAATATTTTTTTGGTCTGTTCTTTAGATAAATAAATATCGAGCTGTGGAGCTTCTTTAGTAATCTGGTTTGCCTGATAATGTAAGCCAACCCCCTCACCATCAAAGAACCAATCTGCCTGTCCCCAATATAAAGTTTTTGGTGCTTCTTTCTTTATGTCAGCAGTCTGCTTTTTTAACCAGTCTTGATAAGCCACCTGCACCATTTGATGCACAGTAGTTTGTTGATCTTTTTTCAAAACATCTAACAAAGTTAAGCTCTTATGCAGTTTGCGGTCGGCCACAAAAAAGTAATAACGGTCTTTAATCGTGAGCTCTTCCTGCTTGGTATCAAGTCCTAATTGCAATAAAACATATTGGTTACGCTGCGATGCAATACGTGTATGAAGATGCAATTCATAAGCCCGATTCTTTGAATATTTATCTTGCCATTCATCAGACTTTTTAACATAAGCATTAATGGCTTGCTGCAAACTTAAGTCTTTTTTCAAATCAATTTGGTCTTGGATCACTTTAGCCTGACTTTTGGCAATCCATTCATTTAGCCATGCATCTTGAGTCTTTATCGTTTGAATATCGACATCAATACAATTTTTCTTCTCACAAAATGGCAAAGCATAATCAGCTTTTACTTGTTGTAAGTTTAGAAATGGGAGTACTTCAGCTTTCTCTATATTTTGATTTTGGGTAGAAGCCGATTTCATTTGAGAAGATGATGAAGGTTGAGAGCTTTTCCAGACAAAGAGGCAAATAGCCAAAAGTAATATGATTACCGCAACTAAAAGTGCAATAACTGTCTTTCTATTCAAATTCATTTCATCATCCTTTCTTATTTTTCAAAACAAAACAGCTTCTGTTCGAAGCTGTTTGTCACATTAAAATGATCAGTGTTCACGTGTGTTACGGAACTGAATATCAGGCCAACGCTCTTGCATAATCTGCAAATTCACTCGGCTTGGTGCAAGATAGGTTAAGTGTCCGCCACCATCGATAGAAAGCTGATCATGTGCTTTTTTCTTAAATTCATTGAGAATCTTGTCATCATCACAATGAATCCAACGAACCGTATTAACACTTACAGGCTCATACACGCAGTCAACTTTATATTCTTCTTTCAGACGGTAAGCAACCACATCAAACTGAAGCACACCAACTGCGCCCACAATCAAGTCATTGCTAATTTGTGGCATAAATACCTGAGTTGCGCCTTCTTCAGACAACTCTTTCAAACCTTTTTGCAATTGTTTTGACTTTAATGGATCTTTCAAACGCACACGACGGAACATCTCTGGTGCAAAGTGAGGAATACCTGTGAAATGTAGATTTTCACCACTTGTGAAAGTATCACCAATTTGAATTGTGCCGTGGTTATGCAAACCAATAATATCACCTGGCCACGCTTCTTCTAAGTGCTCACGCTCACCCGCAAGAAATGTCAATGCATCACTAATACGAACATCTTTACCAATACGTACATGATTCATCTTCAAACCTTTCTCGTATTTACCTGAGCAAATACGCATAAAGGCAATACGGTCACGGTGTTTCGGATCCATGTTGGCTTGAATTTTAAAGACGAAACCAGAAAAACCTTCTTCTTTCGCGTCGACAACACGCTCTTGTGTTGGATGTGCTTTAGGTTCTGGTGCCCAATTCATAAATGCGTCTAACACGTGGTCAACACCAAAGTTACCTAATGCTGTACCAAATAGAACTGGAGTTTGTTTACCTTGTAAAAATAATTCGCGGTCTAAAGGTTCATTCGCCATTTGTACAAGCTCGAGTGACTCTTCAAAAGACGCCCAAGCCAACTCACCTACTTTTTCACGGATATCTGCATGGTCGTAGCCATCGCGTACTTCAATATCTGTAATAGTTGAGCCAAAGCCTGCTTTGTAGACATACAACTTATTCTCAAGAATGTTGTATACACCTGCAAAATCACGTCCCATCCCTAATGGCCATGTAATTGGTACACAACGAATATTGAGGACATTCTCAATTTCATCCAGCAACTCAAGTGGTTCACGAATCTCACGGTCCATCTTGTTTACAAATGAAATGATCGGAGTGTCACGCATACGACAAACTTCCATCAATTTGATGGTACGTTCTTCGACACCTTTTGCACCATCAATCACCATTAATGCAGAGTCAACTGCAGTTAGGGTACGATAAGTATCTTCAGAGAAGTCTTCATGTCCCGGTGTATCAAGTAAGTTAATAGTGTGACCTTTATAAGGGAACTGCATAACAGAAGTGGTAATGGAAATTCCACGCTCTTTTTCCATTTCCATCCAGTCAGATGTAGCTGCGCGGTCAGATTTACGGCTTTTTACCATCCCTGCAACCTGAATTGCTTTACCCCATAACAGTAATTTCTCTGTCATGGTGGTTTTACCGGCATCGGGGTGGGAAATGATGGCGAAAGTCCTACGAACCTTTACCTGCTTAGCTAATTCGTCTTTAAACATGAATTTTATCTACAATTTGTACACCAATTTGTACACACTTCAAAAGGTGACAGCAAATGGCGAAAAAGAAAATTTAAATTGGCGCAATTGTAGCAGATTTATAAAGTGTTTCATCGACTTTGTGGACAACTCTAAAGTTGTCCACATACTTCAAGATTAGAAGCCACTATTTGGGCGTTTGCGTTCACGACTTCTAAAATTTTTCACATATGGTCCATCAATCATTTCTTCTGATTCTAACGACAATGCACAATTAGCCAAGGTAGCAATTGAACTATCTGTTAATTTGAAATCATTAGGTAAAAAACCATATTCTTTCTGACGATTACATTCTATGGCCTCAAATAAAGCTCTAAAATAATCTGCCAAGGAAGCTCTCCCCACTTGTTGAGGAAGAGGAAAAAAGGCTATCAATATCGGTTAAGTGCTGTAACGCTTCAAAAAGAGCTCAACCTCAATGAAAAGGATTTATAAAAACCAAGATACATCAAGCGCAAGATAGACTGTGAGTTTGCGGCAAGACTTTATAAAAACTGTGGGAAATTATTAGAGTTTGATTCAGAAAAAATCAACTAAAACCAATTAAGCACATTGATCCCAAAAAGGCTAAACGATTAGAAACAATTGGAGCAGGCCTTTTCTTTGCTTCAGGTTTATTCTCATACGGACTTATGCTTTACGTGCTCTATATGGTTAAGGTATTACTTCACAACTTAACAGATATTTTGACTTGGGCTGGTATCAATTATTTTTTGATGTTTGCTATCATTTTTGCAGGCATGAAAATACTAAAGTTCTTTATGAAACAATCAAATGCTTTAAAGCTCCTTGAACTTTCTGAAAGAAATTTAGATGTACCGCTTAATCAAAATCAAATGAGAAAAACAGAAGAAAAATAGTGACCTAACGAAATGCAAGCAACCTAATGGTTGCTTGCATTTTTGAACTATCATTTTAATTCTCTATTCACCCAATACAAATGATATGGCTTTGCTTCCCAATGCTTTAACCACATCAAAAGTAAGTTCAAGTCCTTTTTCTAAGGCCGTCGTTTTTATTTTTTCCCAGACAGGTTTACTTCTAATTACATCTAATAATTCATGCCCCTGCCAAGACAAATCATCCACGAAAACATCATCTATTCCATCAAGACTTTGTAGAACTTTTCCAGTTATGAAACCAGCTTCAATTAAAAGACTTGTATTACCTAAAATAAGAGTATCATCTTCTGTTTTTTCAAGATATTCATCAAATCTATCTTCTTCAGTAGCAATTAAAATTGCTCGAATAACTTCCCAATCTCTTTTCATACTAACCTCTAAATTACTCAATACATTTAACTTATCATTTTTATTAACCAAATTATGTTTAACTATATACTAAGGACGACATGATGCGTCGTAATAAAAAAGTATGAAAAAAGCCACATTGGGAGAAATGTGGCTAAAGATCGACTTGAATTAATTTTAAGACGCAGCGTAAAGAATAAGCTTAGGCTAAATCGATAAACCCCAATAAAACTGCATAGATGCTTGTATTAAGACGCCAGAGCAAAAACAGTTCAGCGCCAAGCGGTTGTTGAAATCAGGTTGAACCGCGAGTTTAGCTCACCCATCGCTTGTTGCGGCCTTGATTCTGGCAAAAGTCAGCAAGCAAGGAACGCTTGTCAGCCAAATTCGCCATGACAGATTTGCTCTATTTTTCGTCAAGTTGCAAAGAACCTTTTCTAACTTGCCTTCGTTTAACCGATCAGGTTCTAAGCAGAATAGCTATTGCCTTCTGGTTATCAGTCCAAGACTCATCAGATGTTGAGCACTTTGGACGTGGTATACCGAGATGAAGATAACGTAGTTCATCCATAAAGGCATTCCAAAGTGACAGACCACCCTTTTCTAAAATCTCACCACGCAAAGACGCCTCTTTGCTCGGATTTGTATGTCGAAGCCCCCAAGCGGCCATATGTGCTAACAGAGGAACTAACTGTATGGCCTCTTCGGTTAAGCTATAGATAAATTTTTGCTGATGATTCGGATCTGGACAGCGTGTCAGAAGGTTAGAGGACGTTAAATGCTTCAAACGGCTTGCAAGGATGTTCGAGGCAATTCCCTCTTTGTTTTGCTCCAGCAGTGCTCCATAGCTTCGCCTATTTTCGAACATGACGTCGCGGATAACAATTAAGCTCCAGCGGTCACCGATTTGTTCAAGTGTCAGATTGATCGGACAACCCGATCGTCTTGTCTGTAACACAGGTATTTTCCCTTTATTTCATTTTTCCACTTGCATTATGCAAGTTATAGAAGTAATCTTCAACCACTTGCAAAGCACAAGTGGTTATATTTTTTGCTAGCTCAAAGAAAATTGTCCATACGTGCAATTAGAAAGGTGGCAACAACAATATGCCTGGATGAGTTGGCGTCCCGCTAAAGATCATGACGTATATATAAATGCCCCATTACATAATAGTTAGGAAATGCTATGAAATTATCGAACCTTACTTCACGTACTGTGCTAGCTGTATCATTAACACTTACTAGTACCGTTGCTGTTGTAACACCCGTTCAAGCCGCTGCACCAATGCAACACAAACAGGTTCCGGGCTTCTATCGCACTATGATTGGCGATTATGAACTCACTGCTTTGTATGACGGTGGCGCTAGTATTGACTCAAACCTCCTGCATGGTGACCCGAAGCTTATTCAGTCCCTTCTAGCACGCTCCTTCCAAAATGACCCCAAGAATGTTTCTGCCACTGTTCAAGGCTATCTCGTAAATACTGGTTCTAAGCTAGTTCTCATTGATACTGGCGCTGGAGGACACTGGGGTCCCGCTGCATTAGGCAAACTCGTGCAGAACTTGAAGGCATCCGGTTATAAACCAGAGCAGGTTGATCTAGTGCTGTTAACTCATCTTCACGGTGATCATGTTGGTGGTATCTACAAAGATGGGAAACGCGTCTTTCCGAATGCCACTGTGATGATGAACAAAGCCGATGCCGACTTCTGGCTATCAAAGGAAATTATGGCTAAGGCTCCCGAAGATGCAAAAGTTTTCTTCAAAATCGCACAGGATGGTGCTGCACCTTACATCGCAGCAGGTAAATGGAAGCCTTATACCAGCATGGACCAAATCATCCCTGGTATTACACCATATGCTATTCCTGGCCACACGCCTGGTCACACAGGATACATGATTTCTTCTAAAGGTCAGTCATTGCTGGTCTGGGGCGATGTAGCTCATGTTGGTGCAGTCCAAATGCCTCATCCAGAAATCAGCATTGTCTTTGACTCAGACAGCGCATCGGCTGTCAAAACACGTGAAGACCTTCTTGTGAAACTCGCTGCGGATAAAACGATGATTGCCGCAGCCCACATGCCGTTCCCTGGCCTAGGCCGTATTCGCAAGGCCGACACTGGTACTGGCTACGACTGGGTGCCAGCAACTTTTCTTGATTTGAAGTGAGCAGAACTATGACCTACGATTCATCTTCCATCCGCAAACTCCGCGAAGCGATGTTCGCCTTCGAACTTGAGCATCCCGTTAGCAACATCGAGACGCTCCGTTTAAGTATGGAGTCAATCCCTGAAGCAAACCCGCCAGCAGCGGACCTAATAGCAGAGCCAATTGAGCTCGGTGGTGTAGCTGCGGTGGCAATTACGGCTCCTGGCGCATCTAAAGAACGTATTATCTACCATCTCCATGGTGGAGGCTGGGTGGCTGGTTCTCCTGCCTCGCATCTGGGAATGCTCGGGGAGCTTTCTCGGGCATCAAAGTCTCAGGTCATCGTTCTGGACCATTCAAAAGCCCCCGAACACCCATTCCCTGCATCCTATGACGAGTCGATCCGTGGCTACGAGGCTATACGTGCGCTTGGGAAGCCGTTCGCTATTTCTGGAGATTCCAGTGGCGGCGGCATGGTTGTCAATATTCTTGCCTACGCTTCCTCGAAGGGTCATAAAGACGCACGAGCAGTTCTACTCATTAGCCCATGGGCAGACTTAACGCTGACGCTACCATCGTTAACGCAGTTGGCTGATCGCGACCCAATGGTAAATATAGGTGCGATGCGGGAAATGGTCGAAGCTTACGCAGGAAACCATGATTTGAAGGATCCGATCATCTCGCCAATGTTCGCAGACATGCACGGCTTTCCTCCATTGCTCATCCATGTAGGAAGCGATGAAGTACTTCTTGATGACGCGCTTGAAATTGACCGCAAAGTACGTGCGGCTGGTGGCGAGTCACACCTTGAGGTTTGGGCGGAAATGCCACATGTTTGGCATATTCAAACAGCATCTTTGCCTCAGGCGCATGACGCATTGCAGAGAGCTGGTGAATTTCTCATAGAGCATCTTGAAAAATAAAAACCGCAGACATGTTCTGGGGAATATTGAAATGACTACTGACCAACTTAGGAGATTCTAATGACTACTAACATCAACTCGCTGGGAACAGCATGGATGCAAATCGTCAAGAAGAAAGGAACGAACGATTTCGCCAATTCATTCACTGCTGATGTGACCCTTCAGACTTCGGCCCTCAGCAAGGCCGTGGTTGGCCCAACACTTATTGGAGCATTCTTTACAGCAACGAGCACAATGTATGAAAACTTCGTGTTCACTGCAGAGACGGTTGACGGTGCTAAGACATATCTTGAATGGGATGCTATCCACGGTGGCAAGCCGATCACTGGCATCACCATCCTCACCCAGAATGAGACTGGCCTCATCAACAATATCAAACTCTTTCAAAGTCCTTTCTCCGTAGTTCGTGAATTCTCATCGGGCCTCAAGGAGCAGCTTGAAGGAACACTCGGTCAAGACTTCTTTAGTTAAGGAAGGAAAAAATACTTTTATTGGCTGATTTAAAGAAGTAAGAAAAATAAATCTGCCCTGTTCTTGAAAACAGGGCAGCAAAATTGACTTGAAACGGATGTCTTGTTCGTTTATCTGGCGTAGGACTTACGTAGCTCCGATCTGAAAACCATTCCCTGAACAGGTTCGGGATATGAATACAATAACCTTCGGCTCTGGTGTTGCGAACGTACACCAAGCTGAAGGCAATGGAAACCGCGTTCCTTATACCTGTTCAAAAAGAGGAAATTATGACTGACTGGCATTCTTATGACCCAGCGCAAGGGCATTCTCTGCGTCACAATCCGCTTAACGCCATCGTCGCTCCGAGACCAATCGGCTGGATCAGTACAATCTCTAACAATGGAGTGCGCAATCTTGCGCCCTACAGCTTCTTTAATCTATTCAACTACAAGCCACCCATCATTGGCTTTTGTTCACTTGGTGAGAAGGACTCACTCGCCAACGTGCGTGAAACTGGTGAGTTTGTATGGAATCTGGCGACTCGAGAGCTCGCCCAAGCAATGAACACCTCCTCTGCTATGGTGCCTATTCAAGTCGATGAGTTTGAGTTGGCTAATCTGGAGGCATTGCCCTCTGACAAAGTTCGGCCATCACGAGTAGCTGCTAGCCCGGTGCAGTTCGAGTGTGTAGTCACTCAGATCATACAGCTTAAAACACAAGGCGGCATGAGACTGCCAGCTTGGCTAGTATTAGGTGAAGCAGTAGTAATTCATATTGACCACCAACTAATCGAAGACGGAGTGTACCAGACTACCAAGGCTCACTCGATCCTGCGAGGAGGCGGCCCCGCTGACTACTTCGAAATCGGTGAGGAGCAACTCTTCTCGCTTGAACGACCAGGTAATTAACTTGGCATAAAGTACATATAGAGATTCATCATCTACCACCTAATGGTATCTGGAAGCTTTTCGTGGAAATCCATTCCCATCTGCTAGGCAAACTTGATTCCAGTTATTTTTATCGTGCCATCCGATATCTTTCTGTAAGGAGAAAAACCATGTTTCAACGTACCGATATAGCGTTTGAAGCCGATGGTGGCGTCACGCTGCGAGGTTGGCTCTACGTGCCCACTGGTGGTACTGGCCCCTATCCTGCCATCACCATGGCGCATGGCTATGCAGGTGTAAAGGAACACGGCCTAGAGCCATTCGCTGAAAAATTCGCCACTAACGGCTTTGTAGTTCTTTTACACGATCACCGCAACTTCGGTTCAAGTGACGGTACCCCACGCCAAGATATCGACCCATGGTGCCAAATAGCTGATTGGCGGCGCGCGATCAGTTTCCTTGAAAGTCAGGAAATCGTAGATGCGAAACGCATCGGTTTGTGGGGCACAAGCTATGCTGGTGGGCATGCGCTAGTGCTGGGTGCAACAGACCGTCGCTTACGTGCAATTGTTTCACAGGTACCAACGATCAGTGGGTTTGAGCAAGGACTACGCCGTATCCCACCCGACGCCATTGCTGCTATAGAAGATGCGTTTACTGCGGATGAACGGGCGCAAGCTCGTGGAGCACCGCCTAAAAGGCAAGTGATCGTCAGCACAGACCCAGCGATACCTGCTTCGTACCGTACCAAGGAAGCCATCGAATTCTACCTACAAGCTGTGCCCCACGGCATCTGGGAAAACAGCATCACTGTGCGTTCGACCCGCGCCGCGCGCATGTATGAACCAGGTACGTGGATTGCTCGCGTGTCTCCCACACCGCTACTGATGATCGTCGCGCTACAGGATACGATTACATTGGCAGATATCGAGTTGGCAGCCTACGAGCGGGCTCTTGAACCAAAACGTCTCGTAACTATCTCTGGTAGCCACTTCGATCCGTACATCTCCAGATTCGATGAATCCAGTACCGCCGCACTGGATTGGTTCAAGGAACATCTTGTGTAATGCATATAGTTCCTGTGCTCAGACAAATCGAATAAACATTCATCATACCATTGCTTAAGATTTGGTTAGCCAAGACGAGCAACTACTAATTTTATCGCCAAATTTAACCTGACCAATACATCAGAGGAAATATCAATGCCAATCTTTCATGTTTACATACCGACTCAAAAGTTTTCAAGCGAAGAGAAGCTGGCTCTTGCAGATGCTTTAAATCTCGCACTTCATGAAGCTCTAAATACACCTATGGAAGATCGTTTCGTAATCATCAGTGAGCATAAGGATGATGAACTCTTCATTCATCCGACTTTTCCCAATTTGAAGAGATCTGACAAGCGGATGATCATAACAGTAACATCAGGTACAAGTAGGACAATAGAGCAGAAACGTAAGCTCGCAGAATTGGTCACCCGATACGCAGTTGAAAAGGTTGGCATCAGCCAAGATGATATCACCCTGATAATGTATGCCATTCCTTTGGAAAACATGAGCTTTGGTGGTGGCAAGCTGGTCTCTGACATTGATCTTTCTATGCCTTGGGTAAATAAGGGAGAAAGCTAGATTACAACTTCTAAAAAGATCTTTTTAAATCGTTTGCTACTCACAAATCACCTATTAATCTGATTCAGCCAAGATGCTTGCATTTGCAAGTATTTTGGTATGCTTTGTGAGATAACACTTTCTAGCTGTATAAGGTGTACTTACCAACAGAATCAATACTCTTAATAACGTGAATTTTGTTTCCATCATTTTCTCGTTGCTAACCGTTTCTCATCAAACGCAATATTTTTTTAAACCCCTTTATGAATTGAGGTTATACAACCTGAGCAAATAGATGTATTTATAAGTTAGCCCCTCCAACTTATATCGACATTACAAGATAATACATCGAATCAAATACTTAATTAAATAATGAAATACACCATAGTACAGAATTTCGATTATCCAACCATGTTGTTATAGACGACTCATATATTATTAATATCTCTATCAAATTTATATGTACCCTTAATCCCCCTGCAGACATGTAACAAATCAATTATTATTGATAACAACAAAAGATGACGTAACAAACCCAATAATCAAAAAGAAAAAATTATACGAAAGTTAGAGAGCCCAAAGGCTCCCTAATTTACAGCTATGACACTCTGTGCCAATCCCTTTTGTAATGTTCTAACATCTGCATGAGCAACCTCAGTTTGAGGCTGCTTTAATTGTTCATCACTATTATAAAACTCATCAACCACGTCCAATTCCTCCTCGCCATCTACCTCAAACTTGGCATTAGCATAGCCTTGTCGTGCGACCTGATCTAATACTTCCTGATAGAATCCAGACTGTTTACTCTGCTTATCTATTTCCTTCGCTGTGATAATCGCATCTTGTAAGCTTGTTCCATCCCTTAAAGTTAAGTCCACGTAATAGATTGGAGTTCGATAACTTTGAGTAGTACTTTTGCCCCGTAAGGTCAATTGTAATGCTAAGCATGAAAGTAGCTTACCTGATGCTGCATGATAATAGGCCAGTCGTGCCGCCAATGTTCGAATACTATTAAAACCTGTGGTTCTAAAAATAAATGTACCGAACTCATCTGCGTCATCTAAATTGACGTAAAGTCTGCCATAAGGTTTGCATAAACCACCTTGCGCCAATGAACATAAACTTGGTGAAGGACATGGATGTTGTTCAATGCCCTTTTTCCCTGATCGCTGACACGTCTCACCATTCCCAATACAAATGGGACGCCCAGTCTGCCGATCAAATAAGGTGTATTCTGCTCGCAGATTTAGTTCAGGATCATTGAAAATCATCCTGACTGGGATACTACGAAGTTTATTATTACTGGCTTTTGCCCGTAAGGTTTCATCCATTGGATGGTTCACCCAACCTTCCTTACTTTGAATTTGACTAGTAATGGTGAACTGGTCATCTTTTTCAGGCACACGTTTGCCATTCTTTTCTACGATTTTACCAATACTGATACGCCCCAATATCGGGGGTGTAATTGCTAAACCTTTAATCATGTTTGACCTCTATTATATTTGTTAAATAAAAATCCCATGCTGTTTAATGGCATGGGATCATGGGCGGTATAGGTTGAATAAGCGGTATGATGTAATCCGATTTCGACCTTGAGCTAAGTTAATGACCATTTGGATAAATCTGAAAGCGTCGTGTCCCTACTTTAGTTTGTGGGAATTGCTGTAAATACTCAGGGTGCTGCTTAAGTAAGGCTTTACTGTCTAGGCTGATTGAATCCTGTGCCTTCTTCCATGTGATCGTCCCTCCCATCAAGACCACTCGTTCAGCATCCTTCATCAGAATTTGTAAGCGGTGTTTGAGTTCATCAAACAGTTGTTGATGGGTTTCAATCTTGCGCTTTTCTTCCAGTAGATCATTAAACAATTGATTGGCAATCTCATTGTCAGTGAAGTCTTCTGTCAGTAACGGAGTCTGCTCAGGATACAGCACTTGTAAGGCTTTGCCTGCTGATTCGGATGCATCCACTGCCGGAGGAATATCCATTTCCACGCATTTCCAGAAATGACGTTCCGCCTGCACAATGTGTTCAATCACACTCTCACTACGGGTCACTTTATAGATTCGGGTTTCATGTCCACAGATCAGTACACAGACATGCGCTGCCTGTTTACCTGTGACAGCAAGTTGGTGTTGTACCTGACAAAGCACATAAAGCGGGACTCCATCCCGCCAGAGTCTAGCCCCATATTCACCCACTGATTTACATTCCAGTACCTGTACTTCATCACTCCCGACAATGGCATAGTCTAAGTTGGCAAGCATGAACGTCTTATCCTCATCAGGATGTTGCAACACGGCATTGACCCGACGGACTTTATGGTTGGTATGCATGCTGTAATATTCAGCCACTAGCGGTTCTAGTCGTTTGCCCCAGTACAATGGTGCATAGCCTGTGCTTTCATCTTCAATGCTCTGCTGCATTCGACCTGTTTTTATCATCCACAGTTCCAGCATCGACATGTGTGGATTCACCCCACAAGCTGTTGCTGCATCACTACTTCCAATCCCTTGTTTTCGTATTTGTAACCATTGTTGACGACTCATCTGTTTAGTTTCAGCCAATCGTTTGGCTTTGTTACTCCGTATGTTACGACTTGAACAGTTTTTTGCTCGAACAGGTGGATCTATAAAAGCTTGCTGTTGGCTCGTCATGGCTTGTCCCATAACTTGCTCCTGTATTTAAAGACATAAAAAAACCACATCCGAAGATGTGGTTTTTGTTGTGATCTAAATTAGTCTCTAGATATATTGATTAAGAGAATGAGGAGGGATATATCTTAAATCCTGCTCTAATACGTGAGTTTTTAAGCCTTGAATATGAATTCTGTAATCAGAAGAATTAACCGATACGTTTGTCATAAAACGCTCATGCCCAAAGTCTTTAGCAAATTTCACCCATAAAAAATCAAAAAGGTTTTTATTGTTAATTCTTAATAAAAACCCATCTTGCAATTGTTCAATCATAAGACCATCTGAATATTGCCCACCCATTCTCTGCGCTCTCTCTAGTTACAATAGACTAAATGATTCTTTATGAAGACTTTTCATAAATTTTCAACTCAAATATTCCTTTATTTAGTCTCAAAGTCTGAAATAATTAAATAGCTTAGTAAGTTCAAGACACCATTCTCAATGCCTGTTCCAGTCCGCGTTGTTTAATGTTGGCTCCAGCACCAAACCATGCTGAATCCAATCGATGATCCTGACCCATTGCACGGCGTTCGTGATCCACAAACTCAGTAATACTACAAAGCAGCCCATACGCCGTATCTTTAGCTGAGGCTAACTCTGCACCACGACCATGCCCGTTAAACATGGTCATGACCTTAGACATGGCACGTCCATTTGGTTCGGCTTTATTGTCAGCTTTGGATGAATGGGTTGGTTGAGGTCTTGCCACATTACGATAGAACTGAATGATACTTTCATCCTGTTCGGCAATACTTAGATTCGTATTATTAAACACGGCATCAAAGTAAGCTGCTGCTTCCTGTTGGGTGACTTTACGCTGGCTGAGTTGCTTCATCTCATACATGTGTTCATCCCATGCACGCACTGAAATACCAAGTTGATGTTTGATCTTTTCTGCATCGAACTTGGTACTGTGTGGAACTTTCACCACACCTGCACTACTATTCTGCCCCCGTAAGGCAATCGCCAGAGTGTTATTACATACCACGCGAATTGAGGTAAATTGCGCCGTGGTTGCCAGTGTGCCATCACATGCGGTCGCCAACAAAATATAGCCGTTACTCACATCCTTACCTTTTAGTGCTGCCGATTGTCCTGTTCTTGCCAATGCCCAGAACTTACGTCCACCTTTGAGTACACCCGCCGTTTCCAGTTCAAAACCCGATTGCTCAGTCAGGTCTCGGTAAAATTCTAATATCTCCATCGGTTGCACCTCCTGATAACGCTGACTCACCACCGATAACGGTGCATGAGTATCTGAACGATAAAGCACTCGCTGTTCCTCATAAGGCAGAATAATACTTTGTCCTCGTTCATTCTTTGCCATATAACTGACATTAGATGATTCAATCTGCCAGTCCATACCTGCCTGCTGTGCCCAGATTTCAATTGGCTGATTTTGAGGAAGTTGATTACCCAGACCATGCCAAGGGGCTTGACCAACAAATGCCATGGTTTCAATTTGATGTGCCATGATTAATTTCCTTTAAGTGATTTAAATAATTTAGATGCTGTAAACGATGAGAATTACGCGAAGCCTGATTGCTGGATTTCAAAATGCTCCAGACATTGCTCACACTGGTAAAACAGCGTCACCATGTTGTCTTGATGCTGGACGTAGAGCAGAAACATGCCCCCGATCACCAAGCCAACAAAGCCACCTACTAAAGGATGAACAGGACTGCGTTTGGACAACTGCATACAGGCTGCTGCCAGAGACATCGGTGAAAATGATGAAAGCTTTGCAAATACACCTGAAGATGGTTCAGTCTGGCGTAGTAACGTGATATGTAATGAGTGACAGTAAGGACACTGGTGCATATACCTCTTCCTTAAATAAATGGCATAAAAAAAGAGCCTGCGAAGTCGCAGGCTCTTGATGTCTCGGTTAGATTTTCTTATTTAATGAGCACGCTGTTTATTTTTACAGTCAGCAACTGCTTGTGGAATAGAACGCAAACTCGGGTGGCAAGGATCACTTCGCCCAGGAATATAAATGCCTCCAAACTTTCGAGGTTTTACCCCAATAAATCGGACAAAAGTTCGATGACTACTATATGGAATCCTTGCCTCACTCATTGCATTATGGACAGTCGCATTACTCAGTGCCAAAACCTGTTCACACTCATTGAACATAGACGCTTTAAATGTTCTTTGGACTCCACTTTTTAGAACACCACGATACGTACAATTCACTTGCCCTGAATAGCCTTGTTGTTGAATTAAATAGGCGGGTACTTCATGTGACTGTAAATCCAATGCATAAGTTGAAATGCTTATGGCTGCAACCCCCATACCCAGAAATAGTTTTTTCATTTGATCATCCTCTATTTCTTAATGGTTTAGTTGCAGGCAAGATCAACGCTTTCAATTTCTTTCTTGGTTTTGATGTCATATACAGTCTGGGTTAATAAACATTCACCTGTATTGGTATAAGCACTATCGAAGAAAGCCATCACTTTTTTATTGTCTTCACCGTATTCCATAACTTGCCAGCCTGACCAGTCATGGGGAATTGAAGTCACCTTATTCGGATCAGTCGTTGCAAACCAGTTTTCAAGGTTCTTCTCAGAAGTCGCTTCAACTATATTTTCCCATTCTTTCGGCAATTTATTCATTTCAAATAGTCCGCAAGTGACTTTGGCAGAACCTAGACACTTACCACTATTCATATCTGAGCTATAAAGTCCGCTTCCAAGGTATTCACCTTTAGGATTCCCAACTGATTTTTGAGTAGAATCTGCTTCTTTTTCCTGAATGTCTAATACCGATTCACTGGTCGCCTGAATAACGGGTTCGGAGGCTGCAACAGGTTCAGAAACAGATGCCGTAACTGCTTCTTCTGATTTAGGTTTAAGTAACTTGTCATAGCCGACCCATCCTGCAAGTACCACAACAAGTGCAGATAAAACGCCAATAATAAAAGTCTGGGTATGAGTATTCTTAGGTTGTGTTGTCATCATGCTTCCCCCTTTCGGTTTCATGAAATGGCTTTATGAATGAGAGCAATTCGTCAGCTCTCTCATTGAGGTAATATGTATTTAAAATTTCTTTATTTATGTTTTTCCCAATTGAGGTCAGCCCGATCAAAAGTCGGGACTTGATCTCTGTCAGTAATGCTTGTCACTGCTGTACCATCATGATTCATTGCAGGACGGCGGATATCTTCAAGCATCTGTTCAGTTTGTTGGTCCTGAGCACGGTCATAGGCATAAAACAAGGCAAAGGACAGAATAAAAATCACTACATAAGCTGCATACCATTTCCAGCGCCGTTTCAACCGTTGTGTATTGATCTTCACTGGCTACACTCCAAGATAGGCTTTTAATACAGCTCTGGCCTGATTGAATTGCTGGGCTTGTTGCTCAATGAGTTGTCGTACTGATTCGGGTAGGCTTTGGTATTTATCCGGATGGAAATCTGCCATCTTTTGTCGGTAAGCGGCTTGCAGGGTTTGCTCACTCAATAGTTCAGGTTGAATCTCAAGAAGTTGGCATGCCTGTCGTTGCTCATTATTCAAATCAGGTGTTCTTTTATTATTTTGTTCTTCCGCTAAACATTGATAGATAATTTTGACGAGGTCTGGAAAGACTGCTCTAGAGACATTGGTTACACGGCATAAATGAGTCATGAACAAATCAGCCTGATCCTGCTCAATTTGACCAAGTGCCATGGCATAGACCAGTTGCTCAATCATCTCCCTACGAAAGTTATAGGCAAGTCTATCCTTCATATCTGCCAGCCGATGCAACAAGTCGTCATAATCAAAACATATCTGTTCACTCAGTAGTTTCTCGACATACTGATGCACTGCCTGATCATTCAACTTGGTAAAATGATCGGATACAACTTCTTTCGATCGGGCATTCCACTGCCCCGTATTAAAGGTAATAAAATAAGCAAACAGATCAATCACGATCTGCATATCGGCATCAATTTTTACAAGTTTCTGATCAGCACCTTGTCTTCTACCATGTAGCCCCTGACAGCATTCCTTTAGGAAGGCAACTAGGGTTCTCACAACACCTTTATCCAGTTGAGTAAAGTTCAGTTCGTCCTGACCGTTGATCAAAATCGAACTGGTGAGTATTCCAATATCAGCCTCTACCTGCTGTATATGTTCAAACAGATAGGCTTGTTCGTCCTCAAAGCTGGCTTTGTAAAATATCCCCTTTGCCGTGAGGCACATCCCGACCTTGGCACTGCCAAACACAGTGTCATCAATTAACATCAATACATCGTTAGGATTTACGCCATGAGGAAGATAGGTCATGGCACCTTGTAGCTTCTTATTAGGAATGACTGGCGCAAAATAGATATTGTCGCAACTTCGTAATAAGGGTATCCACTGACTTTGCTGGATTCGATCCGATATGTTCATCATCATTGCCCCTTCTAGAAGAACCAGCGTATAAATATAAAAGGCCAGACCAGAGCACGACCAAGTAGATAAGCACCAGAGTAATGTCCCGGATATTCCCAAATGCAATACAGCCAGTAGCCAATCACAATCGTAAAATAGAAGGTAAAAAATGGATGTTTCATGATCAATATTCCTAAATTGAGTTGCATACTCCCTTCCCGTTGCCCTAACAGGCAACAGGAAATGAGTGATTCAATGATTTGCTTAAAGTTTTAAATATCTGGTGTTAGAGTTCATCCACACATTGTTGACCTGACTGATACATCACACGGTCTAGATCATTTGGGAGATAACTCATACTTTCAATCTGGCGCATAACCTTGCGACCATAGTGTTCTTCGACCTTGTTGTAGACACAGGAACAGTAGCTACGACTGCCCCCCATGTTGTAACAGCCCTGCTTGACACCCTTTTCAAACTGGGAAGAACAGCCATTTAGAATTAGAACACTGACACCCACCACACCCATCAGAATTTTATTTTTCATCGTTATATCCAGTGACAAGGTCATGGAGCTTAGGCTTTTTTAGGCAATACAAAGCCCTGCCACGGTGTATCTCACATGACATATTTTATTAAGTTAAATTTTTAGACGAAAAAAACTAATGCTTGAAGAACTACAAGTTCATCAAACCCTATTAAAAACTAATCGGGAGGTGTAAAAAGAATATGCATAGCCAACTCCTTTATCTGGGGAGTTCTGCCAAAGCATTAGAGAATTATGGTGGCAGAACGAGAAAGGGTTAGCAGACCGGATTGGATTGACACCGGCACACTCGAAAGTGTCCCTCTCCCGTCCTACCGCAACGGGAGGAGACGAGATGTACCCTCAGAATTATTCCTCAGAAGGAATAACTCTGATGCAACCCAATAAAACGGTCTGCTAAAACCGACTGGCAATGTAGGCCAGCAGGCAAAGGATAATGTGCAATATTTAAGGTGTCAATCATCTATCGACTAAGTCATAAAGTGATTGTTATTGTTTTTCATTAGATTAGCCCATTAAACTAACCATTAAGTAAATTTAAGGACAATGCAGTGCTTCGGTTAAAGTGTCTTGGTGGTCCACTATACGGACAGGAATATTCTCATGCACATGATGAGTTTATTTTTAGAGACAAACAGACAGGAAGAAAGACGCGTTATCGTAAACAAACATTAGACTTTACACCGCCTCAAGAGTTCTTTATCGCAGAGTCAATTTCTAAAACCGTAGCCTACAATCTTGCATTGCAATTGATGAAATAACTTCACAAAGCGCATTCAAAAATGTTTAATTTGGAATTCAATGAGAGGGATTTAACACACCAATTTTATCTTTTCTAAATGCATATAATTCTGATAATTTTGTGCCTTAAAACAATAATCTATCCTTAAGAGCGTACAACTTTTCAATGCCTGTTTTAGGTTCATGAACTACTAAAATAACTATCGACATACATGTAGCTTGCAATGAGATGCGTATGTCTTCAGGATATAAAATACCGATTTAATTCTTCATTGCTTTAGCTTCATAAGAAGACTAATTCAGTTATTTTTTACGACCTTGGCACATCATACGAGATAAAAATTACCGAGTCCAGTTCCTGAGAAAAAGTACATTTTAGTCTGCTTAAGTCCGTATATCGGACTCATCCAAATATGCTCGTATTTCCGAGAAGGTTGGAACTGCCGTATAGAAGTAGAAAAAATATGAGCGTAGTTTAGGTTTTAAATTATTTATATATTAAATATACAAATATCTATAGAGACTAAATCTAAATATATTTAATTAACTAATCTGTGTAACCAGCTCTCTAGTTATTCAGTAGATACATACAATCTAGCATTCCAGATGAAATATATATCCAAGATATATTTCATCTATGATTAATACACATACCTAGAGATAGGTTCTCACTCCAGTGTCTCTACGATCAACAGGCAATCCGATATGTCCCATGACTGGTGTTACTGATGCCCTAATCAGTCAATGCACTTTAGTCCATGCATGAAGACGACTAACAGCTCTCCCAATTAATTCTTGAATGCTCCTTGAGGGCACTGCTCAAAACAGTGTCCCAAGTAGAGCTTTGTCTAGTTTACCCAAATACACCATCCAATTTTCCATTAGGTATATATCTATGAACCACCGTATGACTAAACCGAACTTAGCTTCCACTGCTGGGCAATGGTCTTTAGACGACCTAGAGGCACTCCAGCTACTCAATCAGATTCAGGAAGATTATTCTTGTTATGAGGTGAATAACGATGAAGGTGACGTAGTTGAGTTTCGATTGCCTTCTAATCCTGAGACCCAATGTTTTATTGACCGCTTACAGTTAGGGATTCATTGTCGTAAACAGCGTCCTTTAGCTTCCTTGAGAAAGATCAAGGGCATTCAGGGCAATAAGAAACTCTCCGTGCAATACGCTAAAGACCTTCCGATTCAATTAATCTCAGCATTGCCTTCAATCTTTTCCATGCCTCTGTCTGGCACCTATACTGTGAGCGTTGAGTTAGAAACCATCCATTCCGTTATTCAAGACTTATCGGATATGGAGAGATTCCTTCTAGGCTCATTTACTTCAAATGGCGCCTATACTAACGAGCAAGCTCAAGCTTACGTTGCTGCTTTGAATCGATTTCAGAACCTACTGAATGAGAGAATGAGCAGCACTAAAGTCCGTAAACGATTGCATAACCGGAAAAACAGTCGGCTAAAGACCAAAGAGAAAATGATTGAGTTTGTACATGCCCTATTGCATGTACATTCTAAAATACTGGTTGTTCGAATAGACCTCGGCATTATGCGAGATCCAGAGAGTTTAATAAACAATCATATCTCACCTGACCAATGGCAATCTGAGCAAGATAGTCAGTTCATTATAGACGCGCTTGAAAGGCTCAATGAGAATGCCAGAATGAATCGCATGAAGCATGCGCTAGGTTATATCCATCGTATTGAATACGGTCCTCAAAAAGGCTTCCACGTACACGCTTATTACTTCTTTGATGGGCAGGACCATTGGGCTGATATTACTTGGGGACAATACATTGCCAAGCAATGGCAACATGTGACCAATAACCAAGGCTCGGTATTTATCTGTAATATGAAGAAAGAAGATTACCGTTATTGTGCTTTAGGAATGTTGGATTATTCTGACGTAGAGATGTTAAAGAACCTCGAACAGAGTTTTGATTATCTATGCAAGAATGACCAGTATTTTCAATTTATGACACAGAAACGCATCCGTGGATTCCGTATCAGTCACCCTCCTGAAATACCTGAGGTCAAAATGGGCTGCCCTCGGAAGTATGATCAGTCGCATCTAAGACTCTCTTCACCCCTCTCTTAGTTGCATGTTGAGACTGCATTAGCCCTAGCTCTATTGTAATCTAGGCCTTAGTCTCTAGTGAGACCTAAGGCTTTTCAATAGAGTTTCCATACTTACGCTCTTCAGTTTAAACAATAATATATTTCATATCTTGAAATAAGAAAAAATAAAACAATATATTTATTTCTAATACTTTTAAAAGAGCAACAAATACATGCAACTTGAACTAACAGACAAAGAACGTTTAATTCTTGCTAACCAATATGAAATTTTGGGTCTTCTTAAAAAAGAGGATTACTACTTAAATTTGGCAGAACAATTAAGAGATGGGCACAAATGGCTCTATCGACAAAGTTTTAATTCCCTTTACGAAAACCTTCCAGATGAAGATGCTGAATTAGTAATTAATATTCTTCAAGTTTATGAGGCACTAAAAGATAGTTACAATGCCTTAAGTGATAAATCAGGTATTACGATTCAAGATGTAAGTTTTGCAGGTTTTGATGGCAATAATGAGCCAGAACTTATCGGATTTGTAGATGCATTAAACAAAGCTCATCGCTTCTCTTCAACAATTGATGCTGGAGTACTTGATTCACATATGCCCCAAGCCCAAACCTACCAGAATATGATTCAGAAATGGCATGAGTTAGATAAATCTAATAGATTAACTAAAGAACAAATTTTATATATTTTAAGCCAATAAAAGACTCATTGAGTAAAGCCCTAACTGGGCTTTGCTCATTATGAATACTTAATTGTTTAATTTATTTAATTCTATTTGTTTTTCTAGCTTTGTAATAATTTGATTTGAAACATCATCTGAAAAATTCAATGCTTTAAATAGATCTTTATATTCAATGGGGTACATTGAAGAACCTGGATCTCGCCACTCAGAACAATGATCATGAGTATAGTCAACTAATTCCCATTGGGTTTTATTGCCAAATAAATCAAAAATCTCTGTTAATACGGCGAGATCATTACCACTAAGTTCATTCAATTGATCAATTGAATGAATCTCACTGTCTGCTCTGATCGATATATTGTGGTTTTTACGATCCGCAATATAGTTATTCCAATAACTTTTTTTGTCACTACCGGAATTAATCCTATCTAAAGTTAAAGATAAGACAGGACCATTTTTCATGGAAACAAGGCTATCGCCTATAATAGGCACATAAAATTTTTCAAAGGACTTACGTTCAGATAAATACAATAACTTCATCAACTTCAAAATATTGATTGTATGATGAGGCGACTTTAGCAAAAAGAACATTGTTGCTTCCGTCAACTTTTTTTCATTGAATAGAAAAATATTATCCATCACTAACAAGCTCAATTTTTTTAATGTATCACTAATTGTAGAAAATCTATATCTAAGCGTCTATGGATTTTTGGTATTTAAATGATTCATAAAGAGCTAGAAAATTTTTCTAGTATTCTTTTCAAGATGTTCAAGAATTCTACGACTCACATCTACAACATCATCAATCGTTTTTTGCTTAAGTGGAATTGTGTACTCATCTAAGATTTTTAGTTTCTTATTCTCAATAAAATCTTTTTCAAGACTAAGAACCGTGTCATTTAGTATCAACTCCTGATACTCCATTTCCAATTCATCTGTTATAGCTTTAATCTGTTTGAATAAATATCTCTTCAAAGTTATGAAACATATATAATTTAAAGGGCCTCCGTAAGGAAATCCATCTATATATTCATGCATATAAATAATATGAGCATTAATTTTACTTTTTAGACTTAGTAATTCTGAAGTCGTTTTTGAATCAATTTCATCCTCAGCTCCAATAACTGAAAGCTTAAATAAGAACTCAATTAAATAGTCATTAATTTTGACTAGCTCATCACTAACCGCCTTAAATGCACGTTGTTGTGTCTGACTATGTACACGTTGAACAAAAACATAAATAGGAACAACATAAAGAGCTTTCTCTAGAAGAAAGAGATATGGTAGTGACAATACAATATTAAAAAAGCCAATGGGTTCATTGGCTAAATTATAAAATTTGCAGAGGATGAAATGTGCTAAAAACATTAAGCCTCGTTGATATATGTTTCTATACGATCTTTGATAATTGGACGTCGAGGACTTCGAATAATAAGAACCTCTCGTAAAAATTCTTTTGTAAACTCTCTATTTCGAACAAGTCCACCAAATGCTTCTTCTAAGAAAGAAGAACCAGCCATTGTTACGCCAGTAAAATCTACTATTAAGTGTCTTCCTGGAGTGTTTTTTACTTCCAGAAGTTTTGGTTTTAGTTGATTTTCGCGAAAACTTTCACCGGTATACTCTCCATCTGCAGAAAAACGACCTGCTGGGCGAGGATAAAAATCTGTAGCGATGTTTATAATCATGTCATTCATGTCCATCTCCTACGTCATTCGAGTTAACACTCTGTGTGGTTGGAGGAGAATTTAAGGGCAATTTCCAGAATATAATTGTACCATCAATTTTGTCTTTATAATTGCACATTTTTTTTAAATCCAGACCATTACTCATCCAGATACCTTTTCTACTATATACAATTAAATTAGAATTTTTGACTGTTTTACAAACTTCTAACATATCACCAAAGCCTTTACCACGATGTTTCTCTTTTGTACTTGTTCTTCGAAACTCGCTAGCAACATCAATAAGTTGAGCATCATCCATACCTAAGAAATTAGTAAAATCAAATAGATTACTTAATCTATTTTTCATGTGATCATCGACTTTATCAGGTACTGTAGCTGGAATACTCTTACCAAGATCAGTTATGACCAAAGATAGGTATTCATCTGTAACTTTTAATGAAACTTTCCATCCTAGATGGCGTTGATTTTTTTCATATGCATGATTTAACACATTACTTACAGCTTCAGAAATGGCATCATTAACGATAAGGAATGTTTCATCATCTAAGTTTTCTTCAAGTATTCTTTCGATACGATTATAATCTTCACCAAACGTAAGGTCTGTACCTGTAAAGGTATGCCAATTCATCATTTCATGAGTAGAGTGGCAAGCTTTTAATCCTAATATCTCGTTTAACCCTAATCTTGTTATCATTGCCCTAACTACATTACTTTTATTAGAAGCTCTAGCATTAATTTTGACTTTTTTATATTTTTCGAGGTTATGTGCGAAAAATATTGTAGCTGGCGCATACAACGTTTCAACCTTGTTAAAGTCGAGATACAGTACATCATTAGCACCAGGATTCTGATTGCTTTTTATTAAACTTATAGTTTTGAGAATTACTTTACGACAACGATCATTTTGGAAGGTAAAAGCCACTGGAAGCACTATACTTTTATTTTCTTTGAAGTCATCTTTACGGTTCGATTGTCTACCTTTACAGATCAATTCTCTACGTACAGATATCTCTTGTTTTAAAAACCATTTTTTACTAAGTTTTTTCATATCTTCTCAAAAAATAAAAATTAATTCAGTGTTCCATAAGTCTTTTCATATTATCTAAACTGTAAAAAAAAGACTATACACATCTGTCTAGATTATTAATAAAACAAGATTCCTGCTTATCATTACATCTATCTCTACGATAATCTTCTAATTGGTCCGATATCACACTAAAGTATTTCCACACACTTAATCTCCATACATAAAAGAAACCTCCTATATATGATTTGTATAGGAGGATAATTTGAAGATTGTAGGGTAAATATTTACTCCCTATTTTTATTTTCCACCGATAACGATTTTCATCGGTTTGAAGTCATCTACTTTTAATTTCTGAGCCTTAACGATATCTTCAGATTTTGTACCATCGTTATGTTTAACAATTGCTTTACTGATATTTAGGTTTTCTCCAAAAGCATCACAAGCCTTCTCCCCTTCAATGAAAAATCTACCGTAAGTTTTACCACCGACAAAATTAAATTCATCCGCAGTAACTTGATCACGATCAATAAGCTTTCCATTTTTATCTTTGATGGTCACTGTAAAATCAATGCTTTCAATATTATCTAAAGCATCATAAGCAATGACATCAAAGGCAAGTGAACACATGCCTCTATTCACATAACTTGCATGTGTGTTTCGTACATAAATTTCTGCATCTTTAGGTATAGCATATGCACTGCTTATCATCATTAGACTAAGTACTGAAACACAAATATCTTTTTTTAAAATCATTCTATAACCTTCTCTAAACGTGATCTAAAAAATGAAAGAACAAATTTTATATATTTAAAGTTGATAAAAGCTTCAATGAGTAAAGCCCTATTTGGGTTTTACTCTAGGGTTAGGTTATCTAACTTGCCAGTATTTCTTTAGGAATGTCAGATAGATTTTGCATTTCTGAAAGCTAACCTGGCTTCCACATATGCAAATCTCGCAGCCCAACCAAAAGTTAAAATTATCATCCATACTTGGAATGCTTGATCAAATGAAAGGGGATTTTTCCTAAGTACAAACATCAAAAGCGAAATGATAAAAAGTACAGAAAAAACTATACATCCATAACCTAACGCCCCACCAAAAAGATATGTGCGAAACTTTTTGAGCTTTCTATTGGCTGCCCACGGCTCTATCCCTTCCTGAAGTTGTACGGTGTTACGCACTCCAGCCAAGAAACCTTTTACGATTTTTTCTAGCGAGAACCTCTTTTTTGTTAGTTTCTGAATAAGTTGATCATTGAAAATTGTCAGAACAAGAATCGCAGATAGACCAGCCAAGTAGTTCAAAATTGACATTAAACTAGGCGGAATTGTAATAATTAAAAAAATGTCTTTTATAAGATCCATTAGTTTTTCCTTACGTTAATAAAAAAGCTAATTTAGCAAAAAAATAAAAAATGCATTGAAATCTGTGAGGAAGTTAAAAAAATTAATAATTTTTTTTTGTTGATCAGACCAAATAAGAAAAAAATAACGTAATGGACTTAGTAAAGGTGTTTAGTTTTATCGAATAGTTCAGTTCCACTAATAACTTAACTACCCACGACCTCCTTAAAAACAACTCAAAATATCTACTTACCGACTATCAGAAAGATTCCAAGCCACGTAATGGATTCAAATTAAACACTATAAAATCCTTTTTCATCATAAAGTTAGTATTACTCTATTCATTATTCTCGCTTATATTACTTACTTAACTTTTCATCAAATTATGACTTTGAGCGTAAGAATAATGGACAACAACAACCCTGACTTTCAAGATGATCCTTACTCGATAGAAGCTTATCTTAATGCGTCAGAAGAAGAGATGGCTGATGATCCAATTCCGGACATCATTCAACAATTAGGAATCCATGAAAGATATGTTTTATATCACTATAAACACCAAAAATTAGTTTTTGCAGATAAAGCCTTACATCCAGATGATATTGCAATGGCCGTTCAAGATGAGGCTTACATGTATGAGTTTACTTTTGGGATGTCAGATGAAATTGAGGTCTTGACCCCCTATGATGACTATCTGTACCTCAGAGACGAGCTATTAAAAAACCCCTTTGAAATTGCTCAAAAACCAGAAGAATTACTTTTAGCGTATATGTTCTGCCTTTGTAAGGATACTCGCGAAGACCTCTGGCATGGTCATATTGAAAAATGCCAAAACAGCGTTGAATATATTGGACAGCTCTATATCAGAATACGAGACTTATTTAGTAGCCTGCATGAACTCTGGCTTAGAAACCCAGATGAACTGCCTGTTTCCCACCATGAAACTGCCTATTACTCCCCTGTATCAAATCAGATCAGATATAAAATTGACCCTGATTATGACAATGAGGCCTTATCTTCCATCGGGCGTAAAAAAACCACCCAGCTAACCGAATGGCATCAATATCAATTCAAACAACTTCTTAAAACTACCGCAGCAAAACAAAAGAAAAAATGGAAAACAGTAAGTGCAGCGATTAATGCTGTTATTGATGAGTTCGAGCAACGCTTAAGTAAACAAGCTGAACAGAATATCCAGACTTTTGAACGTGGCCGATATGATTTTGCTCAGTTCTACCAGCTTACCGCTGAACGATTACAAAGAGAGTTAGATAATAATGCGTGGCTCATTGATCATCCAATCAATCAGGAGCGCCGTGAACTTGCTGAACAAAAAATGAAATATTTAAAACTGCTCATCAAGGAGCAGAACAAGCTCATTAAATCAAAAGATGAGAAGCGAAGTCTCACTAAGGACTCTTACAGTACAAAAACTTTGACTAGCTGGATTAATGATGATCCTGAGCTTAAAAATGAAATTATTCTCGCTAAGAAGTAATTGATCCCATTTTACTCCCCCATTCAGCCTCCATCTACCATCTGGGTAGATGGGAGTTGATGCTTTATCTATGTTTTTTTAGTTGCACTCATTCATGTGCTCAAAATTAAACCACAGCACCAAAGTGCCCCCAAAAATACTATAACTGCATGTTTCTTATATTTTTAATCTAAAATAAACAACCTATTTCTCGATTTTTTTTGGAAATTGCCCCCCTTTTTTTGAAAAACCCCCTCAAAAACATATAAAACATTTTATTTCAAATACTTAATAAAAATATCGTTCAAAAAAACATCCTACCCCAATTTCGCGACTTCCAATCAAGACCTCTCTACGATGGCTAAATCTTAGGATTTACGGGAGTCCACATACTGATTTTTTAATAGTGGGGAAGACATGCCAGATTCCCCTCTACTTTTTAAACACAACGAGATGAGTTTCAGCATAGACACTGTACTCATTTCAGGAATGCACATAGTAGAAATTAACGGCTAAACAAGTATTTGCTTAGTCCAGCGGTAGAAGAGATATGCAGGAGTTTAAAGCTAATAAATTGAGGACATTGATCTGTGAAAATCAGGTCACCCTTGTATCACCTAATGTTCATCAGCCACTGTTTTTATACAGTGACTTTCGGTTAGATCGGATGCTGGATATACCTCGCTTTGTTCTGGAATGTAATAAGACCCAATTGCCAGCAGCAACGGTCAAGCAGACAGATCAAGGAAGGGAATATTTTGAATGTGAGGACTGGTTCAGGCCATTTATCAAGACGTTTGATGACCTGATAAGCACCAATCCTTACTTCTTAAAGCCTTTCGATCTATGTGAAGAAACTAAATGTTTCTTTAGAACATTAGATGCAATGAGTAGTCCTCCAAGCCTATACGGCTTGTTTGAAAGAAATTTGAGAGGCAGAAACCCAAGTAATTTGAATCAACGAATCGAATTACTTAATGAATTTATTGAATTGTTACGTAAGGAGCTAAACAGCCCAACCGTTAAAGATGTTATTCGGAAAAGAGAGGAGCAGCACAAAGAGAACTTTACGTCATGTAAGTTGCTAGTGAGCAAGTCACTCCTGAAGTACGGTCTGCTATGGGCTATACCTGTAGATTTTGCTTATACACCAGATCAGCAAGATTTACAGCACAACAATCCAACCGACCTAGAACAGGAGTTTCATGGGTCTCATCGACTTGAGCTACTTAAACAACAGATAGCTCAACTCCTTGAGAACCGACGGCGTAATAAAACCCTGAAACAAATTGTAGGGTATCTCTTTAGCTTTGGACATAGCCTTAAAAAAGGCTTCTTTGTCAAAGTAATCTTTTTTCTGGATGGTAATTCTCATGGTCAGGCTAAGGATTACGTCAAGTACCTATCTCAATACTGGAGCAGGCTGACGAATCAACAAGGCTGTACGTATTTCTGTGACGGCGACTTAAGCCAATCCCCTACTGTGGGGATTAGCCTGATCAAAGAAACGGATAAAGAACAACGGGAGAATCTCATGTTGGGGATTCAATATCGCTGTCAGTTAGAACAGTTTTTTAGATTGAAATATTTAGCTGCGAACTCTTATAGAAGACTACAGATGAGCCAACCTCCTGTAATCAATAAGGGCAAGCTTAAAACAAATGGTTTAAATCAGAATTTGAATGTGAAGAAGGGCAAATAGAATGTTAACCCAAAGTCAACGTATACAAAGTCAGGCAATTGCTGCTATGGCACAACTGCCTCATAGCCCAACTACATGCATCAACAGCATCGTACACAGTTGCCAAGAAATATTGAAAACTAAATCTGTTTACTCCCCACAAGTCGATGAAGATGGTGTGAAAAGGATGTATTTAAATCAATATGGGCATAAGCTTGTTTCAACTATGCCAATCATCAAAGACTGCCCTTTTATAAATGGACGAATAGCTCATGCAAAAGCACATCCGTTCTTAGAAGCAATCTATCCCTTTTTAAGCCAGACAGGACTCATCTGCATCCAACCCAATCAGGAGCTTAATCAGAGTTTTATTCTGGAAAAGATTCAACTGTTTCTGAATTATCTGTTAACACGCCAATATGCACAGCTAATTCAAGACTGGAATGAACTATTGCTTGAGGCTAAAGCACAATTTGATGCCTATATCAAAGGCATCAAAAAATCAGTGTCTGGCTATGATGTCCATGAGTTGGTATGTATCTACCCGATCAATCAAGACATGTACCCAAATGCTGCTTTAGCCACTCAGTCTGATTTTGCGGAATCAATGAATAAAGAAATCACCCGACTCATCTGTCAGAGTGAGGAAAATAAGGTGTGTGGCGTATTAGTCAAACGAGAGCTGACTATTCATCACCAACTCATACACCGTTATTTAATCTTTACAGAATGTCAGTACATTGATGACCCATCTAGTTTTACCAATCTGGGATTTATGGAAGAGGTTAAACACTTGATAGAACCGAACAGCCAGAATCGTGTTGGATTAACACCCAATCACCTCAATGGATTTTTATTAAGCAACCGATTTCTTAAGAAATCCTCTGATTTCAAGGAACAGATGAAACGATTGAAAGCATATGTAGTCGGCACAGATCAATTCATCAGAGTCGGTGGAACTCAACCTACTTTTGATGTTTTGTTTTCTAAAGCTCAAAAAGATTAACTATTGGACAACCCGAGAACTGAAAATACTATGGCTTATTTAACCTCAAAAGAAGTGCGAGAGCGTTTAAAAGGTTGTTCAGCAGCAACCCTTTGGCGCTATCAACAGCCGAAACAAAAGTTATTCGTGAAACCCATGCCCGCACCTGCAAAAAAGGGGGCGGGTTCGATGAATTTATGGGATGAAGATACTTTTAACGAATGGGAAGAAAAGTACTTCAAAAACAATATAGATAGTCTGGCTACATAGCCAGACTTTTCAATTTATCCCACCACAATTGATATGCTTTAGTTTGAGGTTCAAGATAGTCATAAAGATCATATGTCCCCTGTTCTCCCGGCATAGCATGACCTACCATTAGCTCAGCAACATCACGAGATGTAAAAGCACTAAAATTGGTACGAGCCGTACGACGCAAATCATGTATAGACCAATGTGGCATATTAATATCATACTTTCTACGGGCATACTGCATAATGTTATATGGCAAACTTCCCGGACTCTTAAGACTCATCATCTCAGTCGTCCCGTCATTAACAAACATAAATTTTGAATCGTTCAAAGACATTGCTTGTTCAATCAATGGCACTATTTCTGGAATAATAGGCCTTATCAAAGGAAGCCCTGTATTTTTTCCAGTCTTATGTAATTCTGGTGGAACAGACCAGATCATTTTGTTCAAATCAAAGAATGTCTTCTCTGATGTTCTTAATTCACCATTACGGCAACCAAAAAATAGACACAATTTTATAAAAAGTGCATTTTTCAAAGTCATTCTGGACTCATCACAAATACACCACGTCAGCGTAATTTCCTCATCTGTTAAAATTCGTGTTCCTCGACGCTTTTTAATACCTAAATCATTTTTCCCAGAAATATGACGAATAGGATTATTTTCTATAAGTTTTCGTTTGATACCCCACTCTAAACACTGCTTCGTATTTACCAAAATACGTTCAGTAATAGATTCAGATTTCTCCAAGTGAGCTTCTAATAGCTCTAACCAAGCATGTAAAGTAATAGAATCCACAGGTAAAGCACCAAACACAGGAAATACATAAAGTTCAAATGTTCTATGAATTTCTTCAGCCTGCTTTTTTTCTCTTAAGCAGTATTTCTCATGCCACGTTTCGTACAGTTCTTTAAATGTAACAGCTTCAGCAATTTTTACTTTCTCTACTTTTTTGTGAATCCGCGGATCATACCCCTGCTCCAATACAGCCTTCATTTTCAATAATTCAGCTCGGGCATCTTTTAAGCTCAATAACGGATAACTACCAAAATCTAAACGTGCTTGCTTTCCGTTATAACGGAATCGCATTTGAAATGTAATTTTACCTTTAGGAGAAACTCGAACACTCAATCCATCTTGATCAGATTCAACAAGTGTATCTTCACGTTCTTTTCCTAAATTCTTCTTAAGCCATGTATCCGTAAGCGCCATAAGCAGACCTGTGTACAAATTTCTCTTAATTCAATTCTAAATCTAAATTTTATACACAACAATGTACACAAATTAGATGAATTAGCTTGAATAATGATGAAATGGGTTGAATGACTATATTCAATAATTATGATTCAAAATCAAATAAAAATATATATTTGCAATTATTATTCTAGGAAAATGAATGAAGATGAAAGGGGATGAATTGGACTCAAGCATTCGGGTGGGAAATGATGGCAAATGTGCGGCGTTGAGCAACCTGTGCCGCTAACTCATCTTTAAAACTCATGAAATACACCTACTGCGGAGATTGCAGTGCCAAAGACCTAAAGTCGATCAAAATAAAAATTGGCGTAATTGTAGCAGATTTATAGAACTGTTTAATGATTGTTGATAAGCCATGAGTTACTCATAAGCTTTTTTGAGTATGTAGTTTAACTTCTTAGAAATTTTACAATTAAAAAAGCCCACCTTTTTATAGATGGGGCTTGATTAAGACTTAATAGAATCTTTACGCCAATTTCTTTTCTTCAATGAATTGAACATCTGCAATTTGTGCATCCCAGAACTCATTCCATAAAGCACAGTAATCAATACATAGTTTGGTTAAGCTTTCATAATCATCTTTTGTAATTGCTTGTGCTAATGCAAACCACAAGTCATCTTCATGATCGTCATCAGCAGCCTCAGATGTTTCATCCGTAGATACACCATGTACATGGTAGTAACCCCCACCTTCAACATCAATATTTACGAATTTGGTTGCTTGACGTAATGGAGGACTAAAAAGAATGACTTCTTCTTCTGCAACAGCCAATAATGCCACGACATTAATATAACTATCATAAGAAGATTCTAAAAATGATCTAACCTGATCTGAAATTTTTGATGGTTTAAAGTTACGACGATCAAGCTCTGTTAAACCATAATCATTAAGTAAATCTTCATATAATGGATAGTGAGCATATTCAGGATTCGCTAGATAATAATTATCTTTACCTAAACCAGGACGGAAACCAAACTCATCAAGTATATTTAAACTTAATAATACCCGTGGATACATCTTCGCACCAGAGTGGAGTTTAGGTTCCAATTGTTTTGTTAAAAATTGAGCCTTTAATAAAGCATCAGTAAAAATTTGTACAATCGCATGACGATATTCTAAATGAATATGAATTAAACTCGCCTTATCGAGATACCCATTATTTAATACCTCAATTGCAGGATGTTTAGAAACGGGTAATTCCGCAATTTTACTTCTTAACTGTTCGAGAAATTTTAAATTTTCTTCCCATTGTTTTGTAGGAATACTATTTCTCATCCCTTGCAATGCTTTTTCTCTTGGATTATTAAAGTCTTCAAATTTTTTTGACATAATCATTCTCAGTAAAAAGTTTGTTCTTATAGTTAAGTTATAGGCCTTATTTTTATTTAAATTTTGCATTCAATTGCTAAAATAAATTACACAAACCAAAACTTAACAATTTTATATTATGTTTGTTAACTCAACAAATCAACGAATTAATTAATAATTTTAAAAAAAAGTAAAATATTGCCAATTAGAAATATTTGTTTTTATTTTTAACTACAAATCAAGATATTGAATAAATATAATTTTTTAAATATGATTAGAGAAAATTTCTTTAAGCTTTCATACTTTACAATAGCAAAGTTAATCAAAAATATTTGTGACAGGAAAACCGATGTCAAAAAGAGAAAATATTATAACAACAGCCACCTCCCTCTTTAATCAGAAAAGCTATACCTCTATTGGAGTTGACTGTATTATTGCTGAATCAGGCGTTGCAAAAATGACTTTTTATAAGTACTTTTCTTCTAAAGAAAATTTAATTGAAGAATGTCTTCGCCAAAGAAACCTAGAAGTCCAAGCCTCTTTATTTCAAATAGTTAGCAATATTGATGAGCCATTAATTAAACTTAAAAGTATTTTTAACTGGTATATTGACTGGATCAATACAGATGATTTCAATGGTTGTTTATTTAAAAAAGCAACCATTGAGGTCATGCAATTGTATCCCTCTCTTAAAGATCAAGTGAATAAATATCGAGAGTGGATTTACAAATTGGTTTTCACAATATTTCTAGAATTAGAAATCAAAGACACTCATACACTTACTAGTCTTTTTCTTAACATTATTGATGGCATTATTATTGATGGCACAATAAATAAATCACAAATTAACTCCAAAAAAACATGGTCTTATATTAAAAAGATTATTAAATTCGAAGCAGTTCAAGAGTTCGAAACTGCATAACCTATAAATCAGCTAGAACTCTACATTTTAACAAAAATAAACAATATTTTAATTCGGTGGAGCATAAATCAAACTCCACCACGATTTCTACCTCTTAAAATATTTAAAAATTTAAATAACTATATTTTATAAAAAATAAAAATTTATTATACAAACTTAATAATAAATTATATTAATCAATTATAAACATTGAAATTTATATCCCAAACAATAAACTTATTAGTATTACTTTATACTTGCAGTATATATTCATAAATTATTATATGTAAAATACTCAACTAACTGAGAAGCTAATACTATTCACTACTACAAATATATAGGTGTGTTTTAGCAGATAAATTTATTTTAATTAATTGTTCTTTAAAGATAAAATTAAAAGGAAATTTTAGGTTTAAAAATCGATATAGAAAAGATTAAGCGAAGTGAGCGCCTTGAGATTCAATCAGTTGATCGACATGAACAGGCATTCCTAATAAATAACCCTGAAATTGCTGACAGCCTAAACGGGTTAAAATCTCAACTTGCTGTTGAGTTTCCACCCCTTCCGCTGTTACGGTTAAACCTAACTTTTTAGCTAAATGTATTATACTTTCTAGAATCACTTCTTCTTTTGAGCCTGGTTTTAAGTCAACAATAAAACCACGATCAATTTTCAATTCATCTACAGGTAAATCTTTTAAATATAAAAAGCTTGAATGGCCTGTTCCAAAATCATCAATTGCGACTCGAATGCCCATATCACGTAGTCGCTCACAAGCTCGAATACTTAAATCAATATGTCGCATTGCAGTTGATTCAGTAATCTCAACAATTAAGTGATGAGGTTGAATTTGATATTTTTTCAATAATGCTTCGAGTGTATTAAATAATTTTTTATTTTCGAACTGTAGTGCAGATAGGTTTACTGCGACTGGATAAAATGGGGTGTTACTGCGTTCCCACTCTTGAATTTGCAGGCAAGCTTGCTCAAGTGCCCAATATCCCATTGGAATGATTAAACCCGTTTTTTCTGCACCTTCTATGAACATATGCGGAGTGAGTATTCCTAAAGCTGGATGATTCCAACGGATTAATGCTTCAACGCCACAGACTTCAAGATTCGTATTAAATTTTGGTTGGTAATATAGGATGAACTGCTTTTCTTCTACGGCCTTATAAAGATCATTGATCAGTTTTGACTGACTTCTCGTTTCTTGTTGGTGGGTTGAATAACTAAAGATGGTGTAAGTATTTCGGCCTTGTTCTTTAGACATGAGCATCGCAGCATCAGCGTTCATGAGTAAGTCCTGAACATTTTGTCCGTGCTCAGGAAATAGTGCCACCCCTAAACTTGCAGAGATATTAATTTCTTTACCAGAAATCTGATAACTCTCTTGAATCAGCTGTAAAACTTTCTCAGCCAAAATAACTGCTTCATCGGCATTTGTATTTTCGGCAATAAGTAAAAACTCATCACCGCCAATTCTAAGCAGTTTGCACTTCTCATTGAGTTGCCAATGTAAGCGGTTCGCCATCTGAATAAGTAATTGATCCCCCACATGATGTCCAAATGCATCATTCACCGATTTAAATCGATCTAAATCAATGTATAAGAAAGCAATTTTCTGGTCTTTGTATCGATGATCTGAAAGTAATACTTCAGCATAATCCACCAAATAAAGGCGGTTAGGTAATTTGGTTAAATTGTCTTGTATAGATAGGTTAGCTAATTCTTTATTTGCTTTGCGCAGCTCTAAATTCTGTTGAGTAAGGCGTTGCTCTAACATTGCAACAATAAAACTTGCTACGAGTACCAAACAGGTGACTAGAATAATTGTGAATAATAATAAGTCATGCTCAGCCTGATATTGGCTAACAAATTTATCAGTAATATTCGTCGCAATAAGCGCTGTGTAATGCATCCCCATAATACTTAAGGTCATCATAACCGAAAATGCGATTTTTAAAGTTAAGCGATATCGTTCGGTGTCTTTTAATTTATAGGCGAGTAAAAACGCTAGCCCTGAACCACTCATCGCAATTAATACAGAAAATAAGAGTAAAAACGAAGTGTAATCTTTTTTATAAACATTAATATTCCAGCCCAACATGCTAATGTAATATGAAGCTGAAATTCCGATTCCCATAATAATCGAGCTCAAAATGAGTCTAAATAAAGGGAGCGTAAAACGCGAAGTCAACCACATCGCAATGCAAGACAACAATGCACTAATGGCATAAGAAATTGCAATTAAAGGAATATTAGAGTGGGCTGTATCAAACAGATGATAAGCTTGTATACCAACAATATGGACGATGCTAATTGCTAAGGCGAGCAACAATCCATTAATAAATAAAATTAAGGACTCAAATTTCTTATAGACTTGCTTGAATATTAGCTGCTCCATGGAAATTACAATATAACAAATGAAGCCAGCTGCAATAAAAGAGCCGACGATCAATGTGCTATCGTAATCAACATGACCCATATTGGACTTCCATGATTATTCAATACTTTTTTTTATTTTGTTCAACTCATTGCCCAAAATACAATTAAACATGTTAAAGAAATTTTTATAAATTTGACTTATTCAGTCAGTTATAAACAATAACATTATCTATCTTTTGGTCAAGTATTTTTTACTTTATAAATCAATAAAGTAAATAAAAATTAAGCAGCCAATTATATGAAAAATATAGAATTTATTTAATCTAGTCAAGTTGACCTAATCGTAATTTTCACATTCAAATAGTATAAATAAAGAACCCTGCTTAAAGCAGGGTTCTTTTAAAACGTTAGATAAAGAAAATTAGTTCTTTTCTTTGTCTACGATTTTGTTTGCTTGAATCCATGGCATCATTGCACGCAACTTATTACCAGTTACTTCAATACCATGTGCAGCATTTTGACGACGACGAGCAGTCATAGATGGGTAGTTTAACGCACCTTCTTGAATGAACATCTTAGCGTATTCACCAGATTGAATACGTTTCAATGCATTACGCATTGCTTCACGAGATTGTTCGTTGATTACTTCAACACCAGTTACATATTCGCCGTACTCAGCATTGTTAGATACTGAGTAGTTCATGTCAGCGATACCGCCTTCGAACATTAAGTCAACGATCAATTTAAGTTCGTGTAAACATTCGAAGTAAGCCATTTCTGGTGCATAACCAGCTTCAACTAAAGTTTCGAAGCCCATTTTCACTAATTCAACCGCACCACCACAAAGAACTGCTTGCTCACCGAATAAGTCGGTTTCAGTTTCTTCACGGAATGAAGTTTCGATAATACCTGTACGGCCGCCGCCTACGCCAGAAGCATAAGAAAGAGCAACGTTACGTGCATTACCAGAAGCATCTTGGTGGATTGCAATTAGATCAGGAACACCTGAACCACGTTGGAACTCTGAACGTACAGTGTGACCAGGTGCTTTTGGAGCAACCATGATTACATCTAAATCTTTACGTGGAACAACTTGGTTGTAAAGAACAGAGAAACCATGAGCAAATGCAAGAGTCGCGCCTTCTTTGATGTTTGGCTCAATCACATCACGGTAAAGTTGTGATTGGAATTCATCTGGAGTCAAAATCATTACGAGGTCAGCTTGCTTAACAGCAGCAGGAACTTCTGCAACTTTAAGACCTGCATTTTCAGCTTTCTTCCAAGAAGCTGAACCTGCACGTAAACCTACAGTTACGTCTACGCCTGAGTCTTTAAGGTTAAGTGCATGAGCATGACCTTGAGAACCGTAACCAATAATCGCTACTTTCTTGCCTTGGATGATTGATAAGTCACAGTCTTTATCGTAAAAAATTTGCATTTGTGTTCTCCGCTAAAATACTTTTTAAAAAATTAAATGGCTAATACTTTTTCGCCACGGGCGATACCAGATACACCTGAACGAACGACTTCTAGAATAGTGTTTTCTGCAAGCGCATCGATAAAACCATCTAATTTTTCAGTTGTCCCTGCTATTTGAATGGTATAGGTAGTTGGTGTCACGTCTACAATCTGCGCACGGAAAATATCCGCTGTTCGCTTAATTTCAGCACGTGAAGCACCTAACGCTTTTACTTTAATCAGCATCAGTTCACGCTCAATGTGTGAACCTTCTGATAAATCAACTACTTTTACAACTTCAACAAGTTTATTGAGCTGCTTTGTAATCTGTTCAATTTTATGGTCATCACCATAAGTTGTTAATGTTAAGCGTGACAAAGTTGGGTCTTCGGTTGGCGCAACATTCAATGTTTCAATGTTATATCCACGTTGGCTAAATAAACCAACAAGGCGAGAAAGCGCACCAGCTTCGTTTTCAACGAGTACAGAAATAATATGTCTCATTATGTACGCTCCCCTTTACCTAACCACATATCCTTCATAGACTGACCTGCGATCAGCATTGGATAAACATGTTCCGTGCGATCAACCATGACATTAATGAATACACATTTATCATTAATCGCCATTGCTTCAGCAAGCTTCGACTCTAGTTCATCAGCATGATCAATCTGAATACCAACGTGACCATAAGCTTCCATTAACTTGCCAAAATCAGGCAATGATTCAACGTATGAGCTTGAGTGACGACCTTCATAGTTCATATCTTGCCACTGCTTCACCATACCTAAAGCACGGTTATTCAAGCACAAGATCTTCACATTCATGCCGTATTGCTTACACGTCGAAAGCTCTTGAATACACATTTGAATTGAAGCTTCACCAGTAATACAAACAACTTGTTGATCTGGGAAAGCGAGCTTCGCAGCCATTGCATAAGGTAAACCTACGCCCATGGTGCCCAATCCGCCTGAGTTAATCCATTGACGTGGACGTTTGTATTTGTAATACAACGCACCAAACATTTGGTGTTGGCCCACATCTGAAGTGATGATGGCATCACCATTGGTCGCTTTATATAAAGCTTCAACAACTTGCTGTGGCTTCATTGTGCCATCAGTCGGGGTTTCAAACTTCAAGCCATGAACTTTACGCCATTCATTAATTTGATCCCACCACGCAGCAATTGCTTCAGGGTTTGGCTTAGACACATTCAATTGTTTCAACTGCGTCAACATTTCCTGAAGTACAGGCTCAACCGCCCCTACAATCGGAATGTGCGCCATAATTGTTTTTGAAATGCTCGCCGGATCAATATCAATATGAATAACTTTAGCATTCACACAGAATTTTGCTGGGTTATTGGTCACTCGGTCGTCAAAACGCGCACCAATTGCAAGAATGACGTCAGCATTATGCATCGCCATATTTGCTTCATAAGTACCGTGCATACCCAACATGCCCACAAACTGTGGATCATCGCCAGGGAAGCCACCAAGGCCCATAAGTGTGTTAGTTACTGGATAACCGAGTAAATGCGCGAGTTCAGTCAATAGTGCTGATGCATTACCTTGAACAACACCACCACCCGTATAAATTACAGGGCGTTTTGCACTTAAAAGTTCGTCAATTGCTTTACGAATTTGGCCAGAATGACCACGTGAAGGTGGCTGATAAGAACGCATCTTCACTTTTTCAGGATATTCGTACGCAAATTTTTCTGCAGGATTTGTTGCATCTTTAGGAATATCGACGACAACTGGACCAGGGCGACCACTTGCTGCGATATAAAATGCTTTTTTGATAATTGCAGGGATTTCGCTTGCATGACGAACTTGGAAGCTGTGTTTCACGATAGGACGTGAAATACCCACCATATCAGTTTCTTGGAAAGCGTCTTCACCAATAAGATGTGATGCAACCTGGCCAGACAAAATCACCATTGGGATTGAGTCCATATAAGCTGTTGCAATTGGAGTCACAGTATTAGTTGCGCCAGGTCCAGAAGTGACCAGTACTACGCCAGTCTTACCTGTAGCACGCGAGTAAGCATCAGCCATATGACCAGCAGCTTGTTCATGACGTACGAGGTAATGATTAATTTTGTCTTGTTGAAATAGCGCATCATAAATATGTAATACAGCGCCGCCTGGATAACCAAAAACATGTTCAACGCCTTCGTCCGCAAGAGCACGAACGAGCATTTCACCACCAGATAAAAGTTCCAACGTGATTCACCCTAAAATCTTTATCACTATTTATGGAAGGCACAAATAGTGTTTCATTCATTGAATTGTCTGCACTGTTATAGCACACATATTGTCTAGTTTTCGTTGCAATAGAAAAATTTCTGTTTTTCAGCCGTATAAGCTTTTTTAACATTAATAAAGCATGTCTGGATATACATACTTTAAGTAAAATCAATCTCTCGGCTAGAGAGAATGTCTATTACAAAACATGACGGTTATTCGAAGGGTGATCAAATAATCGCATATAAAACTAAAGGAAGCATTTTTGTTGTTTAATTCACTAAAGTCAAGATTAAAGAAACACTTTTCTATGATTATTTTTTAACTGACTATTTTTTCATCTTATTTGATTTTTCCACTTTTCTTTTTTTATGATTACCCCGCTTTTTTCAGGTTTATTCTTGTTTAATTTTTAACAGAAAATAAATCCATCCCAAAACTGCATTTTTGTCGATTTTGCGCTATGCTGTGCAACAATCTTTAATATCAATTTTTGTTGTATAGCTTACGTCTATGACTATTTCTCACATTGACCCCGAATATCAAGCAAACACGATTGAACCATCAGTTCAACAAGATTGGGAAAATCGTAAAGTCTTTAAAGTTGCCGACACTGTCGAAGGTAAACATCGTTACATCCTGTCAATGTTTCCTTACCCAAGCGGCAAGCTGCATATGGGGCATGTGCGTAACTATACAATTGGCGATGTGATTAGCCGTTTTTACCGTTTAAAAGGTGAAACTGTATTACAACCTATGGGTTGGGATGCATTCGGTTTACCTGCGGAAAACGCAGCAATTGCCCATAAAGTTGCTCCGGCAAAATGGACATTTGAAAACATTGCCTACATGCGTGACCAATTAAAAAAATTAGGTCTATCTGTAGATTGGGATCGTGAATTTGCAACTTGTACACCAGAGTATTATCACTGGGAACAATGGTTATTTGTTCAGCTTTATAAAAAAGGCCTGATCTACCGTAAACTTTCAACAGTAAACTGGGATCCAGTTGACCAAACTGTTTTAGCAAATGAACAAGTTGAAAATGGTCGCGGATGGCGTTCTGGTGCATTGGTTGAAAAACGCGATATTCCAATGTACTACTTCCGTATTACTGACTATGCACAAGAATTATTAGACGACCTAGACACTCTACAAGACGGCTGGCCTCAACAAGTGTTGACCATGCAACGTAACTGGATTGGTCGCTCTACAGGCATGGAAATTACTTTCCCATCTGCCAATACCGAAATTTATGCTGATGGCTTAACTGTTTATACAACACGTGCTGACACGCTTATGGGCGTGACATATGTTGCCGTTGCAGCAGAACACCCTCTTGCGCTTAAAGCGGCTGAAAAGAACCCTGAATTGGCTGCATTCATTGAAGAGTGCCGCATGGGTTCAGTTGCAGAAGCGGACTTGGCAACAGCCGAGAAAAAAGGCATGGCGACAGGTTTGTTTGTAAAGCATCCTGTAACTGGTGAAGAGCTTCCTGTCTGGATCGCAAACTACGTATTAATGTCTTACGGTTCTGGCGCAGTGATGGCTGTACCAGCGCATGACGAACGTGACTTCGAATTTGCCAACAAGTTCAACTTGCCTATTAAGCAAGTAATTGATGCCAAAGGCGGTGACGATGCAGACTACTCTGCAATTGAGTGGCAAGAATGGTACGGTTCTAAAGAAGGTAAACTTGTTAACTCTGGTGAGTTTGATGGTTTAGAATTCCAAGCTGCATTTGATGCATTCCTTGCAAAATTAGAACCACAAGGTTTAGCAAATTCTAAAGTTCAATTCCGTTTACGTGACTGGGGTGTTTCTCGTCAACGTTACTGGGGTTGTCCAATTCCAATGATTAACTGTGATACTTGTGGTCAAGTCACAGTTCCAGAAGACCAGCTTCCAGTTGTATTACCAACTGACGTTGTTCCAGATGGTTCAGGTAACCCGCTTAATAAAATGCCTGAATTCTATGAAACGAAATGTCCTTGTTGTGGTGGCGATGCACGCCGTGAAACAGATACATTGGATACATTTGTAGAGTCATCTTGGTACTACGCACGCTATGCGTCTCCAGACTTCACTGGCGGAATGGTGAAACCTGAAGCTGCTCAAAACTGGCTTCCTGTAAACCAATATATTGGTGGTGTTGAACACGCGATTCTTCACTTACTTTATGCACGTTTCTTCCACAAATTAATGCGTGATGAAGGTGTAGTACAAGGTAATGAACCATTTACCAACTTGTTAACTCAAGGCATGGTGCTTGCGGATACATTCTATCGTGAAGCAGAAAATGGTAAGAAAACTTGGTTTAACCCTGCTGATATCGAATTAGAACGCGATGAAAAAGGTCGTATTCTTTCTGCAAAATATTCAGGTGACGGTCAAGAAGTTGTGATCGGCGGACAAGAAAAAATGTCTAAGTCGAAAAACAACGGTATCGACCCACAAGCGATTATTGATCAATACGGCGCAGATACAGCACGTGTATTTATGATGTTCGCTGCTCCACCAGATCAATCTTTAGAATGGTCTGATGCAGGTGTTGAAGGTGCAAACCGTTTCTTAAAACGTGTGTGGCGCCTTGTGGCAAGCTTCCTTGAAAAAGGCAACCAAGCCTCTACGATTGATACTGCTAACTTGTCTAAAGATGCTCAAGATTTACGTCGCAAAACTCACGAAACTATTCAAAAAGTAAGTGATGATATCGAACGTCGTCATGCATTCAATACTGCGATTGCTGCTTTGATGGAATTGTTAAATGCGAGCAACAAGTTTGAAGCAAAAGATGACAACGACGTTGCTGTAGAACGTGAAGCGATCACTACACTGTTAACTTTACTTGCTCCATTTGCACCACATTTAAGTCAAACGTTATTGGCTCAGTTTGGTACAGATGTAACAGAAGCAAGATTCCCTGAAGTCGATGCTTCTGCATTAACTCGCAATACACAAACGATTGTTGTACAGGTTAACGGTAAACTTCGCGGTAAACTTGAAGTTTCGGTTGATATCTCTAAAGAAGATCTATTAGCTCAAGCTAAAGCCCTTCCAGAAGTTCAACAATTCTTAACAGGACCAACAAAGAAAGAAATTGTGGTTCCAAATAAATTAGTTAACCTCGTGGTTTAATTAAAGTTATTAATGAGAGGATCAAGCATGCACTTTGCCAAACGTTTAGCCGCTGTTGTTTTGACCTTAGGCCTTAGTGCAGGCTTAGTCGGGTGTGGATTTCATTTAAAAGGAACCAACCCGACTGCAACTCCGCTTGTTTATAAAAAATTAAGCCTTGAGTTACCAGCTAAAACTGATGATTTAGAAACCCAGTTAAAAGTTTATTTAGCTGCAAATGGTGTTCAATTCAGCAATGATAATGATGCCTACGTACTCCGTGTTTTAGAGTACACACCACGTCGTCAGCTTTTAAATGGAAAACTAACGGAAGTATTATTACGCTTAACCGTAACCTTCCAGATTGAAGACCGTCAGGGTAATAAAATTACTGAACCACGTTCATTAACTGCATCTCGTAGTTACCAATATGATCTTGCAACGGTTAACACCGAAAATCAGCAAGAATCTTATTTGCAACGTATTGTGATCGATGACATTGCACAGCAAATTACTCGTCAGATTTCAGCAAACCGTTTACCAAAAGCTCAGCCTTAATCTTTATTTTTACCAGCAATGAAAATTGACTATTTACAAGCCTTAAAACGCATTCCGGAAGCACGGGGTGCGTGGATTTTACATGGCCAAGAACCTTTGCTGGAACAAAATTTATTAGATGCTTTTCGTAAAAGTTGGCAACAACAAGAAGTTGAAAGACAGCGCTATGATATTAGTAGCGTGAGCGACTGGAAGAATGTTTTTAACGCTCTTAACAGCTTATCTTTATTTTCTCAGCAGCTTGCGATTGAAGTGCATGGCAACATTAAACCTGATGCAAATGGACTAAAACAGCTTAAAAGCTATATTCAGCATAATGAAACTAACCTGCTTTTAATTGTTTTACCTAAGCAAGATAGTAGTAGCTTAAAGTCTGCTTTTTTCCAAGTTGTGGAAGCAAATGGTGTTGTTGTTGCCCTTACGGCAAACTATCCGCAAGATCGCCAAAGAATTTTATCTGCCGAAGCAGAGAAACTTGAAATTCAACTCGATAATGATGCATGGCAGTGGCTCATGCAGCATCATGAGCATAATCTGCTCGCAGCTAAGAATAGCTTGATGCGTGTAAGAGATACTTTTCCAGACCAACAACTGATTCAAATTGAACAGTTGTATGCTTGTTTACAAGATCAATCTCGTTACACCACTTACGATTTAAGCGATGCTTTATTAGAAGGTAATCTCGCTCAGTCCATTAAGATTTTTCAATATTTAATTGCAGCTGGTGAACCAGAAAGTCTGATCTTATGGACACTAAGTAAAGAAATGCGTTTATTGATGCAATTATTTGAACAGCCTCATAATGCATTACAACTTGGTATCTGGAAAACTAAAGTCAGTTTATATCAACAAGCGTTAAGAAGATTAAATCCTCAACAGTTTTTAGGCTGGTCTACCCTTCTATTGCAAGTTGATGCAGCAATTAAAGGAATGTCGAATGAAAATGCCCAACATTTGATGCAGCAGGCCATTGCTGAATTATGTGGTAAAACGCTATTTATACAATAATTCGGCGGAATCATTTTTCTTCATTCTTGAAATATAATAAAAATTCACGTTTTATCCTCATTTCGCTTTTATACTAAATTAAATTTTAAACTTTTCGACCTCTCACCATGCCAAAAATAAAGCCAATCAAACTTGTTATTATTATCCTCTGTATAGCAGTTATTGCTGTATTAGCTTGGAAGTTTTTAAAGCCTAAAGAGCAGCAACCTCAATATATTACTGCTGAGGTAACACGTGGGGATATTGAAAATAATGTACTTGCGACAGGTACACTGGATGCAACCAAACTGATTAGTGTGGGTGCGCAGGTATCTGGTCAGGTTAAAAAGATGTATGTACAGTTGGGTGATCAGGTTAAACAAGGTCAACTCATTGCACAAATTGACTCAACCACCCAAGAAAATAGCTTAAAGACCTCTGATGCAAACATTAAAAATTTAGAAGCACAGCGTCTTCAACAAGTTGCTTCCTTAAATGAAAAGCAACTTGAATACCGTCGTCAGCAACAAATGTATGCGCAAGACGCAACGCCACGTGCAGATTTAGAATCGGCCGAGGCAAGCTATAAAACAGCTCAGGCACAAATTAAAGCATTAGATGCACAGATCGAATCTGCAAAAGTCACAAAATCTACGGCACAAACCAATATTGGTTACACACGTATTGTTGCTCCAACTGATGGTACGGTTGTCGCGATTGTGACTGAAGAAGGTCAAACCGTAAACGCGAACCAAAGCGCGCCAACAATTGTCAAAATTGCAAAATTACAAAACATGACGATTAAGGCACAAGTCAGTGAAGCTGACATTATGAAAGTTGAAAAAGGACAACAGGTTTACTTTACAACTTTAGGTGATGAAACTAAACGCTATGCGACATTACGTCAGATTGAACCAGCTCCAGACTCAATTTCTAGCGAATCAACAAGTACAACAAGCTCAACAACAAGCTCTGCTGTTTATTATAATGCCTTATTCGATGTGCCAAATACCGATGGTAAATTGCGTATTGATATGACCGCACAAGTTTATATTGTATTAAATTCAGCTAAAAATGCTCTACTCGTTCCTTCATCAGCTCTGAGTTCTAAACAATTTTCTGGTCAAAGAAAATCAGGTCAATCATCTGAGAAAGCAAGTTCTACCCCAAGTACAGAACGCAAACATGAAGGTAATGGTGCTCGTTTAGAACGCTTAAATTTAACTGCTGAACAAAAACAACTCGTTGAACAAGGTAAATTAACGTTAAGTGTTGTACGTGTATTACAAGCTGACGGCACAACTAAACCGACTCAAATTTTGGTGGGTATTAACAACCGTGTAAATGCGCAAGTTCTTGCTGGCTTAAAACAAGGTGATCAAGTTGTCATTGCTGATAGTGCAGATACTTCTGCTGCATCAGCAAATAGCAGTAATAACCGTCGCCGTAGTGGCCCAATGGGAATGTAAGCATGACAAAACAAGCTTTGCTTGAAGTCAGCAATCTAGTCCGGGAATTCCCTGCTGGCGAAAGCACGATACAAATTTTAAAAGGCATTGATCTGACCATTTATGAAGGTGAACTGGTTGCCATTGTCGGCCAGTCGGGTTCTGGTAAATCCACCCTCATGAATATTCTGGGTTGTTTGGACCGACCTACGAATGGTAGTTACAAAGTTAATGGACAAGAAACAGGTAAACTTGAGCCAGATCAGCTGGCTCGACTACGCCGTGAATATTTTGGTTTTATTTTCCAGCGCTATCACTTACTGGGCGACTTATCTGCCGAAGGTAACGTAGAAGTTCCAGCTGTTTATGCTGGTGTTACGCCTTCTGAGCGTAAACAACGTGCAACCGCTCTACTGACTGAATTAGGGTTGGGCACAAAAACACTCAATAGACCAAGCCAACTTTCTGGTGGTCAGCAGCAACGTGTTTCTATTGCCCGTGCGCTGATGAATGGCGGTGACGTTATTCTAGCAGATGAACCAACAGGGGCGCTTGACTCTCATAGTGGTGTTGAGGTGATGCGTATTTTGCGTGAACTCAATGCCGCAGGTCACACTATTATTTTAGTCACCCATGATATGCAAGTTGCAAAAAATGCGACTCGTATTATCGAGATTAGTGACGGAGAGATTATTAGTGACCGCCCTAATGTTCCTGATCAAGCAGCCGAACCAATCAAGACTGATCCTGATGCCGCTCCTGCTTTACAAGGTAAACAGAAGAAAGGCAAAAGTATTTCTGCATGGCGTTCTACTTTAGACCGTTTATCAGAAGCCTTCCAAATGGCTTTACTGTCTATGAATGCCCACCGCATGCGTACTTTTTTAACCATGCTTGGGATCATTATTGGTATTGCATCGGTTGTTACCGTTGTCGCGCTAGGTAAAGGCTCTCAACAGCAAATTTTAAGTAATATTAGCAGTCTGGGAACAAATACGATTACGGTATTTCAGGGCCGTGGTTTTGGTGACAACTCTAAAACTGCAAGTTTTAAAACCTTGGTGCCTGCCGATGCCGATGCGTTAATGACTCAACCGTATGTTAGTGCAGTCAGCCCAATCGTCAGTACATCCAAAACCATGCGTTATCAACAAAATGAAGCTAATGCGACCATTAATGGTGTGAGTAACGATTATTTCGATGTGAAAGGTTTGGTCTTTAAAGATGGACAAACTTTTGATCAACGTAGTGTCCGTGATCGCTCACAGGATGTGGTCATTGATACCAATACTCAAAAACAATTTTTTAGTAACGGTACCAACCCTATCGGTCAAGTCGTACTGCTCGGTAGTGTACCTGCTCGTATTATTGGCATTGTAGAACCGCAAACGAGTGGCATGGGCTCAGATGACACGCTAAATGTCTATATGCCTTATACAACCGTGATGAGCCGTATGTTGGGGCAAACCCATGTTCGCAATATCGTGGTTCGTATTAATGACAAATATTCAACTGCTGCCGCAGAAAATGCGATTGTAAATCTATTAACCCAGCGCCATGGTGCACAAGATATTTTCACTATGAACAGTGACAGTATCCGCCAAACCATCGAGAAAACAACCAGCACAATGACCCTTCTGGTTTCAGCAATTGCCGTAATTTCATTGGTCGTTGGTGGTATCGGGGTAATGAATATTATGTTGGTTTCGGTGACTGAACGTACTCAAGAAATTGGTGTACGTATGGCCGTAGGTGCGCGTCAAAGTGATATTTTGCAGCAATTCCTAATTGAAGCAATTTTGGTGTGTTTAATTGGTGGTGTGCTTGGCGTCTTACTATCGCTTGGCCTTGGACAACTTATTAATAAATTTGCTGGCGGTAACTTTAGCGTGGCTTATTCAAGCACTTCTATTATTGCAGCATTTGTCTGTTCAACACTGATTGGTGTCGTATTCGGTTTCTTGCCTGCTAAGAATGCCGCGAAACTTGACCCTGTTGCCGCACTATCTCGAGAATAAGGAAAATTGCATGTCTTTCTCTACGACTAAACTCAGCACAGCACTTCTTCTCACAGGTTCTCTTGTAGGATGTGCAGCTGTAGTAAAAACACCTTATGAAACGCCTGCGGTACAAGTTCCGGGTAGCTTTCAATATGACACAGCAAAAGCAAAAAACATGTCTGCCAATCAATATTCTGACCATTGGTGGACACTCTTTAACGATGCACAGCTCAATCAACTTGTAAGTAATGTATTAGAACGTAATAGTGATTTAGCAGTTGCAGGTATTGCTCTAAAGCAAGCCCGTCTACAAGCTGACTTAACCGCTAACAAACAAGGCTTACGTACCAGTTCTAGTGTTTCTACAGGACATTCTTTCGATTTAAATTCGGGAGATGACAGTGCTAAAGGTCTTTCCATGAGTGCTGGGGTAAGCTATGAGCTTGATTTGTTTGGCAAGCTTGCCCGCCAAACCGAAGCAAGTAAATGGGAAGCTTTAGCGACAGAACAAGACTTACAAGCTACGGGACAAAGTTTAATTGCAACTACTGCCAAACTTTATTGGCAACTGGGTTATTTAAATGAACGTTATACAACCGCACAGCAAAGTCTAGCAACCTCTCAAAAGCTTTATGACTTGGTACAGATTCAATATAAAGCTGGTGCCGTTTCAGGTGTAGATCTGACTCAAGCAGAACAATCAGTACAAAGCCAAAAAGCAAGCTTAAGCCAGATTGAACAACAACTGGTTGAAACACGAACAGCTATTGCAGTGTTATTGCATGAACCATTACAGCAATTAAATATTCAAGAGCCAAAGCGTTTACCACGCACTGCTCTTCCTGCCATTGGTGCTGGTTTACCTGCAGATATTTTATCGCGACGCCCTGATTTGCAAGCAAGTGAGCTACGCTTAAGAAAAGCATTAGCAACTAAAGATGCAACCAAAGCAAGCTACTACCCATCAATTAGCTTAACCAGTAGTTTAGGCTCAAGCAGCACATCGTTAACGGAGTTGTTACGCAACCCTGCCCTGACGCTTGGTGCAAGTTTAAGCTTACCGTTTTTGCAATATAACGATATGAAAAAAGATATCGCGATTAGCAATCTAGATTATGAAAAAGCGATTATTCAATATCGTCAAACGCTTTATCAGGCTTTTGCTGACGTAGAAAATGCTTTATCGAGTCGTACCGAAATCGACAAACAAGTAGCGTTACAAGAGCGTAATGTTGAACTTGCAGAAAAAACTGAACGTCTAACCGAAGTTCGTTACCGTTATGGTGCTGTTGCATTAAAAACACTTCTCGATGCTCAGCAAACCACACGTACTGCACGTCTAAGTCTCGTTGAAACCAAGCAAAGCCAATACAATGCTTATGTCACCCTCATGCAAGCTCTAGGTGGTTCCCCTGTAAAAGAACTACCGCAATAACTTGTACCAATTAAAAAAGCCGTAGTCCTTCAACTACGGCTTTTTTATGGCTAAATAAATTTTAAAACTTATTCATCATCCATCATAGATTGGCTCATACCTACAGTATTGAAACCAGCATCTACATATAGAATTTCACCAGTAATACCTGAAGCCCAAGGTGAGCATAGGAATAATGCTGCGTTACCTACTTCTTCAATGGTTACATTACGCTTTAACGGCGCAACTTTTTCATTGGCATCTAACATTTTACGGAAAGATTTAATACCAGAAGCAGCTAAAGTACGGATTGGACCCGCAGAAATCGCATTTACGCGAATACCGTCAACACCTAAGCTTGATGCTAAATAGCGAACACCAGCTTCTAAAGAAGCTTTTGCCATACCCATAACGTTATAGTTAGGCATAACGCGCTCAGAACCTTGGTAAGTCAAAGTCAATAAACAACCTTGGCGAGCTTGTAATAAAGGTTTTGCAGCACGAGCCATTGCAATAAAGCTGTATGCACTGATGTCATGAGCAACTTTAAAACCGTCACGGTCAGTCACGTCAGTAAAGTCACCATCAAGTGTGTGTGCAGGTGCAAAGCCAATTGAGTGTACAACACCGTCTACACCATCCCAATGTTTTGCAAGTTCTGCAAATGCATTATCAATTTCAGCATCAACAGCAACATCACATGGAAACACAAGCTTAGAACCGAATTGCTCAGCAAATTCATCCACACGTTTTTTTAATTTTTCGTTTGGATAAGTAAACGCAAGCTCTGCACCTTCACGGTGTAACGCTTGGGCAATACCAAAAGCAATTGATAATTTACTAGCAACGCCTGCAATCAAAAAGCGCTTACCTGCTAAAAGTCCTTGTGTCATGCCGATCTCACTCAAAACAATTTCAAGCATAATGCCAATATTCGGCGGTTTTCGAAATTGCATAATGCATCTTTTTTCAAAAATCGCACGAAAAAAAATCGCTCCTGATGAGGAGCGACTTCTAGATGAATTCAATCTTAGTCGTCAGACAATAAGCCCAGTAAGCGTAAGAAAGAAATATACATCCATACTAAAGTTGCAAGTAATGCGATACCACACAACCACTCCATGAATTTTGGTGCACGATATGCTGCATTAGTTTCAATTAAATCAAAATCTAAAATCAGGTTAAGCGAAGCAATGACAGCGACAAATGCAGCAAAACCAATACCTAACCAGTTACTTTCAAAAATATAAGGAACGCTTGAACCAAAAGCTAAACGCATGATCATCTGCACGATAAATACAATAAAGATCGCCAAAGATGCAGAGATTACAACTGACTTAAACTTTTCAGTTGCGCGGATAATTTGGAATTTATATAAACCAAACATCACCAAAGTGGTGACAAAGGTTGCTAATAAAGCCTGAAGTGGAACACCTGGGTATTTCAACTGGAAAGTAAACGAAATACCACCTAAAAAAGCCCCTTCAAATAAGGCATACGGAATTGCTAATGTTGGCGCGGTCGTTGGTTTAAAGGTTGTAATTAAAGCTAAAACCAAGCCACCAATTGCACCCACAATTGAGGCCGCGTAAGCAATACCAACATTTGCAGTAAAGGCTGCATAGAAAAATAAAGCGACACCCACCGCAGCTGCAATGACTGTCAACATAACAGATTTTTGAATCGCACCTTGCACAGTCATCGGTTGACTATAGTCACTGACCGTTTCAACACGCGTCAGTATCGGGTTATTACTTTGCATAAATGCTCTCTTTTTATAATAAAAATTTAAAACATCATTTTAAGCAAAATGAATATGAAAGCCAAATCAGGCGATCGGCATTATTGTAACAATGTCCTTTATGCAATAAAAAAGGAGGCATGAGCCTCCCTTTCATATCACGTCTACAACGTAATCAATCTTTACCATCAGTATTCATAATAAAGAAATATTCGCGGTAATATTTCAACTCTGAAATTGAGTCACGAATATCATCCATTGCCAAATGTGATGCATTTTTTTTCAGACCACTCATAATTTCAGGGCGCCAGCGTTTTGAAAGCTCTTTTACCGTAGATACATCAAGATTACGATAGTGGAAATACTGCTCAAGTTCAGGCATAAGACGGTGTAAGAAACGACGATCCTGACAGATTGAGTTACCGCACATTGGTGAAACTTTTGGATTTACCCATTTTTTTAGGAATTCTAAAGTTTGTAACTCAGCATCACGAGCTGTTAATTTACTGCGACGAACTCGTTCAATCAAACCAGACTGCCCATGTTGACGAGTGTTCCATTCATCCATTGCATTTAAAATACGATCAGGTTGATGAATAGCCAAAACTGGACCTTCGGCAAGTACATTTAAATGATCATCTGTAATAATTGTTGCGATTTCAATAATTTGATCATTATCGGTATCTAATCCGGTCATTTCCAGATCAATCCAAATTAATCGTGTATTTAAAGTACTGCTCATGAATGTACGTTCTAAAATGCCGTAAAAACATCAATAGTAGCAAATTTCTTGCTTCCGCGCTGTAATTCTATAGCTGCTTCATGCTATTTTTGCGGTCTTCAAACAATGGTTTTTTTGGGATATGAATGGCTTTAATTCGTAAGCGTCGTTTAACTGAACAACAGCAACGTCGTATTGAAAAACAGCATAAAACTCGCCAAGAAGAGATCGATACTTCACAGGATCTAGATGGACTCGTTGTACAACACTATGGCCGTCAACTTGAAGTACAGGCCCTCTCTGTACCTGAGCATCACCCAGAAAAACCACAAGTTGCCGAAGGAGAACCAGAACCATTCTGGAAGCCGATCGAGCTCAATAGTGTTTGGCGTTGCCATACTCGAACTAATCTTGAGTTACTTGTAACTGGTGATCGTGTTAAATGGCAGGCAGACCCAAATACAGGTTTAGGCATTATTACAGCCATTCACCCACGCACCTCTTTACTTACCCGCCCTGACCGCTATCACAAAGTTAAACCAGTGGCCGCGAATATCAGTTTGATTGTGATTGTATTTTCACCGCTTCCTGAACCAGCTCCAACGTTAATTGATCGATATTTAGTTGCTTGTGCAGACGCTAATATTCCTGCTCTTTTGGTCCTCAATAAGTCTGATTTACTCACTGAAAATGACCCAATTCTTACCCTATTAGAAGAATATAAAACCTTGGGTTATGAGGTGATGATTTGTCAGTCTAAGAAGGGAGATATCTCTGCTTTATCTGAGCGTTTAGATGGTGAAACCGTAGCATTTGTAGGGCAATCAGGCGTAGGAAAAAGCTCTTTAATTAATGTGCTCATTCCAGATGCAGAGCAAAAAACTAATGTTATTTCTGAAAACTCTGCACTTGGACAACACACGACAACCTCTACGCGCTTAATCAACTTCGGTAAAAATGGTGCCTTAATTGATTCTCCGGGAATTCGTGAGTTTGGGCTTTGGCATCTCGATTTAGAAAAAATTCGTATGGGCTTTCCTGACATTGCCGCACATCTAGGATCTTGCCAATTCCGTAATTGCACACATACTCATGAAAAGAATTGTGGGCTTAAACAGGCCGTTGAAGCGGGTGAAATTTTGCCACGACGTTTAGATAGCTTTTTGCGTTTAATCGACGAGATTCAAGAAGCACAGCAAAAAAACTGATTTTCTGCCCTATTTGCCCTTGAAGTGGTGATTTTGATCACCATCTATATACGCTATACTCTAGGTCAATTTTGTTTTTTAATTTTTTAGGTGACTTGTGGAACGCTGGTTAGAGTTTATGGGGAATCACCCCATTTTGTTTGGTACGCTCGGAGTCTTGATCGTGTTGTTCTTCATTTTTGAAGGTCAACGTAATGGTCGTAAAATTTCTCCACAGTCGCTTGGTATTTTAGTGAAAGCGAAAAATGCTCTTTTGATTGACTTACGCGATAGCAAAGATTTCCGCGAAGGTCACATTAGTGGCAGTCGCAATATTCCGTATAGCCAAATCGCAAGTCATGCTGACGAATTAAAAGCAAGTGACCGTCCACTGGTATTTATTTGCAACTTGGGGCAAGTTGCCGGAAGTGCTTTGCAAAAAGTTGCTCACCACGATAGCTATCGTCTTGATGGTGGTATTAGTAACTGGAAAGCACAAGGCTTACCTCTTGTTAAAAGCAAACCGAAAGCTTAAGGAGAATTATCATGGCTGCAAATGTCATTGTTTACTCAACTTCTGTATGCCCGTATTGTGTTCGTGCTAAACAGTTACTTGAGCGTAAAGGTGTTGCTTATAAAGAAGTAAATCTTTCTGTTGAAGCACCCGAAGTACGTGTTGAATTAATGCAACGCACAAATCATCGTACTGTCCCACAAATTTTCATTAACGATCAGTTTATTGGTGGTTTTGACCAACTTTATGCTTTAGAGCGTGAAGGTAAACTCGACGAATTATTGGCTTAACATCGCATCCATATTAAGGAAAAAACAATGAGCGAAGAACAACAAGTTCAACCACAATTAGCTTTAGAGCGTATTTATACAAAAGATATTTCTTTTGAGGTTCCTGGGGCGCAGGTTTTTACTAAACAATGGCAACCTGAACTTAATATCAATCTTTCTTCTGCTGCAGAAAAGATTGACCCAACTCACTTTGAAGTTTCTTTAAAAGTTGTGGTACAAGCCGATAACGACAACGAAACAGCGTTCATTGTAGATGTAACTCAATCAGGTATTTTCTTGATCGACAACATTGAAGAAGAGCGTTTACCTTATATTTTAGGCGCATACTGCCCAAATATTTTGTTCCCGTTCTTACGTGAAGCTGTAAATGATTTAGTAACTAAAGGTAGCTTCCCACAGTTACTTCTTACTCCAATCAACTTTGATGCAGAGTTTGAAGCGAATATGCAACGTGCTCAAGCTGCTGCTGTTGAAGGTCAAGCTTAATTTTTTAGCTTCTCCTTTTAATAAAAAACCGCGTATTACGCGGTTTTTTTATGTGTGTTATTTAGATTATTAAAGATCAAGTGAGTGAAGCTGAATAGATGGAAACTGAAAACCACGGCAAGATAACTCTGAACGCCATGCTACAGTTAATATCATATTGCCAACAATAAAATTCTGATAAGCAAATGTCCCATTAAGTGGGTGAGAACAGACTCCACCATGATCGGTAGGATGTGCCTGAGTATTTAACGTATTTAAATCTAAACGTATGCCTAATCCTGAAGCTTTTAAAACGGCTTCTTTAATGGTCCAGACTTTGAACCAATATTCTCTATCTTGTTCTAAGCTTAGCCACATTGCATATTCATCAGGATGAAATGCATGTTTTGCTAAAGCGTCTAAGCGTACATTTCGATCCAGTTCCTCAACATCTATGCCAATATCTTTAACATGTTCGCTCATGACTAAAGCGTAGTATTGTTGGCTATGTGAGTGATTAAAATGCAAAGTGTGATTCAATAAATAAGGTTTTCCATGTTCATGCTTGGCAAACTCCAATTCCATTGAATTGAGTTGTAGTTTCTCTGCAATCAGTCGATTTCTGACACTCTGTATTTGTTGTTTTTTATAATGATTAAATGAACGGAAGTCTGGAAAATCTTGTTTAGACTTTAAAAGAAGCTGAGATAATGCCTGTGTATAGACTTCAATTTTCCGCTTAGACATTATCTCAACCTTACTAGAAATTATTAAAATTTAACGACATCGCCTTTTAAAGCAACACCCGCCATCATGGTGCCTTTATAGCAATCGTAAGTTGTCGTACTCGTTGTTTCATTGGCTTTAAAATAGCTCACAATATTGGTAACGGCGTTTGCCCCTTGTGCTTTAGCATTGTTTTGCATTTGGATCAGTGCTGAACGCAAAACCCAGTCACAAGACGTTGCTGCCGACTTACCAAAACCATTGGTCTTTTTATTCGTCACCGCATCTTTTTGAATAATTTTACCGCCAGACTTTGTACCCTTTAAATAAAACTTTACTGAACCATCTAAAGTCCCATCTGCAACTGCACGGTCTACAGCTTCTTTAAAATTCAACTGATGTACTTCATCTCCAGCCTGAACAGTGGCAGTAAAACCCGCACTTAGCATTGCTACAAATAAAAGTTTTTTATTTAACATTGTTGTGTTCCTTATTGTTTAACACGTTTAAAAATAAGCGAAGTATTAATTCCGCCAAAAGCAAAGTTATTGCTCATAATAATGTCAGCATCCAAATTTCTCGGCTGCTGAACGATATAATCTAGTTCACCACATAGCGGGTCGATTTCATCTAGATTTAAAGTTGGAATAAAACGGCCACGATTCATCATTTCGATGCTTAACCAAGCTTCAATAGCCCCACACGCCCCCAGCGTATGTCCAAAATAACTCTTTAAAGAGCTGATTGGTTTATAGCCTAAAACTTTTGCAGTGGCTTGGCTCTCTGCCACATCGCCCTGATCAGTTGAAGTACCATGCGCGTTTACATAGGCAATGTCTTTAGCCTCTACAGATGCATCTTTAAGCGCTAACTCCATACAGCGTCCCATCATTTCTGACTCAGGACGAGTTACATGTTGACCATCGGTATTGCTACCATAACCCATCACTTCTGCATAAATATGAGCACCTCGTGCTTTGGCATGTTCATATTCTTCGAGAATTAAACACCCTGCCCCTTCACCAATCACCAATCCATCTCGTTTAGCATCAAAAGGACGTGGTGTTTTTTCAGGTTGATCATTCATTCCACTGGTCGCGAACAATACATCAAAAACTGCCGCACCTGCCGCACTGAGTTCCTCTGCACCACCCGCAATCATGACCTGTTGTTTGCCATATTTGATTGCTTCATACGCTTGCCCAATTGCCATGGAACCAGAGGTACATGCGCTTGAGGTAGGTAAAGTTAATCCTTTTAGACCAAAATATACAGTCATGTTCACCGCACTGGTGTGGGCCATCATACGAATATAAGTGGTGGCATTAATCTTACTCATGCTCTGGTGAAGCAACATGCTTGCAAACTCACCCACGGCATCTACGCTACCCGCAGAAGACCCAAAGGCAACACCCGCTTCGCCACTAGACAAAATTTCATGCCCGAGCAAACCAGCATTTTGTAAAGCAGTTTCGGCACAAACCACAGACATGAGCGCTACACGCCCCATCCCACGGGTAACCTTACGGTTAAAATGTTTTGGAACATGAAATGTTTCCACAGGCCCAGCAAGTTTGGTCCGAAGGTCAACATATTGCTCCCACTCCGGCATGTAGCGAATACCGCTTTTAGCAGCTTCAAATCGCGCAAAGATGTCATCGGCAGTTTCACCTAAAGAGGTAATGCCTGCCATTCCTGTCACAACTACACGTTTCATCAGATGAGTCCTCCATTTACAGAGATCACCTGTCGAGTTACATACGAGGCTTCATCTGAACACAAGAATTTCACTACGCTCGCCACTTCATCGACCTGTCCCATGCGCTGCAGCGGAATCATTTTAAGCGCATGCTCTTTGACTTCATCTGTCACCATTTCGGTTTCAATCAGTCCAGGAGCTACACAGTTCACAGTAATTTTTCGCTTCGCCAATTCGAGTGCTAAGGCTTTGGTCGCACCAATCAAACCTGCTTTTGCAGCACTATAGTTAACCTGACCACGGTTACCCATAATCCCAGAAACCGAAGATAACGTGACGATACGGCCACCTTTACGTAAATGAATCATTGGCATGATGAGTGGTTTTAAAACATTATAAAAACCATCTAAGGAAGTCGAAATAACTTCATCCCAATCTTGATCAGTTAATGCTGGAAAAGCACCATCATGAGTAAGACCTGCATTTAATACGACACCATAAAAAGCGCCATGCTGCTCTACGTCTTGTTCTAGAATTTGTTGAACTGTCTGGCGCTCATTTACATCAAACATTAGATAATGGCTATTTTGCCCTAAGGCTTGAATCTCTTGTACAACTTGCTCAGCCTCTGCCTGACGTGAACGCGCGTGTACAGTTACATCAAAACCAGCCTTTGCCAGCTGTAATGCAATCGCTTTCCCAATTCCTCGACTTGAACCCGTTACTAAAATTCGTCTTGTCACGATGTATTCCTAATTCTTTGTGGTTATTCAAATGGTGTTTCTGTAGGTTCAAATACACTTAACGTTGCCTGAATGCAGTGCTCAGCATATTGAATTTCACAGGAAAATTGCCCAAGGCCTTCATGAAAATATTGTTGCTCTATTTGAATGATCAATCGTGAACCTAAGGGGAAATAAGGGATGGGTAAATTTAATTTACGTGTTCCCAATAAAAAACCGACTTTTGGTGCTTGTTTTGACTGTTGGCCTTGCCAGCCTGAATAAGCACTAATTGTTTGTGCCATAATTTCAATGCTTGCCCATGTCGGCAATCCTTCCGCTTCACAAAACATGAGCTCTGGTGTAATCGTGAGTTCTGCTTGTGCCCGCCCTTCAGCAACATCCGTTAAATGGTCAATAAATACCATCGGTTGCTCATGAGGAATATATTGAATTGCCTCTAGTTTCATTAGGGTTTTACTCCAAAAACAAGACTAATATTACTTCCCCCAAAAGCGAAAGAATTACTCATGACATAGCGAATGGGTTGTTTTAGTTCAGCATCTTGCACATAGTTTTGGTCAGTCAAATCTGGATCAAACTCAACATTTTGATGTAAAGGCAACCAACTTTGATCTTTTAAAACTTGCTCACAAATAAAAGCTTCGATGGCACCCGCTGCACCGAGACAATGTCCAGTTTTGTGTTTTGTACTACTTAAAGCAACTTGGTAATTACCAAAAACTTGTCTTATAGCCTTAATTTCCATTGCGTCATTTTGTGGAGTTGCTGTTCCGTGCAAGTTGATATAGCTCACCTCCTGAGCGGAAATATGTGCCATATCTAATGCACGTTGCATAGCTAAAGCAGCACCTTTACCTTCAGGATGTGGAGCTGAAATATGCCATGCATCCATGGATTCACCCGCCCCCATTAACATGACAGGTGCTTGTTCTTTACTTAGTACAAAAAACGCAGCAGCTTCACCAATATTAATACCATCACGGCTTACACCGCAGGGTTGGCAAATATGTTCAGATAAACTTTCTAGACTATTAAACCCATTTAGGGTCAACTTGCACAAGGTATCAACGCCACCAACCAGCACAACATCTGCTAAGTCTGCGTGAAGTAATCTCTGCCCTGCCGCTAACGCTTTAGCGCTTGAAGAACAAGCTGTCGAAATCGTATATGCAGGCCCTTCCCATCCTAAGTACTGCTGTAATGCTTTCGCTAAACAGCTCATTTCTTGAGGATAATGTGATATCGATAGATCTATTTGCCCTTGAAAATATTGCTTAAGTAATAATTCATTATCTGCAATACCAGAAGTAGAGGTGCCTACCACAATGGCTAAACGTTTATTTTCAAAGGATGCTGTATAAGCTTTTAACTCTGTTTCGATTTTAGATAATGCGGTTAATGCAAAACGTAGATTACGTGAATCTACACACTGTAAAGCATCGGGTACATGCGAACATAATGGATGCGTATATTGCCCCACCCACACATTACGATTAGCGATTAAATCATCCCGCAAACTCAAGGTTTGCTGCGGCTGTTGTAATGCCTGTTTAATTTGATTAAGTTCGCAGCCTAATGCAGATAAACCAACACTAAATTGTATGCCTACTGCCATTGGAGCTGCATTTTCTGAAGGTAAATGTTTCATGGCGTAGGACTTTCTTCTGTCTGTAATGTGTTCTCAATCGAACTCAGCGTCATGGTATAAGGGACTTGCTCATTAATCAATTCAATGCTTCCTTGCCCCTGTTTAAGCTGCAACACAGGTTGTTTTTCAATATAAATAACTTGCTTATCTGCTTGTTGTTTCATCTCTACAGCTTGCTGCCCTAAATGTGAAAACTGAGGGTATGTCGCAAACAAAAGGTCACGCACCACAAACTCAAAAGGCAATAAACGCATTTGATCAACCCGCTGTTCAACATGAACCCGATGCCCATCAAACTGTAACTTAAATAATTGCTGGCCTGTCAAGCTCAAAGCGACCATATCCAGTACAGCACCCTTTTGCTGTTGATATAACAAGAAGCTAAAACTTTGCTGCTTCCACTGGACCTCAACCTGATCTTGTCTTTGATAAGTCTGAGCCTGCCATAGTGGACTTTGTAGCCCTTTGGCATGTGGCATGATTTGACAACCATTTAAAAATATCAAGCTACTGAGTAATATCGTTGCCCATTTGCGTTGCATGGTTATCCCTCAAGTACCTGTTCTTGCGCCAAGCCTTCACGACAATATTCTGCCAAGGTGGTAAGTCTACGCTTGGCATTTTTATGGATCGGGTTTTGTTCATCCCACGCATAACCTGCCAATAATGAAGAAATCATACGGCGAATGCCTTCATTCTGATTTTGCGAGAACACCACATCTTGGAACTCGCCTTCGTACCATGACTCAACATAGGCACGAAATACTTGAATGCCGCGGCGTAATGGCTTTTCATATTCTTCTAACCAGTCGACTTGTTCACCTTGTAAAATTCGTTCAACCAAAGGAACCGCCAAACTTGAAGATTTAAGAGCAATCGTCACACCTGATGAAAAGACAGGATCCAAAAACTCACCCGCATTACCTAATAGCGCATAGTTGCGGTCTGCCAAGTGTTTTACATTCGCTGAATAACCAACCAAGGTGCGCACTGGTGTATCAAAGTTTGCACGGCGCAAGACATGTGACAAGCTTGGCTCATCAGCCAAAATACGCTTAAACATTGCCTCAGGCTCATTATCTTCAGCATTTTCGACCGTGTATTTGTCAAAAAAGTCTTGTTCTGCCACCACACCGAAAGAAGCTCGTCCATCTGCAAATGGAATCAGCCAATACCATGCGCGATGATCTTTTTCATGGACAGTAATTAAAATTTTATTACGATCAAACTCTGGGTCATCTGTAATTCCATCTTCAATATGGGTAAACAGTGCACGTCGTACTGGAAAATTTGATGGGCTCTCTAAATCTAATAACTTTGGCAAAATTCGCCCAAAGCCACTCGCATCTAATAAGAATTTAGTTTGAATCTGATAACGCTGTTGCTCTTCATCAATTACTGTAAGTACAGGCTGTTCAGATGCAACATCAACATCTAAAACCTCATGCCCAAAGCGTATATCAGCACCATAAGCTTGAGCCTGTTTTGCTAGTAAGTTGTCAAAATCTGCACGGCGAACTTGCCAAGTTGTGCCCGGACCATCCGTAAATTTTTCTGTAAAGTCATAAAAACTACGCTGTTTGCCACGTAGAAAAGCCGCACCATTTTTAAATTGAAAAGCGTATTGTTCAACATGTTCACGGACTGTTTCTAATAAACCAGCTTCTTCTAAAAACGTCATAGACTGCGGTAACAATGACTCACCAATCGAAAAACGAGGGAAATACTGTTTTTCAATGACCGTAACGGTATAGCCCTTTTTTCGAAGAAGTGCAGCAGCAGAACTACCTGATGGCCCAGCCCCAATAATCACGACGTCAATTTTTTCTATAGTGCTCATAGCACAACTTCCTTTTTAATTTATTCAAATTATGAATGGTCTTGTAAATTCACGATATGTTTTTCATCTGCGGGCGTTAACAAAGTCGCATAGATAAACGAGAAAATAACCCCGAATAAAACCGTTAAACCAAAACAATGAATTGCATAAGTATGGCTAAATGAAAGTAATCCAAAGCCAAGTAAAGTCGACATCATACATAAAAATAATGCCATTCCAACGACTTGCGGGTGATCATGTCCATGTCGATAGAATATTGCATAGTCGACACCAATCCCAATAATCAGGAAAGTCGCCATAATACTAAATAGGTTAATCTCGACACCTAACCATGCCTGAACAGCAAAAGTGCTCAGCAAAGCCAAGCTGACTGGCAGGACCAAAGGCACAATCGAACTTAGTCCATAAATAAACGCCAAACCAACTGCCAGACCAATTAAGGCATAAATCAGAAGATGTTGAGCCTGCACTCGATGTTCAGCAAACATTTGTGACATTGCAGTAATCGGTTGCTGGAAATGTATATGCTCATTCTGAAGTTGCTTTAACGCGTCAGGTTGTTTCACCCCTGTCACCATCACTAATCGCTCATTGGCTTGAGGTTGTAAAAAAGCTAAAGGGTGATCTTTAAATACTGAAAAATCTAATAACGGTTGTGCCGCTAGTTGCTGTTGCCACTGTAAAACATCAGTGACATTTAGGCCCATACTTTGTGCATATTGCTGCAAAGTCGCTTTTGGAATATTTCTTAATAGTTGTAGATTATTTTGCTGCTCTGCCAATGGTGGAATCCATTGACCTAAAGCTTGAAATGCACTGATTTTTCCGTTTGTTTGCAACTGTTGTAATTGCCCAATCAGTTGCTGCTCTTGTTGCTGCATTTCATTTGCAGATGCTGCACGTACCACAAAATAATCACTACTTTGCTGCTGGCCAAATTGCTCGCGAACAGCTTGGTCCTGCTGTTTTAAGCTCGCATCCATACCTTGTAAGTTACGAATATCATCGTTACTTTTAAGATAGAAAAGACTTGCCGTACCTACTGCTAAAATGACCGCAATCAAGCCATAACGAATTTTGGCACGCTGTTGAAACCATAACCGTGCTTGTCCAATCCACGATAAAGCTTTTATTGCTGGCTGGGCATTGAGTGCAGGTAATCTTGGTAATAGTAGAACACTACTGATCCACGCCGCAGTTAATCCTACAATTGAAAAGACTGCAATCTGCTTGAACCCAGGAAACGGAGTAAAACTCAAAAAGATGTAAGCAACCAACGTGGTCATTAAGCCCATAAACAAACTTGGTAATAGCGGTTTTAAAATTTGAAAACCACCAAGCGTTCTATGCTGCGATTGCATCGCCATAAAATAAAATGAAAAATCGACACAGACACCAATCAGACTTGCGCCAAAGACCAATGTCATCAGGTGAATTTCACCAAACACCCAATGCGTGACCGCAAACGCCACAAAGCTTCCAGTCGAAACGGCAATAAACTCGGTCGCCAAAGGTCGCAATGATCGAAAGCCGAACCAAACCAGAAAAATTAAGCCTAGTGTCGAGCCAACACCAATAGTTGAGATTTCCTGTTTAGCCGATTGCGTACCAAAATTTGAAAATAAAATAGTTCCAGTCCAATGAGATTTTAATCCCATTGCCGCTAACTTTTGCTTAGTTTGTTCAATCCAAGTAGAGGTCTGTTCTTGATAATCAATATTGTATGGGCTTTGCGTCAACTGTAATACGAAAAGCCGAGAGATACCTTGCTCATGATGAATCGTGGCAAAACCCTGCTCCATTTCAATATCTTGCTGTGACGGGGTTGCCAGCTGCATGGCATAACGAGGGAACAACAGTAACGGGTCTTGCTTAAGTGACTCAGCAGTGACAGGCATGCCTGGACTCATCATCTGCATCAGACTTTGTTCAGTCAGCGCAGCATAATCCTTTTTTTGCAATAAGGCTTGATCTTGAGCACTCAACAAACCTGCTCGATGTTGATATAACTGTTTTGCAAAATGATCAAAATCAAGTTGTGGCTTTAACGGTTGCCACAACTGGCTTTGCTTAGCTTGAGCTTTTAAAAAACGCGTCGCTTGTTGTATCGCAGCTTCATCTTTGGCATCTACAACCACAAATACTTTATTGTTGAGTTGCTCATTCATGTACTGCTGAGTACGTGCAAGTTCTGGGTCTTGCTGAACTTTAGGCAATAACGCAAAAATATTAGTTTGAATATGAATATCTTTATTCAGCCACGTCACGCCAAGCCCCACCGCAATCAGTAGCAGAGCAATTAACCAAAGCGCGGTAAACTTATTTTGCCAGTTGGAAAATCGCATGCTCAGCAGCCGTTAGAGTCGTCGGTTGAGAAGTCTGGTGACTAAAGCGAATGGTCGTTAAATTATTCGCTTTCTCGGTAATCACAATTTGGTTGACGTACTGTTGTCCTTGAGCATCAACACGCACAAATAACTTTTTAAACAAGCTACTTTTCGGAGTTAAGCTCATGCTCCAACCCGCTGGACTATAGTTCGCACTCACTACATTAAAATTCTTTGCTAAGGCCTGTTCATTACCAGACATGAGCTGTAAGAATAAAGTCGCGACCGAACTATATGGCGATTGATCAACTTGTATTTGGCTAAATGTACGCTGAGTTTTCTGTACCAATTTGGTTGGGGTAACGATCAAATCTGCTTGCACAGGTCGTTTGATTTGCCACGCTACACCATAAGATTTTGAGAACAACAAAGATCCGTTCGATACAAAAGTTTTATTCAACGATGGCAATTTTTTTTGTTGTTCGAAATCAGCACGAACCGTAGGAGACTGTGACAATTGCTGAAAAATTTGAGTGATCTGTGTTGGCGCTGCATAGACCGCACTTAAACTGCTCATCCAAACAGCAGCACCTAAACCTAAAGTTTTGATGAATTGAGACATCACGCATTCCTCTTCGGTTGAAACTCAGACCATGCATTCAAGCGATCAAACAAAACCTGTGGCGATTGAAAACACATTTCACGAGCTTCAATATTCACCGCCACCTGTGTGGTATAACCCTTGGTTAAACGTTTCCCTGACTCAGCATCAAAAATCAAATAATCAATTTTCAAACGGTTTTCCCATTCTTTTAAAATGGCCCGAACCCGAATCTTTTGTTCAAACTCAATACCGTATGCATAGCGAACATGGCTTTCAATCACAGGCCATGCATAGCCAGATTCTTTCATCTGCATATAGTTGTAATGAAATTGATCGAGCAATTTGCAGCGCGCAATCTCAAAATATTTTAAATAGTGTCCATGCCAAACCACATTCATGGTATCGACATCATGAAATGGAATTTCAATGATTACATCTGCATGCATTGGCTCACCTTATCCCATAAATTCTGGTTGATTAAACAATTCAAGTTGGTCTAAACGATCAACAATCTGTTGTAATTCGGTTTGTAATGGTCGGTCTTCTTCGACAAATGCAAAGCTTTGTAAGGTCCATTGCATAAATGCCTGCAATGTTGGACTTAACTGCGTAGTTAAACCTTTCAGATGAATCGCCTGCACACTCGCACAGCAAAGAGCTGCAATGACTTGCTGTGTTAAGGTAATTACTCGGCTCGCATCACGCGCAGCAATGGTTCCCATACTGACTTTGTCTTGGTTATGACATTCGGTTGAACGTGAAAAAATTGAAGCTGCCAAAGTATTTTTCAAGGCTTCAGCCGTCCACGCCGACACCCCAATTTGTACCGCTTTAAAACCATGATTCAGTGGTAAACGTTCAGCTGTCGCACCTGTTAAATTACGTGGCAAACCATGATTCATTTTGTGGTCAACCAACTGTGCAATTTGTCTGTCCATCAAATCAGCAATATTGGCAATCATAATTTTTAAGCTATCCATTGCCTGTGCAATATGTCCACCGTAAAAATGACCGCCATGCAATACACGCATCCCTACAGGATCAATCAGTGGATTGTCATTACTTGAATTCAGCTCATTTTCAATGAACTGACGTAACCATACTTTTGAGTCTTCAAACACGCCAATAATATGCGGTGCGCAACGAAGCGAATAACGGTCTTGCAAACGTGGGCTTTGATGTGCTGTTTGTACTTCACTATTCAGCCAGTCACGTAATTGCTTGGCAATCTGTTGCTGTCCCGGATGAGGTTTCTGTGCAAACAGTACTTCATCAAAATGACTAGGATTACCTTCCAAGGCCAAAACATTTAGAGCAGTAATTAAAGTACTAGCAAGTGCTATCTGCTCTGCTTTTTTATAGTTTAGACAAGCAATTGCTGTCATCACCGCTGTGCCGTTCATGAGCGCCAAACCTTCTTTAGGTCTAAGCGTTAAAGGCAGCATATTTTTTTCAGCATACACCTGAGCAACTGGAACAATTTGTCTATCGATATAGACATCACGCTCACCAACTAAAGTTCCCGCAATATAGGACAACGGCGTTAAGTCCCCGCTTGCCCCGACTGAACCTTCAGAGGGAATGACTGGAATTACATTTTCGTTCAGCAACCAAACCAAGCGCTCAAGTAGTGCTATTGATACACCCGAATAACCGCGAGCTAACGAATATAAACGCGTCACCACCACTGCACGTGCAGTGATGACATCTAAATCTTCACCTAAACCACAACCATGAAAGCGTGAAAGATGTAGCGGTAGTTCATTAACCTGATGTAATGGCACTTCAACCAAACATGAGTCACCATAACCCGTGGTCACCCCGTAGATAACCCCTTCTTCTTCAAGGAGCTGATCGAGAAAATCAGCGCCTTTTTGAATCAGTTCACGCCACTCAGACGTTTCTGGTAAAGCAACCTGACATTCGCCCCTTGCTACAGAAACGACATCTTCAATACTCAGTGGTTGTTCACCTACGGTTAACACACGCATGTTATTTCGTCCAAAAATTATAAAAATTAAACCATTGATAAGGGGCACGCAGACAATGCTGTTCTAGTACGGCAACATACGTTTTAGTGATGGTTTGCATACTTTCAATACGGTTAGCACGCGGTAAATTAATTTGCTCGGCAATTGAATGAATATGCACTTGAAACTGCTGTTGTACTCGATAACAAAACACCGCAATAACAGGCACTTTGAGTAAATTTGCTAAAATCCATGCACCCTGCGGGAAAGCTGCTGACTCTCCTAAAAAATCAACATGCTGTACACGATCTGACTGCACAGGCACTCGATCTGCCGCCACAATAACCCATTCACCTTGCTGCATTTTGTCTTGCAATAGCATGGCAGTTTCAATACCCAGCTCATCAACTGATAAAAGACACACATCTGCCTTATCATTTATTTTTTTCAAAAACTCATTAAATTTTGTCGCGTGCTTTTGATAAACCAGCACATTAATTTTCTGTGGATGCTCTGACTTAATTGCCCGAAGCAATTCAATATTGCCAAAGTGAGAAACAACAATTAGAGCGCCTTTTTGATAATGCTCAGAGAAGTTTTCATGTCCAAAAACTTGCAGTTCCTGCTCAGGAATATTACCTAGCCAGCCCTCAATCTTATCTAAAATACATTCACCAAATTGCATGAAATGCGCGTAGCTATTTGTCCAATTTGGTTGGTGGTTAAACGGCGACTGTGATCCAGCAAAATGATGCAGTTTTTGTAAATAGAGTAAAGAAGCCTGTCTTGCTGTGGCTGCAAATAACCAATACCACATAATGACAAAATACATCACCAACTTGCATAACCAACGTCCACCAAAACGATAAAACCACAACATCAGCATAAGGGGCAACATGCCACCTCGCTCTTTAATGTCGTTCCATTTTGGTGAAGCTGAATCTGTCATAATTAACCTTGCAGCTTTTGTTTTAATAGCTTCGGTAAGCGAATCAGCATGCCCATAAACAAGGTTGCATGCGCTTTGCTTAGTCCTAAATTATCTCGCCAAGCATGAAAATGAGAAATACCCTGCTCTGGATAAACCACAGGCGTTGGTACATTAATAAAAGGGGTATTTTCCCATTTTAAACGTACTAAAATTTCACTATCAAAACCCATACGCGGCTGAAATCTAGCACTATTCAATACCTTGATTGTGCTCTCGAGCGGATATATGCGAAAACCACACATGCTATCTTTAATTTCAAAAGATAAGCTATTTAACCACACCCAAAAATGAGTAATGTAACGGCCATATAAGCGCTTTTTAGGAATAGAGGCATCAAAATATGGCTGACCAATTACCATTGCATCGGGATGCTGCCGAGACTGCTCAATAAATTTTGGAATGTCATCCCAGCAGTGTTGACCATCTGAATCGAGTTGTAATGCATGGCTTAAACCAAGCTCATAGGCCGCACGTAGTCCCGTCATAACTGCCTGACCTTTACCCTTATTCACGTCATGCTCAATTAAGTGAATTTGAGAATATTGCTCTGCCAATCCTTTTAAAATTTGGCTACATGCAGCATCACTGCCATCATTGACCAAAACAATCGGTAGATGAAAACTGTCCAGATAAGAAATTAAATCTGCTAAATAATGTGGATGGTTATAAACCGGAACAACAAAACCGTAATTGGTCTTCATTTTTAACCCTCTACTTCCGTTTGCAAAGCAAATAACAATCGCCCTGAAGCCAGAATTTGTTCTGAATCGCGTAGTTCAAAACTCACTTTGTGATCTTTTCGAGAAAACTTGAGTTGTACTACAGCATAAGGGCGAATCAGGTTTTGGAATTTTAACTGCTCATATCCCTGGCACCAGCTCAAATCAGACCAAATTGATTTAGCAAATTGTTGTAAAAAGCCTATTTGCCCAACCCCAGGATAAATGGGTTGTGTTGGGAAATGCCCTTTAAAACAAGCCAACTCAGGTGGAAATTCTAACTCCCAAATGTGATCATCTGAATTTTGAGACTGTGACAGCACCACGGGTTGCAACATAGGCTTAAATAGAGTTTTCAAATAGTTTTTATTGAGTTTGGACTGAGTATTTTGTGGTAATTGACTGAGGAAACGCCATTGACGTGGAATTGCGATCGTTTCCAAGCTGTCTTTCAATTGCTGTTTTAAATGGCTGACAAAAGCGGACTTACCTTGCTGTTGTAATTGCTCACGAGCTTGTTCTGTTAGAACAACAATACAACCCAACATTTGGCGTTGCTCATGTTCAAATACCAATACATGGCATTGCTTTACGACATCTAAAGCTTGAATGCTTTGCTCGATCGCATCTAGACTTAAACGCTTTTCTTCAAGTTTTACAATTCGATCTGTACGCCCCAGCAGCTTAAAGATCTGACATGTTGCATCTGTCCATGCCGCACCGTCACCTGTGGTAATCCAGCTATTCTCAAAGGCATGATTACTCTTGACCATAAGCTGTTGGTCTTCAATACGAATAGCCACATTACTAAATGCAGTCCAAGCATCTTCATCTTTAGCGCGATGGGCAATACCACCAGTTTCCGAACTTCCCAAAACTTCAATAATCGGACGATTTAGTGAAGGACGAACACCACTTTCTAGCTTGCCCCCGGAACTAAAGACCATCTGGCAGTGTTGTAAAATAACATCGGTTGTCCAGCGTTTTAATAAAGCAGGACTTGAGATCAAATAATTGCTTAACCCCATTGTTTCTAATTGTTTTTGGGCTTGTACCACATCTTCAGGGAATGCCATTTGAGGATTATAAAAACTTCGACCTGTAGCAAGTGGTAGTAATAATTTAAACAGTAATCCATAAATATGTTGATGACTAACTGTTGCAATCGCAGTTGCATGTTCATCAAAGCTAAAACTCTGACTCAACCCTTGGACTTCGTTAAGTAATTGTCTAAGTGTTCTTGGAATTTTTTTAGGTTCCCCAGTTGAACCCGAAGTATAAAAATAGAGTTGAGCCTGCTCTAAAAAAGTATCATCTAAGGTTAAAGATAAAGGTACAACTTCTCCAATTTCTTGACGCTTTAAAAAATAAATTTGCTTTGCTGCAAAATCCTGTTCTAATTCACGCACTCGATTGGGTGGCAAAAGTATTTGCTTTTTCGCTAACAAAGCAGCAAAGAATAAAACCAGAAATTCATAACTATCTGCTTCCCATAAAGCCCAAGTTAGATTTTCCATTTGAGCAATTGCAGCAGCTTGTAATGCCACATCTTGCCAAAATTGATTAAAACTGGTCGAGTTTAGAGTACCGTCTATACAAAGTGGCTGAGCTGAATCGATGAATTTCTGAAAGTGGCAATACATAATTTTTAATTAATGATTTGAAGAATGTAAACGCTGATGTCGCTTACGCAAAATAAATTCACCAAGGAAAAAAATGCCCATCAGCACATAAGAAATAAAGCCATTATAAATGACCCAAACCTGAGTTGAGGTAAAAAGCACAGTGCTTAAAGCAATTAGTGCATTACAAAAAAAGAAAACACACCAAACTTTAGTGACCTGTCTGGTCCACTGTACGCCGGAAGCAGGTAAATCAGGTTCAACAAGTCGGGCAAAGCGCTCAATCATAGACGGCGGCTTAATGAGCGTCAGCGCAAAAATAATTAATGCACCTAAACTCATACCCACTGGATATAGCTTTAGCCAAGCATGGTCATGTGACAATAAACTCAGGCTACCGCAAACGATGGCAAAACCCGTTAATGGCCATAATAACGAGTTGCCTTTGCTAAAAAGTCTGACGACACCCAACCCGATGAGTAAAGCACTCACCCAGACAAATTGGCCGTGAGTCAAACTCCAGCCCACAATAAAGGGATACAGCACAAAAAGTGCCGTTATTATCCCTTTAAGAATAAACTTCATTCAGCAGTCATATTCTGAATAACCGTCACCACATCAAGTACGGTTCTCACATTTTTAAAGTCTTCAGGCTTTACTTGCTTGCCTGTTAACTCTTTAATTTTTACAACTAAATCGACCGCATCAATACTGTCTACATCAAGATCAGAATAAAGGTTCGAATCGAGTTGAACAGTCTCCGGTTCAATTTCAAACAAATCTTCCATCCATTCGCGGAGTTTAGTTAGTACTTGCTCTTGAGATAACATCATCATGCTCCTTATGACTTCTGTTGTGCTTCAACTAAAGCAACCAAGCTCTGGATTGACTTAAAATGCTGTTTGGTTTCATCTGATTCTGCATTTAAATGAATGTTGTAACGCTTTTTCAAAGCCAGTCCCAACTCAAGTGCATCAATCGAGTCTAATCCTAAACCTTCTCCAAATAATGGAGCTTCTGTATCAATATCGGCAATAGTAATATCTTCTAGTGCTAGAACATCAATAATCATTTGCTTTAGTTCATCAGCAAGATTGCTCATTTCAAGATAACTCTTCATCAAAAATTTTATAAAAACTACGACTTAACTGACGAACTTGTTTAGGTCCTACTGTTAAATCATCTAACAGATCTGATACTTGCACAGCATCTAATACCTTGACCTCGATATGAAATGGTTGAGATGGTACGTGGTACCATTTTTCATTCTTGGTTAAAGTTGATGGTGTACAAGTAATAATTACTGGGCGAATTGGTACATTTGCACGAATGGCAATATTGGCTGCGCCTCGCTGAAACTCGTTTAGGGTCATCCCTTTTTCAGTGCGCGTTCCTTCCGGAAAAATTAAAAGAGAAGCCGCATTATTTTCTTTTAGACGCTTTACACAGTCTTCAACAAACTGCTGAGAACCTGCATTTAAAATATAACCTGCGCTTTGTACGGGTCCTTTGGTAAATGGGTTCGACCAAAGAGACTGCTTCACGACACAATTAGCCTGCTGCATCATACCAATTAGTACTACAACATCAATCAAAGTCGGATGATTGGCAATCACCAGCTCTTGGCGACTATTTTGTAGTTTTTCCAGCCCCTCTACCGAATAAGTCATGATGCCGAGTTTGACCATCATGTCGGTAAAGCCTTTGAAACTATGTTTAATCACATTTTGCGCACGTTGCTGTCGCTTTTGCGGATCAGAAGTAGTTGCATTGAGTACGGGTGCAATCACTGAGGCAATTGCCATACCACCCAGCCCAAAACTGGCAAAGCTAAAGCCAGTAGCAGCCACACGCCAGCAATAATTACTTTTTTGCTTGAGATTTTTAAGATTTAGCATTTGTTCCACCCAAATGCAGATGTTAACTGGTCAGCATCCTGCCAAAAATGAGCAAAAGCAGGAGCATCTGCTTCATCTATATGCGTCCACGCAGTAATTTGTAAATTAGGTTGCTCTAAAGTAACAACAGTAGCCATCGCATAGGCAGGAAAATTGATTGCCTCAGCATAAATATTAGGTAATGGCTCATCATAAGCGACGACTAAGACCCGCTTAATCTCAGGCATTGACTTTAAAAGTGCATAAGCCTCAATCAAACCTTCAGTCCATGAACAGCTTAAGCTGGTAGAGGGAGTATCATCCTGACATAAAATCGAGTAGAGACCAGAAATTGCATTATGAACAGATGTTGAAAATTGTGTTGGCGATGGAGTTTGATCATTTAAAACGTCTTGCAAGATATTTAACGTTTTTGCCTCATCACCATATTTTGATACCCAAACAATATAATCAGCCTTATTACTTTCTAATGCACCGATCGCACTATTTAAAGCAAGTTTAGCCAATGGTGATAAACGTCTACGCTGCATAGCTGGGATGCAGTCGAGAGCCGCATAGGAAGGCTGAGCATGTGTAAATATAAGCTGAGCAAGATGTAATGTTACCATGCTAAAAAATGAACCCTAAGCCGCGTTATTCTGTCGAAATATAAATTATTTTATAAAGATGCTGATTATAGCATTCGTTATAAAATTTACAAAAAATTACGTTTATCACTCACACTTTTTCATAACTCTTCGGAGTAGCTCATTTATTTGCAAAAAAAACCCAAAGAAAACTTTGGGTTTTTGAACAGTAAAAAACTTAACGGTTAAATTTTTTCTCTGCTTTCTTAAATTTCTGAATATAACGACGGCGACGTGCAGCAGTACGTTCATCAACCTGACTTTTACGACCTTCAAACGGGTTTTCAGAAGTTTTAAAGTCAATACGAACTGGCGTACCTTCAAGTTTATATACTTTACGGAATACGTTTTCCAAGTAACGACGATAATCAGCAGGTGTCTTATCAACCTTATTACCGTGGATCACAATAGTTGGTGGGTTCTGTCCACCCATATGCGCATAACGCATTTTAATACGACGACCGCTAATCATTGGCGGTTGATGAGCTTCTGTCGCATCACTCAAAATTTGAGTCAATTTAGCTGGTGATACTTTTAAGTTCGCAGACTCATAAGCACGGTGGATAGAAGGATATAAATCACCTACCCCAGTTCCATGTAAAGCAGAAATTAAATGGATTTTTGCCCATGGAATAAAGTCAAAACGACGCTCAACATCAAGCTTACATTGCTTGCGGTCATATTCAGACATGTTATCCCATTTGTTGATGGCAATAACCATGGCACGACCAGCTTCAAGCGCATAGCCAATTAAATGCAAGTCTTGCTCAACAATACCTTCACGCGCATCGACTACAACTACGACAACATGTGCATCTTTCATTGCTTGCAAAGTTTTAACAATTGAGAACTTCTCAATCATTTCATCAACCTTACCTTTACGACGCACACCTGCTGTATCAATTAAAGTGTATTTACGGCCTTCACGCTCAAAAGGAATGTAAATCGAGTCACGAGTTGTACCTGGTTGGTCAAATGCCACTACACGGTCTTCACCAAGCAAACGGTTGACCAGTGTTGACTTACCAACGTTAGGACGACCAATAATTGCTAAACGTAAGCCAGTATCTTTGTCATGTTCTTCAGGATTTTCATCTTCTGGAACTTCCGCAAGTACATCTTCCAGCATTTGCTGTACACCACGACCATGGCTAGCGGCAACTTGTAATGGTTCACCCATACCAAGTTTGTAGAATTCAACCAAAGCTGCTTCGGCATGAACACCATCTACCTTGTTCGCAACAAGATAAATTTTCTTACCTAAAGTACGTAGTTCACGAGCAATTTGCTCATCAGAAGCTAACAACCCAGCACGAGCATCAACCACAAAAATAATAATATCTGCTTCGTTGATCGCTGTTTTTGACTGCTCGGCCATGTAGTTATCAATACCGCCTTCGCTCTCACCGATACCACCAGTATCAACAACAATGAAAGACTTATTTTGATAAGTCGCATCACCATATTTACGGTCACGAGTCAGACCCGCGAAGTCGGCTACAAGTGCATCACGACTCTTGGTAATCTGGTTAAATAACGTTGATTTTCCGACATTCGGACGACCAATGAGCGCAATAACGGGTTTCATACAATAACCTTAATTCAAGACCAGCCATATCTCATGGCATGAGCATTAGAAACAATACAGGAGATATATTTTAAGGTCAGATATGACCATAATAAAAGACGGGGCTTTGAACTGATTTAATTCAAACACCCCGATATTTTTTAACAGCGTAATTTGTTAAGCGGCTATTTTAGCACAAGCAAACGAAATTAACGATTCTGCCAAATACTTAAATCGCCTTTTCTGGTCGAAACGTAAAGTTGGTTCTCAAGAACACGTAATGTATTGACCTCACCACTTGTTTTTGAACGACCAATCAACTTACCTGTTGCAGGATCAACAAGATGTAATACGCCATCTAAATCACCAACAATAAGATCCGATCCCAACACAACAGGGTTACTTAAATGACGGTTTAATAAACTATCATTTTGCCAAACTTGTTCGCCTGTCGTTAAATCATAAGCAGTTAACTTACCATCAGTTGATGAAACAAATACTTTATTGTCATAAACTTCTGGACGCTTCGTGCTGCTTGAGTCTTCACTCCAAACTACACGTTGCGAAGCTAGATCAGTTACAGTCACTTGCCCTTGGAAACTAGTCGTTACCATAAACTGTCCAGCAACAGTAGGATCACCATCGATATCAATCAAACGTTGAATATCAGAACGGCCTTCACTTACTGCAACACGGCGTTGGAACCGTGGAATACCACTAATCGTATCAATTGCATAAACATACGCATTCGCAGATGCGATTAATACAGTACGCGGGTCAAGACTCACCGGTGAGGCCTGACCACGTAAACTAAATTGGACATTTGGTAATTTATAAGCCCAAACTTGTTGGCCTGAACCAGCATCATGCGCAAATACAGTACCGTCGTTTGCAATGGTAATAACGCGTCCAGACTGAACTAAAGAAGGACTTAATAGTGCACCAGATAACTGCGCAGTCCACTTTTGTTCACCTGTTGCCTGATCTAAAGCAAAAAGTTGACCTTTACTATTACCAACAACAACAATTCCTTCAGCAGCTTCAACACCAGAGCTCAAGCCTAATTTGCTGACTTTTTTCTCCCAAAGACGTTGCTTACCACGATATGCAGCGACTTCACCTTTTGGGTCAAGCGTAAAGACCACGCCCTCACTTGCATCAAGCTGCAAACGTAACGGATCTGCCTTATCAGTAGAAGAAACACTGCGCGAAAACACGGGTACTAGAGTCTTTTTCGACTCAGTCAATTTCGGTAGTGGATTTGGTTTTGCTTCTTTTACTTTGTTGCTAGAACATCCCACCAGTACAGCTGATGCGATTGCAATTGCCAAAGGCAGTTTGAATTTCTGATTCATTAAGACTCTTCCACCTGTGTTTCCAAAATTGGGCGCTCAATCTGTGGATCTTCAACTAAAACGCCAACACTTTCGAGTTTAATTTGTAAAATTTGTCGTTCTTGTTTACGTTCCAGTAACGAATCCCATGCTGCCTGATACGCTTTTTTAGCAGAATCAATATCTTTCTTGGCAACAAAGATATCACCACGTAACTCTTCTACTGTTGCTTTAAATGCAGGATCGACGTTACCAGACAAGGTTTTTAGTGCTTCATCATATTTGTTTTGCGCCAATTGTGCATCTGCTAAACGCAATTTTACAACCTGAATCAAACCTTCATCTTTTACTTTTGAATTTTCGACTTTCTTCAATGCTTTTTCAGCAGCAGCATAGTCTTGTTTTTCATAGGCTAATTTTGCTAATACAAACTGAGTCTGTATCGCCTGAACAGAATCGATATCATCTTTTACGATTTTATCTGCCGATGCAGTGACCGAAGTTAAAGCATTAGGATTATCAGCACTTGCATTTGCCTCATCCATTAACTGCTGTACTTTTGCAGTTTCTGTCTGGCTGCTCGCAAGATTTCTTTTTTGCCAATATTCCCACCCAAAAAAGGCAATCAATGCAATGAGAATCCCGCTAATCATGGCAGAACCATATTTTTTGGCGAACGACTTTAAGCTGTCGAATTGTTCTTCATCACTTACACTCATGTGATTGTCCTTTTCCAGATGTTTCAGTTTATTTTGTAAATTTTTCGATTAAGAATGGTACAAGCTCAGCCAGCGCAACTTGTGACTGCTCAGCTGTTGCTAACTCTTTGATAGCAAGCTGCTGTGCTTCCCATTCACGCTCACCTAAAATCATGGCGTAAACAGCCCCAGCCTGATCAGCTTTTTTCATCTGACTCTTCATACTGCCTTGTGAACCTGTTTTGATTCGAATACTGCTATTTGCAGCTTCTAACTGGTCACGCAATTGCTCCGCTAAAATCAAAGCTTTAGTTTGATAAGCAGGTTCTGCAACCAAGAAGACTTCACAATCACGTATAACTTGAGCCTGTTCAACCTGCTCAAGTAGAAGCAATAAACGCTCCATACCCATCGCAAAACCAACAGCAGGTACAGATTGATCGGCCTTACCTTTTAGCTGACCAACTAAACCGTCGTAGCGACCGCCAGCACATACAGTACCTTGCGAACCAAGTGCAGTTGTTGTCCATTCAAAAACGGTTTTGTTGTAATAGTCTAGACCACGCACCAATTTTTGATTAATGACAAATTGGATGCCAGCAGCAGTCAAATAATCTTGTAACTGCTTAAAATGATCCAAGCTTTCTTCTTTCAAGAAGTCATGTAATTTCGGTGCATTTTCTAAAATTTTCTGAGTAGATTCAATTTTAGAATCCAAAATACGTAATGGATTCGTTGTTAAACGACGCTGTGAGTCTTCATCCAACGCATCTTTATGCTCGTTTAAAAACGCAACTAAAGCATTACGATACTCTGTACGCTCATCAGTTTCGCCCAAAGTATTTAACTCAAGCTGAACCTTATCAGCAACGCCCATACGTTTCCATAAACGAGCGGTCAACATAATCAATTCAGCATCAATATCAGGAGTCGCAACACCGAAAGTTTCCACGCCAAACTGGTGGAACTGGCGGTAACGTCCTTTTTGTGGCTTCTCATAACGGAACATAGGTCCCATATACCACACACGTGGCGTAGCACCGCGCAACAAATTATGTTCAACCAATGCACGAACACAACCTGCTGTACCTTCCGGGCGTAAAGTTAATGACTCTGGTGGATTGCCTTTGTCAAAAAAGGTATACATTTCTTTTTCAACAATATCGGTAGCATCACCAATAGCACGTTTAAACAAACCCGTTTGTTCAACGATCGGCAAACGAATTTGTTGATATCCATAAGCATCCATTAAAGATGCTAAATGTTGCTCGAGACGTCTCCACGCTACTGTTTGCGTTGGCAAGATGTCATTAAAACCTTTGATTGCGACGATTGAACTCATGATGAACTACGAATAATTTCTTTAGATTTAGCTTCTTCAAGCTCTTGGACACGTTGACGAACCATAGTTTCGATTTCATCAACCAATTGATCGGTATCGATTAAATGGCTTTTTTCACCATTACGATAAACCAATGAGCGAGGCGCAGCCCCAACAACCCCGATGTCAGCTTCTTTTGCTTCACCTGGGCCGTTTACTTTACAACCAATTACCGACACATCCATTGGAGTACGAATATCTTCTAAACGCTCTTCCAATGCTTGCATTACCTGAATAACATTAAATTCTTGGCGAGAGCAACTTGGGCAAGCAATAAAGTTAATCCCGTTAGAGCGAAGCCCAAGTGATTTTAAGATATCAAAACCAATCTTGATTTCATCTTCCGGTTCGGCGGCAAGCGAAATACGCATCGTATCGCCAATACCTTCCATCAACAATCCACCAAGAGCAATCGCTGACTTCACAGTACCTGTACGGTAAATACCAGCTTCAGTCACACCAAGATGTAATGGGTTATCAATTTGCTTTGAAAGTAAACGATAAGCATCCATGGTTAAAAACACATTTGAGGCTTTTACGCTGACTTTAAATTCATGGAAGTTGAGACGATCTAAAATATCAATATGACGTAGTGCTGATTCAAGCAGCGCCTCACCTGTAGGCTCGCCATATTTCTTTTGTAAATCTTTTTCTAAAGAACCCGCATTGACCCCAATACGCATAGAAATGCCATGATGACGCGCCGCAGCAACGACTTCACGCACTTTCTGGTCTGAGCCAATATTACCTGGGTTAATACGTAAACAGTCTGCACCATAGTCTGCAACTGCCAGAGCAATTCTATGGTCAAAGTGAATATCAGCCACCAATGGAACTGAAACACGTTTACGGATCGCACCAAATGCCTCAGCAGCCTCCATAGATGGGACCGAAACACGCATAATATCAGCACCTGCATCAACGCAACGCTCAATTTGAGCAACAGTTGCATCGACATCGCAAGTTTCGGTATTTGTCATACTTTGCACACTAATAGGTGCATCGCCACCGACATAAACCGAACCAACACGGATTTTACGTGTTGGTCGACGTTTAATTGGGTTCTCTATCATTGTATCGCTCAACTCATGGTATTAGCGGGATAAACGGAATTCTGCTTTACCGTTTACCGTATATGGAGACAATGAAATCTGTTCTTGGTTTAGACTTAATGACACAGCCGTTGCATCATCAAGACGAATCTGGAATGGAGACTCACCAGTTAAGTTTAAAGTTGATGACTGGCGACCTGTCGCCAAAACTTTACCTGTTGCATCAACAATATGAACAGAAGTTGGTCGGTTAAAGTTTAACACCAATTGGTCACCCACGGTTGAGGTTGTAGCCCCTTGCATAGGTAAAACTTCAACATTCGATTGATTTACTTTAGGTAAATCAGCATCTTCTTTCTTTGAAGTCCATTTTTGGACACCCATAACAAGCAATGACACAACAGCAAGAATTACAACAGCAAGAAGTGCGCGCTTTAACCATTTCTTATTACGATCACTATTAGAACCCGGGAGTTTACCCATGATTTTAATTGGCGAATTATTTAAGGCATGATTTGGTAACAGCCCAGTATCATTTGCATAAATCTCATCGAAACGCTGAATAATTGCCGTCGCGTCCGTATTCAAATATTTTGCATATGAACGGTAATAACCCTTAATGAAAGTCGCTTCCGGCAATGATTTATAGTCATCTTGCTCTAAAGCGGTCAAGGTCTTAACCGGCATATTTAAATCTGAAGAAACTTGCCCTAACTCTTTATTCTGAGCAACTCGAATTTGACGTAAATACTCACCAGGACGTTGAATATTTCCTAAAGCAGAAGTCGGTAAGCTTGAGCCAGTTGGCTGCTGTGAATTAGGATTTATTTCCATACGGCCTCAGTACTATACTGTAATTGCAAATAACGTTGATATTCTGGACTTTCCGGGAACAAAGCACGTAACTGGTTTACTAACACTTGCATTCCCATTTTATCCGCATTGGCTCGAGCCACTCTTACACCAATCCAAAGTGCTCTTGCACCCTGATTTTTCTGCCCCACTGTACGAACATATTGCTCATACATTTGTGTAGCAGCCGGAATCTGCTGCTGCAAATAAAAAATTTCCGCTAACTCTAACATTGAAATATAAGAGTCGCGGTTAGCAAGGAGTGCTTGTTTGAATGTTTTTTCAGCATTCGCAACATCACCCAATTTTAAATAAATACGCCCCAGATTTTCTAATGCCTGATAGCGTTGGTCATAACCTAATGTTGCGCCAGCAATACGAAATTGCTCAACCGCATCATTATAACGCTCCATTTGATATAAATAAGTACCATAATTATTATGTGCTTGAGCATTATCTGGTTCAGATGAAATTGCTCGTTTAAAATAATGTTCTGCTTTTTCTAAATTGGGTTTGCTACCTTCTTGCTGTAGCAAAATACCCATCATCATATTTGCAGTAGCATCGCGGCTATCTACACTTAAAGCTTGATCAAGAGCTCGTTTTGCTGAGTCCAAGTCACCCGAACGGATATGTTCAGCAGCAAGTTGTGTACGCACCTTTACCGCTTTCTCTGGGTCTTTTTTTTGCGTATGCGTTGTCTGGCAACCACCTGCCAGAAATGCAACTGCAATCCCCATACATAAGACCGTTTTTAACTTTGGAATACTCAAAGCCTGCCCTCAATTTATCCTTGTGTACGCAAAATCTCTTGTCGCTGTGTGACTTTTTTCTGCCACTGCTCAGCACGACGGGTTCTGTCAGCCACTTGACCCACTAACTGCCCACATGCAGCGTCAATATCATCACCACGCGTTTGACGAATCGTACACACAAATCCCGCATCAGACAAAGTTTTTTGGAACGAGATAATACGATTTCGGCTTGAGCGACCATATGGCGCATGCGGGAACGGGTTAAACGGAATCAAGTTAATTTTACTTGGTAAATTTTTTAATAATTTAATCATTTGCTGTGCATGTTCAGGCTGATCATTCACGCCTTCTAACATCACATATTCAATCGTCACATGTTTACGCGTACTTTCATTACCATCTTTGGCAATATAACGCTGACATGCTGCAATTAATTGAGCCAATGGATATTTTTTATTAATAGGTACTAATTCGTTACGTAATTCATCATTTGGCGCATGTAAAGAAATGGCTAAAGCCACATCAATATCTTTTGCAAGTTGATCAATTTTTGGTACAACACCTGATGTCGATAAAGTCACACGACGTTTTGACATACCATAAGCAAAGTCATCAAGCATAATCTGCATTGAGCTTAATACAGCATCATAGTTGAGCAATGGCTCACCCATGCCCATCATAACCACATTGGTCACTGAACGTTCGCGCTCGGCAACAGGCACTTCTTCCATATAAGAATAGTTTGCCATCCAGAGTTGCCCAATAATTTCATCTGGCGTTAAATCACGTTGGAAACCTTGTTTACCTGTTGAACAAAATGAGCAGTCTAATGCGCAGCCCACTTGAGAGGAAATACAAAGCGTTTTACGTAACCCAGTTTTATCTTCGGCAGGAATTAATACAGTTTCAACTAAAGAACCTGCACCCTCACCTACGCGAAACACCCACTTACGTGTACCATCTTTTGAATAATGACGGTGAACCACTTCAGGTGCTTTAATTTCACAAATCTGTTCAAGCTTCGCACGTAGTTTGCCTGAAATATTGGTCATTTCAGCAAAGTCAGTAACAAAGTATTGATGTATCCATTTCATGACCTGTCCGGCACGAAACTTCTTCTCACCAATATCTTCAAAGAATTTTTCTAACTCAGGACGAGACATGCCGAGTAAATTCACTTTATTTTCGGCAGCAGGGATTACCGGCGTGGACGAAGATTGCTGCTGTCCATCAAGATTTTCAGATGAAACGACCACTGCAGAACTCATGTGTATTTACCTAAACCATGTCAAAAAACTGAAGATATTGTTCAAGAATCAAACAATATTCTCTTAAGAGAATAAAAAAACCAGATAAGTAGTATACCACTTATCTGGTTTGAATGCTTTCGATTAACGAGTGCGTGGGCAGATCTCGTTGTCAGCAAAGAAGTAAGCAATTTCACGCTCTGCAGAAGCAACTGAGTCAGAACCGTGAGCAGCGTTTTCGTCGATGCTTACAGCAAAGTCAGCACGGATCGTACCAGGAGCAGCTTCTTTAGGGTTTGTAGCGCCTAAGATTTCACGGTGTGCAAGAACTGCATTTTCGCCTTCAAGAACAGATACTACAACTGGACCAGAAGTCATGAATGCAACTAAGTCACCAAAGAAACCACGTTCTTTATGCTCAGCATAGAAACCTTCAGCATCAGCTTGAGAAAGGTGTTTCATTTTAGTCGCAACAATTTTTAAACCCGCTTTTTCAAAACGAGCAAAAATTTCACCGATGTGGTTTTTAGACACTGCATCAGGTTTTACGATAGACAAAGTACGTTCAATAGCCATGAGTGGCTCCTTTATTTTAAGATTTAAACTTTAAAAAATTTGCCGCATTATACCGATGTCATAGGCAATAATCAGCTTTGAATGTGTAAAAGTTGCGATTTTTTCTACTGTTTTTAGCGAACTTCGTCTATCCAGGCCATCTGAATACCTTCTAGCAATCCTTCTGTCGATTTATTTGGGTCATCACTGAAGTCTGGCAATGCGCACACCCATGCATGTAAATCGGTAAAACGGATCCATTGCGGATCAACTTCTGGATGTGCTTCTGACAATTCAATGGCAATATCAATCGTATCTGTCCAACGTAAGCCCATAGCGGCTCCTATCTGTTTAATCTGCTAAATCACGAACTGTGTACTTTAGCAAATCCACAAACTTAATCGATAGCTTAAGCTGATAAAAATTACCGATACTTATAAAGCGATGTTCAATAATGGCGCCACAAAAATAATCGTAGCCGCGACCGCTGCACCAATTAGCGCACCAACAATCACATCACTTGGATAATGAAGGCCCAGTACCATCCGAGACAAAGCGACAAGCACCATAAATGGGAACATGGCAGCAAGCAAAACTGGCTGGATGTAACCCAATACAATTGTCACCATGACCGCATGAAGCGTGTGACCTGATGGAAAACTAAAGTGATCAAGCGGTCTTTCACCAAGTACAATTACCTGATGCACCTGATAAGGACGTGGTCGCGTTGTTTTGTGTTTTAAAAATTTATAGATTGCTGTGCCAACAGAACCACCTAATAACAAGTAGATGATTTGCAAGCTATAGTTAATGCCTTGCATACCCCACACGATTGCCAACATTAGATACCAAAATGGACCATCTCCAACACGACTGATAATTTTGAAAAAAAGGGCAACACGCTGTGAGTGAGAGAAATTATTCAGATATAAACAGCCTCTCAAATCTAAATCGAGTATTTTTATTTTTGCATTCTTAAATTTCATGGTCATTCTCCTATCTTAGGATACTTAGGTGAAGTCCAACGAGGGCTCCTTCACTACCTGATAAAATGCCTGCTCCAATTGCTGAACCGGAAGTTGCCAACCGCTTTGCTGTACTTTATGACAGGCTTGTACGCCCATTTCTCTAAGTTGTTGTACTGAAGGAAGCTGATAAATTTGTTGTATAAAGTGGTTTTTTTGTCCAAGTGGGCTTAACCAGCCATTCACACCATGTGTTAAGTATTGATGTGCACATGCATAATCATACGCTATAACTGGTAAACCGCTTGCCATTGCCTCTAAAACTACGTTACCAAACGTTTCAACTTGACTCGCAAATACGAATACATCTGCACTCGCATAGGCAGCCGCCAAATCTTGACCTCTCAGACTTCCGGTAAAGATAACACCCTTCGCTTCAGGTAGTGACTTTAAACGAGCAAAATCTGGGCCATCTCCTACAATAACCAATTTAGTTTTATTTGGCTGAATGGTTTGTAGGTTCGCATAACTTTCAATAATTACTTGCACTTCTTTTTCGGGAGACAAACGCCCCACATAAAGCATAACGCGAGTATTCTCATCAGCATCCCATTGTTTTCGCAAATTTTCAGAGCGATGCTTCGGTGAAAATCTGGTCGTATCTACGCCACGCCCAACGACAACCAGTGGACAAGTAATACCAAAACCGCGTAATGCTTCTTGAGTATCTTTACTCGGCACACAGGTCACTTGAGTGTTATTGTGAAACCAGCACAGGTATTTTTGAATCGGTTTGACTAAAAAAGCCAAATCGAAGAAACGACTAAAGTCTTGAAATGGCGAATGAAAGCCGCTCGAAACAGGAATAGCTTTTGCCTTAGCAGCCTGCATGGCGGTTAAACCTAACGGCCCTTCAGTCACGATGTGCACAACATCTGGCACAAACTTTTCAAAAGCTTTCGATACTTTTAAATATTGTGGCCAACCAAATTGTAAAGTTGGATATTTTGGAATCGCCTGCGACATCACCAGACATTCTTGCTCTGGCATAAAGTCATGACATTTCGCTTTTTGCTCGGGGCGAATCAGTAAAATCTTATGCCCCTGTTTTTGTAAACCTTGACATAACTGTAATAATGATAGTGCCACACCATTGATTTCGGGTGGCCAAGTTTCCGTTACAATCGCAATTTTTAAACGTGGACGCACCAAATCATGCAATGAATGTGCATTAGATAGCTGCTGCTTTTGTTTAAAAAAGAATTGGAAGCTTTCAGGAAGTTGCTGTTGTTTTAATAGTGCTGTCGCATATGAACTTTGCATAGCGCCATCCATCAATGTATTTATTTTCATGCTTAAAGATTAAGCAGTTTTTTTGACATTTTGATGATAAATGCATGACAGTTTACTGACATGAAAAATAAAAAAAGCACACTGATGACAGCATGCTTTTTCTTAAATTCTAGTAACTCTTAGCGATTTTGCAATTTTGCATAATCCATGAGTACATTAGCAGCTTCAGTCACAAAAGTTTCTTCTTCTGGTAACGCTGGACGTTGCGATGCTTTCATTTTAGCGCGAGATTCAGCTAGAGCATCTAATGAAGCTTGATAGCTTTCCCAGTTTGCAAAAGGCTTTTGACCCGTTGCAGCACGGCGTTCATTTTCTGCATCTAAAGTTTGTTTCTCTAAGCCAAGTAATTCAGCACGGCGCTTATCAATATCAAGTACTACTTGTTTTTGATCACTCGTCACCTTAGCAATCGCAGTACGTTTATTTAGATATTTAAACTGAGCGTCATTGCCAACACGTTGTTCAGAGAATTGGGACAACTTTGTCACATAAGGCTGAACAGAACCTTCACGTTTAAATGGTGCAGTAGGAATTGTGTCCCACTTCAACGCATTCTTCGATTTACGCTCACCAAACTCTTCGTTATAGATATCGACGAGTTTAATGTCTGGCACTACACCTTTATTTTGTGTGCTACCACCAGTAATACGATAGAACTTACGCTGAGTTAAAGTCGCTTGACCATATGCAAGAGTATCAAGTTGTACCTGAGCTGTACCCTTACCAGTGGTTGTACTACCAATAATAATACCGCGCTCATAATCTTGAATTGCAGCAGAGTAAATCTCACTTGCCGATGCAGATGCCAAGTTCACCAATACCGCGAGTGGGCCTGTATAGATTTGCTGGCCGCCATCGTTATCTTCAAACACGCTTACGTTGCCATTGCCATCACGAATTTGTACTACCGGGCCAGACTTAATCACCTGCCCCAACATACGTGCAACTTCTTCTAATGAGCCACCTGGGTCATTACGTAAGTCAATAATAATACCTTCTACTTTCTTCGCTTTTAGTGCTTCGAAAGCATTTGCAGTATCTTCAGAAACTGAACGGTATTGTTGACCCGCACGACGTGAACGATAGTCAAAATAGAATGATGGAATTTCAATTACGCCCAACACATGCTTTTTGCCATCACGTGTCACTTCAACTGTGCGCGAACGAACACCAGCATCTTCTTCTTGAATAACATCACGTACTAAAGTCACATTACGTGCCTGACTCATTGATGCACCAGCACCAAGAAGTTTTAATGTGACTTTTGTTCCGCGTTTACCACGAATAAGCCCAACAATTTCAGAACTTGTCCAACCGATTACATCAACCATTTTCTCGCCTTCTTGGGCGACACCAATGATTCGATCTCCTGATTTCACTTGGCCAGACTTACTTGCAGGACCACCCTCTACAATGGTTTCAATCTTGGTGTAATCTTCGTTGCCACGTTCTGGACGAATCGACACACCAATACCTTCAAGTTGCAAGGTAGTTTGGCGATTCAGTTCGATCGCATCAATTGGCGGGTAATAGTTACTATGTGGATCATAGGTCGCCAACATTGCATTTAATGTTTTGTCCAAGACGTCATCGCTTTTCACACGACTAATTCTTTCAAGCTGACGCGTATAACGTTTAGTTAACGTTTGAGCTGGCGTTAAATCTTCTGGGCCAGTTAAGTCCTGACCATCAGCAAGTGAAGGATTTTCTTTAAGCGCTTTTTGTTTCGCCTGCTCTTCTTCACGGCTAATCGTTAAATTAATTAACTGAGAAACCAGCATTTTACGCCAGTGATTTTGTTGCTCAGCAGTCGTTTTAAAATACGGCGCTTTTTCACGATCAACTTCAATATAACTATTAGGCTGCTTTAAATTTTGCTGTTGTTTTAACTCAGCTAACATGAACTCATAAAATTGTTTTAAGCGTTCACGATATTGCTGATGAATTGCAAACGGTCCAGTTAAATTCCCCGCTTTTAATGAAGCACCAAAATTTGAACCATATAGTTTTTTATAATTTTGAACTTCAGAATCTAGAAATAATGAGTGATCTGGATCAAGGCTATCTAAATACATATCCAGAATACGATTTGATGTGGTCGCATCCAGACGCATATTTAAATAATGTTGACGATCAACTAAAGTTGCCAGTTGGCGAGCCACCAAAGCCTGTTCTTGCGTTGGCTGGATTGATTGAGAAACCGCAGCAGTATTGGTTGCCGCTCTCGCTTCATTCATCGTATGAGAGAAGAATAAACCGCCAGTCGCGATCGCTACTGCACAAGCTATAGTTTGAAGTTTCATAAATTTTTAATACTTCCTTGGGTGTTCCTATCTTACACGCTCTGTTTTCGATATGAACTAAGCAGATTCAAAATCTTAACCAACTAAATTGTTTATACCGTGTAGTTTTATCATATTCTGTACTGACAAAATGTAGCAAAACATTGCAAAATTCGCTTATTGTTTTTCAATCAAAATTCAAATGGAACCAATATGATTGGCGCATTGATGCTGGACATCGCCGGCACAGAACTTACTCAAGAAGATATTGAACTATTACGCGCTCCGCAAGTCGGTGGCATGATTTTATTTGCACGAAATATTGAATCTCCACAACAAGTACGTGCTTTAACCGACCATATGCGTCAAATTCGCCCAGATATTTTGATTGCTGTTGACCAAGAAGGTGGCCGAGTTCAACGCCTAAGATCAGGTTTTACCTTATTACCAGCCATGGGCCGTTTTGGGGATTTATATTTAACTCAACCTCAAAAAGCACTTGAGCTGGCTGAACAGTGCGGTTGGTTAATGGCAACAGAAGTTCTTGCAGTCGGCATCGATTTTAGCTTTGCACCAGTTTTAGATCTTAATGCAATTAGTGACGTGATTGGCGACCGTGGCTTCTCTAAAAATATTGAAGATATTGCCCCACTTGCAGGCGCATTTATGCAAGGTATGAAAAAAGCCGGCATGGCAAATACAGGCAAGCACTTCCCGGGTCACGGTTCAGTAAAAGCTGACTCTCATGTTGCTGCTGCAATCGACAGTCGTAGCTATGACGAAATTTACAACCATGATATGCAAAGCTTCATTAAGCTTATGCCTCAGCTAGATGCACTCATGCCTGCACATGTGATTTATGATCAAGTTGATCCAAATCCAGCAGGTTTTTCACCTTTCTGGATTCAAGAAGTTCTACGCAAGCGTTTGAAGTTTGATGGTGTACTTTTCTCTGATGACTTAAGCATGCAGGCTGCATGTGTAGCAGGTGGCGCAGATGCTCGTATTCAGGCTGCTCTAGCGGCTGGGTGTGACATGGGGCTGGTATGTAATGACCGTAGTGCAGCCTGTACAGCGCTCGAAGGTATTACAAACTTAGCACTGCCAAATCAACAGCGTTTAGAACGCATGCGTGGCCAAATTCCACAAACTCAGATCGGTGAAACTTTATCGCTTGGAAATGAGTGGCAAGCTGTCAAAACAGCCATTGAAGAGTTTAAAAATTCGTTTTAAGTTAGTAAAAATTTTAATTGGCTACAAAAACCTATTCACTATCTGATACGCGGTTAAGTCATACGCAACCTGAGCAATGCAAAAGCGTTAGCGCTTTCGCATTGCGCAAGACAAACGAAGTGCGTAGCATTTACTCAAGCATAGCTTTCGTTTTACGGTACGGCAAAGATAATTAATCTTTGCTATTCGGACCTCAGTTGGAGTTACTTTTCCCGAAAGAAAAGTAACTCCAACTGAAAGTTCATCCCAAAATGCTAACCTAATTGACAGGACTCCGTCATGCAGGTTCATTCAACATCAATGCAGTAAAAATTCTTCATTTTTATAAATAATGAAGATCACACAAAAACAATAAACCGAGTTCAGGACGAATGACACAACAACTTTCAAAACACCGCCACATCTCTTTTACAGCCCACTATACAGGCTACATCTGGTATCAAATGGGGATCTCACACGAAGTATTTGCCACAACCAAAGGCAAATCACTGGCATATTTGGTTCATCCGATAGAATCATGGGCAGAGAAATATGTCGGCGGTAGCATGCGTACGACGCTCAAACAACGCCACACCATGCTTGATCATCATTTAGAACAACTCATTCAAGAAAACCCTGATTTACAAGTTTTAGAAATAGCATGTGGCTTGTCGCCACGTGGCTGGTGGTTTAGACAACATTACCCTTCTATTACCTATCGGGAGCTTGATTTGCCCGATATGGCACAAACCAAACAAAATGCGTTACAGCAAATTGAAAACAATGCACCTGAAGTTTTATCAGTTGATTTATTTACCGAAGCTTTTGCACAAGCATTTGAAGTATTTGACCCGAACCGCCCACTGGTTGTGATTAGTGAAGGTTTAATTAATTATTTTGATAAAGATTTATTAAAACAGCTGATTCAATCGATTGCTCACTATGGCGCTTCTTTTAAAAATTTTCATTATTTAACTGATCTCTACCCTGAACCAGTTAAAAACAAACTTGCCAGCATCATCTGGAATAGTAGTAAATTATTGAAATTAATGTCTCGAAGCTCGTTTAGTTTTCACTTCAAAAGTCCCAAAGAAGTTGAAGACTTTTTTAAAGATACAGAGTTCGATCAAGTTAGCGTGGAACAACCACAAATTTTCTTTGGACAAGCTTCTCAAGATAGTCATGAGCAACATTTAGGTGACTTGGTCTGGACTATTCACGCGCAAATAAAATAACCAATATAAAAAATGGAAGCTCGACATCAACGAGCTTCCATCTATAACTATATTATTAAGCTGCTTGTTTTTGACGAGCAATAAAACGGCTTAAACGATCAGCAAGTTCGAAACTACCATGTTTAAATAAAGCTCGAATACCTTGCTCTGTACTTTCAAAAATTAAGCACTCAATTGCAAAGCTACCCTCTTCATCTTCTAAATGTAGTGCCAAATCACGTGGATGGTCATTCACAAAATCAAGCTGCGAAACATCATCCATTTTTAAATACATACCGAAGAATGTGACATCAACAATCGTTATAGAAACCTGCACATCAAACTCTCGGTGAGTAAGTTGCGTATTTGGCTGCAAAACTCGAACTCGCTCTTCTCCACGGCGCTCCATGTTTTTCATTTGTTCACGTGTCATAGGAATAATGCCATCCAAATTTTGGATAGATTCACCTTTTAAAAATGAAGTGAACAAACTCATGGTTTCTTTACGGCGCTGGAGCTGTGGCACATGGTCAGCGTTTGCAATAAGTGCAAATTCCATGTCTGGGCATTGCAAAGCAAAGTTCGCATTTTCATGAGGCAGAGTAAAACTATCGTACTGCCCTGCTGCAACTAGGGTTTTACACTCTGGAATGGGTACATCAGTTAACCGCAAAAGACGATTACAGTTAATTTCATAACGTTCTCGCTCAGTACCCGTAAACTCAGCCATTTGCCTAAAAAATAATTTTTTAGCTGTTGGTGACATGCGGGTTTTATCTAATTTTGCATGATTAACTAAATATAAAATTACAGCTTGCCCAAACTCTTCCATGCGGTTTTCTTGCATGAGCTTGAGCGACTCTTCCAAAATCATTCGCCAACTTTTTCGGGTCTTTTGCATAACCCCCATTAAAATCATGCGATCCATTAATTCTGGACGGTGATAAGCAAAGCAAGAAGCAATCACTGACCCCAAAGACATTCCCATCACAGAAACTTTTTGTAGTCCCACAATATCTAACCAGCGTCCCAACATTTTAGACAAATCAGGTAGCTCTAAAGTACCTGCTGATACTCCTGTGTCCCGATTGGTAATTTGCTGATTTGCGCCCATAGAAGGTAAATCAATTAAAATAACCGGACCACTTTCAAACAATTGTTCAACACAATATTTATAAGAATTAAAATTCTGGAAAGCACCACCAACAATCACAATCGGTGTTTTGTGAATCGTTTTAGGATCGGCAATTGCCATATATTCAATTTTCCAACCGTCAATCCATGTTGTACGAGCAGGTTGTTTAAAACTATCTCTATGGTAGATATCGAAAAAGCCAAAACCGGCATAAGCTTGGTTGATCTCCGAATCCATTTGAATAATGGAATTCATATCCTTGCTTCCTCCTTGCTGTAATTTTTTTATGCTGCAAGAGTTCCTTCTTGAACACGTAATCTTTTATGCACAAAACTTTAAAATTTGTATTAGTTTGTATTGCACAATAACATTCTAAACAATTGTCTGAAATATACGCAATCGCTGAAATGACCGCTCATCTTGTTTAAGTCGCTAATAGTTTGCAAAATATTTAAATGTTTTTTTATGGCGGTCACATTTTTCAAAAAAAGCCATTCATTGTTCCGCATTTGACTGCTACTATCTTACTCATTGGTAAATGATTAAAAAATGCTATGCAAGATTCAATTGAACAATATATGCAAAAAGTTGGGCAACAAGCACGTGAGGCCTCACGCGTCTTAACAAGTGCTTCTACCTCACTAAAAAATCATGCACTCTCTGCTATTTATACTGCTTTAGAAAATAATCAAGCAGCAATCTTGGCGGCGAATCAAATCGACATGGATAAAGGTCGTAGCAACCAGCTCGACAGTGCCTTACTTGATCGTCTTGAGCTTACGCCCGCACGCTTTAAAGGGATGTTGCAAGGTTTAAAAGATGTGATCGCGCTTGTCGATCCAATTGGGGAAATTACGGATCTTGCATATCGCCCCACAGGTATTCAAATTGGAAAAATGCGTGTGCCTCTAGGCGTAGTGGGTATGATTTACGAATCACGTCCGAACGTTACCCTTGAAGCTGCATCTTTAGCGATTAAATCAGGCAATGCCATTATTTTACGCGGTGGTTCAGAAGCACTCGAGTCAAATAAAGCAATCGCAGAAGCAATTAAGCATGGTTTAAAAGTTGCCGGTTTACCTGAGCATTCAGTACAAGTCATTGAAACTTCTGACCGTGCAGCTGTTGGTCATCTCATCACGATGGCTGAATATGTAGATGTAATCGTTCCACGTGGCGGTAAAAGCTTAATTGAGCGCGTAACCAACGAAGCGCGTATTCCTGTCATTAAACATCTTGATGGTAACTGTCATGTGTTTGTAGAAGCTCAAGCAGACTTGCAAAAAGCATTGCCAATTACATTGAATGCCAAAACACATCGTTACGGTGTTTGTAATGCGATGGAAACACTGCTTGTTGATGAAAAAATTGCAGACGTTTTCTTACCACGGATTGCAGAACTCTATGCTGAAAAACAAGTTGAGTTGCGCGGTTGCCCAGAAACACGCCGTATTTTGGGTGCCTCTGTAAAACCTGCAACAGAAGACGATTGGTATACCGAATATTTAGGGCCAATTCTTGCTGTTAAAGTGGTTAGCGGTATTGATGAAGCAATTGACCATATTAACAAATATGGTTCACATCACACCGATGCAATTGTGACTGAAAACTATACTTTGGCTCGTCAGTTCTTGGCTCGTGTAGATTCAAGTTCAGTCGTGATTAATGCATCAACTCGTTTTGCTGATGGTTTTGAATATGGCTTAGGGGCAGAAATTGGTATCTCTACAGATAAAATCCATGCCCGCGGTCCTGTTGGCTTAGAAGGCTTAACTTCTCAAAAATGGATTGTGTTAGGTGATGGTCAAATTCGCCAATAATTAATCTATGAGTTCAAACAAAAACGCCTGATCAATATCAGGCGTTTTTTATTATTCAAGTTATTAACTAGAAAATAAAGTCGGTATTCACGAATTTAGAATAGTGCTCAGACACCATAGAGGCCAACATGCCTTTGCTATCATCTGTTTGTTTAGCAGCAATCATAGAACGGATAGAGAACGCTCGTAGAGCATCATGCACAGACAGTGTACCTTCCGCGGAATCTTTACGACCACCGAACGGGAATACATCAGGGCCACGCTGACATTGACAATTGATGTTTACACGACAGACTTGATGAACCAGCGGATCAACTAAATGGCCAATTTGCTCATGGTCACTACCAAAAATACTCACCTGCTGACCATGATCAGAAGTAGTAACATAATCCAAGACAGTTTCAATATCATCATAAACAGTAACTGGCACAACTGGACCGAACTGTTCTTCACGATACAGCCTCATCCCTTCAGTCACTGGATAAACTACGGCTGGATAGAACATGGTTTTGCAGAACTCACCACCTTCCGGATTAACCACTTTTGCACCTTTAGCCACGGCATCTTCAATGACATCAGTCATGTAGGCTGTACGATGCATACCTGGTAGCGGCGTAATAAATACACCTTTTTCCCACGGCATACCCACTTTAAGTTTGGCCAGTTCAGCCGTTAGGCGGTTAACAAATTCATCGGCTATCGAGCGATGTACCATCAGCATTTTGAGCGCGGTACAACGCTGACCATTAAACGACAGTGCACCCAGCAGACACTCTTTCACTGTTAAATCCAAATCGGCATCTGGCAGAATAATGGCTGCATTCTTCGCATCCAGCCCCAAAATCGCACGCAGACGGTGAGATTTAGGATGTTGCTTCTTCAAGTGATCAGCCACTTTACTAGAGCCAATCAGTGCCAGCACATTAATTTGCCCAGATGCCAGTAGATGGGGGACCACTAGAGAGCCTGGTGCATAAATCGTATTGATCACACCTTTTGGAAATGAATCACGGAACGCTTCTAGTAACGGTTCAAACAACAAAGTCCCAAATTGAGGTGGTTTAAAAATAATGGTATTACCCATCAGCATGGCTGGGATCAGAGTCGCAAAGGTTTCGTTCAGTGGGTAATTGTATGGTCCCATACACAACACTACGCCTAATGGAGTACGACGGATTTGACCAATCGTACCTTCAGCCATGACAAAGCGGGAGTTGGCATTATCCAAATCTTTCAGGGCATCAATCGTTTGACGCATGTAGGTAATCGTACGGTCAAATTCTTTCTCTGAATCCGCCAAGCTTTTACCAATTTCCCACATGATCAGCTTAATAATTAGATCTCGCTGTTCCACCATGCGCTGAATAAAATTTTGCATACAGGCAATGCGCTCACCAACCTTCATCATGGGCCATTCGCCACGACCATTATTGTAAGCCCTTACCGCTGCTTCTAGTGCTTCATCGCTTTCTTTTTCACCCATGACTGGATAACTACCAAGTTCAACTTGCTGTAGGCTACCGTCAGGCTGCTGAATCCAGATTGGAGATAATGTTTTCTTGGTTGCACCAGCCCATAGCTTCAACTCACCATCCACGAGTGAGACACGCTGATGAATTTGGGAGGGCAGACGCACACTTTCGGGAATACTGTCCACTACTGGGAATTTAAGCTGTAGATTATTTAACTGATTCATTCTTCTTAATACCTTATTATTCGTATGTCTTTTATATGTTCCCGAACTCGCCACTGTAATCAGGTTTTATTCGGGTCAATATCACTATTATTATCCGTACTCACCTTGCTTGAACCGTAAACCACAAGGTGAATATCTTAAAGCGTTGATAACCTTTCTAGATGAATTTACCCCCGACACACACTATCAGTCACCCCTAGCTTCTGGATGACTTGTTCAATGATTTGTTCTGGTGTGAGAGCAATATCAATAGCAATTGCTTCATTCACATCAGGTTCCTCTAATGTGTCTAGCTGAGTTTGTAGCAACGCTGGGTCAAAAAAGTGACCTGATCTTGCTGCAAGTCGTTGCTGTAATAACTCATAAGAACCTTTTAAGTAGACAAACTTAACATTCTGGTCCTGCCCTCTTAAAATATCGCGATACATGCGTTTTAAAGATGAGCATGTAAATACAGCCGTTTCACCGTCTCTTTGTTTGGTTTCAATGACCTGACGAATTGCCTGTAACCATGGCAAGCGGTCTTCATCAGTTAAAGGGATACCTTGACTCATCTTACTTTTATTTGCAGCTGAATGAAGCGTATCGCCATCAAGGAACTCACAAGCCAAACGCTCTGACAACAACTCACCAATCAGCGTTTTACCTGTTCCACAGACACCCATTGCAATCACAATCATGGATTACTCACCTTTAATTATAAAATAGTGCTAAGCAGTAGCGTGAAAGATAAACCCAACACTGAAATGATCGTTTCTAATACTGACCAAGTCTTGAGTGTCTGTCCTACTGTCATACCGAAATATTCTTTGATTAACCAGAATCCTGCGTCATTTACATGTGAGAAAACTAATGAACCTGAACCTGTGGCAAGTACTAAAAGTTCTGGTCTAACAGCAACACCCGCCGTAGCTGCAATTGGAGCGACAATACTACACGCTGTAGCCATAGCCACCGTTGCTGATCCTGTTGCCAAACGAATTAATGCTGCAACAAACCAGCCCAACAATAACGGCGACAGGTTTGCCTTCAACGCTGTAGAAACAATCTCATTAGAAATACCAGTGTCACGCAAAATACCGCCAAAACCACCACCAGCACCTACAATCAACATAATCCCAGCAATAGAAGCTAAACACCCACCGCAGAATTTTTCAATTTGTTCACGGTTAAAGCCCTGCATCGTACCAAAGGTAATAAAGCTGACTAGCACGGCAATGAGTAATGCGATATCAGAAGTACCAATAAAACGTAGCAAATCATTTGCGAAAGTCTGTGGTGCAAAGAATAAATCAGCCCAGCTTCCAACCAACATTAATACTACAGGCAGCATAATTGTGAATAAGGTAATCCCAAAGCTTGGTAGCTCACGAGTTCTATTCGTATCTGCTTCAATAAACTGCTTCGCTAACGGGTTATTTTCAGGCAATTTGACATATTTATTAATCCAAAGTGCATACAGTGGTCCAGCAACAATAGCCGTTGGCACACCAACGATCAGACTATAAGCAATTGTTTTACCAATATCAGCATGATAAGCCTGTACTGCCAACAATGCCGCTGGATGTGGTGGAATTAAGCCATGCACAACCGATAAACCGGCAACCATTGGCAAGCCCACAACCAATAAAGATTTACCTGTTCTTTTTGCGATATTGAATGCAATTGGAATGAGTAGAACGAAACCTACTTCGAAAAATACGGGAAGGCCAACAATAAGGGCAATAAACATCATGGCCCAGTGAATATTTTTCTCACCAAACCACTTAATTAAAGTAATTGCTATTCGCTCTGCGCCACCAGACTCGGCCATCATTTTACCGAGCATTGTTCCTAGTGCGATTACAATCGCGAGGTGACCTAAGGTTTTACCTGTACCGGCTTCATAAGACTTAACAATATCACCCATTGGCATGCCAACAGCCAAGGCTAAACCGAGTGAAACAATAATGAGAACTAAAAATGGATAAATTCTAAACTTCGCGATCATGACCACTAAAGCAATAATCGCGATTACAGTGTAGATCAGTAACATGCCACCCTGAACCGTCTCCATGGGACACTTCTCCTTGGAATAATTATTTAGGCACACTGCCTAAACAAGGGTCTTCAACCACAGTAATTCCTACTGTTAAGACATTAAATTTTTATATTTAGGTGTGACCAGCAAAAACTGGTCACATCAATACAGCCTTTAAAGCACATAAAATGCACTTCATTTTTTATAAATATTGTCTACATTTACAAAGCTCTCAACTGACTCGCAATTTGTGCCAAGCGAGTAATTTCAGACCAGTCTTGGGCAGCTACTGTAGCTTTAGGTGTTAACCATGAACCACCTACACAAACCACGTTAGGTTGTTTTAAGAAATCTGGCGCTGACTCTGCCGTAATTCCACCAGTCGGACAAAAGCGCAAGTTTGGAAATGGACCATAAAATGCTTTTAGCATCTCAACACCACCTGCCTGTTGAGCTGGAAAGAACTTCACAATGTCATAACCCAATTCAATCGCTTGAATTAGGTCACTTGGTGTCATCACACCCGGCAATAGAGGTAAGCCAGCATCTTGCGCAGCCAAATGCAGATCTTTAGTCAAACCAGGAGATACCCCAAATTGAGCACCTGCTTTTTTGGCTTGAGCACAGTGTTCTGGTTTGGTAATCGTACCTACACCCACCACAATGTCATCGGCCAACTGGCTAGCACGCTCAATAGCAGCAAGACCAGCAGCGGTACGTAACGTAATCTCAAGAACTTTTACGCCACCTGCATGTAAAGCACGTGATACATCTTCACCTTGCTCAGCAGAATCAAATGCCAATACAGGGATAACTGGACCTAATTTGACGATATCTTCAATTTTAATCATTATTTTTCAGTTCCTTTGATTCAAATCTGCTCTGGTGAATTTTCACCAACCAATGCACCAAATACAGATGCTCCATGTTCAGCTGGCGCAGCAGCAGCACGGAAAACACCAAATAATTCACGGCCAAAGCCAACTTCGTTTTCTGCCTGATGTTCAGGCTGTGCAACAGGGCGTGACTGCCATACATCTTCATCTATTTCAACATCAAGTACGCCAGCCTCAGCATCAATGATTAACATATCGCCTGTTTGCACTTTAGCAATCGGCCCATTTAGTAAGGCCTCTGGAGATAAATGAATCACCGCAGGAACTTTACCTGAAGCACCAGACATACGCCCATCAGTGACTAAAGCAACGTGGAAACCTTGATCTTGTAAAACACCCAACACAGGCGTTAAACGATGCAATTCGGGCATACCATTCGCACGCGCACCTTGGAAACGAACAACTGCAATAAAGTCTCGGTGTAATTCACCACGATCAAATGCAGCTTGCACTGCTTCTTGCGAATCAAACACAATTGCTGGAGCTTTAACTTTACGGTGTTCTGGCGCAACAGCAGAAATCTTGATTACGCCACGGCCAAGGCGACCCTGCATTAAACGCAAGCCACCATCTGGTTGAAACGGCGCATCAATGCTACGTAAAACTTTGTCATCAAGGCTTTGAACCACACCATCAACCCAAGTGAGCTTACCGTCAATCAATTTCGGTTCTTTGGTGTAGTGCTGTAAACCTTTACCAGCCACAGTCGTTACGTCGTTATGCAACAAACCAGCTTCAAGTAGATTACGAATGAGGAAAGCGACCCCACCTGCAGCTTGGAAATGGTTTACATCAGCTTTACCATTTGGATAGATTTTTGCGAGTAATGGAACAACAGCTGACAACTCATCGAAGTCATCCCAGTCAATCAAGATGCCAGCGGCACGAGCAATCGCAATCAAATGCAAAGTATGGTTGGTTGAACCACCAGTCGCGAGTAAAGCCACAATACCGTTTATAATTGCTTTTTCATCGACCACATGACCAATCGGCGTGTAGTTTCCACGCTCAACTGTTAAATCAAGTACACGAATCGCTGCTTCTGCGGTGAGTGCATCACGTAATGGTGTATGAGGATGAACAAATGCGGCACTTGGCAAATGCAAGCCCATGACTTCCATCAGCATCTGATTACTGTTGGCTGTACCATAAAAAGTACAAGTCCCTTGCCCATGATAAGCAGCTGACTCAGCTTCTAACAAAGCATCTCGGCCAACCTGACCCGTTGCAAATTGCTGACGAATTTTGGCTTTCTCATCGTTAGATAGACCACTGGTCATTGGACCAGCTGGCACAAAAATAGTAGGTAAATAGCCAAACTGCAAAGCACCAATGAGCAAGCCCGGCACGATCTTGTCACAAACACCAAGACATAAAGCTGCGTCAAACATGTTATGAGACAATGCAATCGCTGTACTCATCGCAATGGTTTCACGAGAAAACAATGACAGTTCCATGCCAGCATTACCTTGGGTAATACCGTCACACATCGCAGGTACACCACCTGCAAACTGCGCTACCCCCCCATTTTCGCGAGCGGCATTTTTAATTAAATCTGGAAATGTTTTATACGGTGCGTGAGCCGACAGCATTTCGTTATATGAAGATACGATGCCAATATTTGGTTCACGGCCTACTTTAATAATTAATTTTTCATTATCGTCCATACTGGCAAAACCATGAGCCAGATTGGCACATGAAAGTGCTCCACGAGCAGGAAATTTGCCTTGCGCATGTTCAATACGTTGTAAATATGCAGAACGAGTTTTTTGACTACGTGCGATTACACGCTCGGTCACTTTTGCCAATACTGGATTCGGCAAGTCCATGCTGGACGCTCCTGTACAACCGGATAAGCCGGAACATAAAAATAGACCAAATGATATATTTGATAATCATTTGGTAAGGGGGAGGAACAATATTATTAAGGCAAAAAGCGACATGCAAGCCCTAGTCAACTTTACGGGAATACCCAAGCATAGGTATTAAAGACAAATAATGTTTAAGTTATAAACAAGTGAAGGGTTTTATTTTGGACTATATTTACAGGTATATTACACTCTAAAAACTATGAGAAAATTCTCATAATATCAATGCAATGAAATATCTTTATAAATGTACAGATACCGACTTTTTATACTGAGTTTTATATTAAAAATGTTTATGATTTATTCTTTTTAACTTATATATAAGCGATTAAAACTTAATTCTAGTTACGTATATTATTTGTAATATACCCATAGGGTTTGATTAAAATAACAGCAATTCTTTTACTTTAAAAAATTTATACCGAATATTTGAAAATTACATCAATTCAAAATTTACCTTTCATAAATATATACAAAAAACTGTTTAATTCTTCTACAAAAAAACAAGGAATACAGTGGTTAAGCTTTATACTGGACAGATATTAGTTGCAAATAATTTGATGGTCGATAGTTCTTAAGTCTAATGGGCTAAAGTCTATCTTGGACAGAAAAACAACACATGCTAAAACATGACAACCCGTTCAATCTGTATCAAAAAATAATACATCTTGAATAGGAAGTTAGGAAAACTATTTTAAATCAGGACTTGGGTATTTCAACGTGGCTACATCAGTATTAGTTATCAATTGCGGCTCTTCATCTATTAAATACGCACTGGTTTCAGAGCGTCGTGAAGATCGTATTTACGGTTTAGCAGAAAACTTGGGGGCAGCTGATGCTCGTATTAAGGGAATTACAGTAGGTGGTGAACCACTTGAACTTTCAATCCCTTATGCTGACCATGCCAAAGCTTTAGAAACTTTACTTGCACGTCTTGCCAACTACAAACCGCAGGCAATCGGACATCGTGTTGTACACGGTGGCAGTTTAACCAAAGCAGAATTACTCACTCCTGAAATTATTGAACGTATTCGTGCTGCGACACCTTTAGCCCCACTTCATAACCCAGCACATTTAATTGGTATTGATGCAACCGTACGTCTATTCCCTGAATTACCTCAAGTTGCCGTATTCGACACTGCCTTCCACCAAACCATGCCACCACATGCATACCGTTATGCAATTCCTAAGTTTTTATATACTGACCACAACGTCCGCCGTTATGGTTTCCATGGTACAAGCCATGCTTATGTATCTGACAAAGCGAGTGAGCTAGCAGGTAACCTGAAAAAGGGTGGATGGTTAACAGCGCACCTAGGAAACGGCAGTTCAACTTGCGCAGTATGGAATGGACAAAGTGTTGATACTTCTATGGGTCTTACTCCACTTGAAGGTGTAGTGATGGGAACACGTAGTGGTGACGTTGATCCAAGCTTACATAGCTTCCTTGCGAAAAACCTCGGTTGGGATTTAGCAAAAATTGATAAAGTTTTAAATAACGAAAGTGGCTTACTAGGTTTATCTCAACTGTCTAACGACATGCGTACAGTCATTGAAGCTGCTGAAAATGGTAATGAAGATGCTTGCCTTGCAATTGAAGTCTTTAGCTATCGCCTTGCAAAATCACTTGCTGCATTAAGCTGTGGTTTACCAACATTGGACGGCTTAATCTTCACAGGTGGTATTGGCGAGAACTCAGCCTATATTCGTGAAAAAACCTTAGCTTATTTACCTCATTTTGGTTTGCAGCTTGATAAAGATCAAAACAACAACCTAAAACGTGGCACTGAAGGGCGAATCGACAACGGAAATGGTCCACAAATTTGGGTCATTCCTACAGACGAAGAAGGCCGTATTGCCAAAGAAACTCGTCAAGTTGTTGAAGCGGCAGAAAATACAGCATCTGTAGCAAGCCTTGCTTAATTAGAGCTTAGCGAAAACTCGATATTCGTTTATTTATAGGTTTATATGAATACAATTTTATTGATTCCTACAGGCGAAGGGGTTGGCTTAACCTCTGCCTGCTTAGGCATGATTTACGCACTTGATTGTAACGGCATTAAAGCAGGCTTTTTAAAACCATTTTCTCAAGAAGACCAAGAGCATCTTGACCGAACCACTTCATTATTTGGTCATTTATTTCAAAGTAAAACCGTTCAATCTATTTCGCATGAAAAATTAACTCAGCTTATTGCCGCTGGGGAAGTAGATGAATTACTTGAAGAAGCGGTTAGCCTTCATCGTAGTGTTGCAGCAGACCATGATGTCATTATTGTGGAAGGTTTATTACCAAACGGACAAGACCACTTCGCCAGTGAGCTCAACGCAAGTCTTGCACAAGCGCTTGATGCAGAAGTTGTATTAGTTAGTACAGCAGATATTCAAAACCCGAAAAAAGCCGCAGAAAAAGTAGATGCTCATTTACGCCAGTTTGGTGGAGCAACATCAAATCGTACTGCTGGTGTACTGTTTATGCGTACCCGTGGATTAACCGAAGAAACAGCTCAAATTCCTGTTGCGTTTGATCCATCGTTACGACCGACTGAAGAAATCGCAAAATTTACGACTGAACTGCAAAAATATAATCGTTATTTTGGTTCTAGTGATTTACCGATTATTGGGCTGGTTCCATTTAGCAACACGTTAAGCGTACCAAGAACACTTGATATTGCAAATGTCATTGATGGGCAATGGGTACATCAAGGTGAAGCTAAAACACGTCGTATTTTGCATTCGAGTTTAATTGCTTCAAGCATTGAATATGAACTGAATAAATTCATTGCAGGCGAATTAATTATTAGCGCATCTGAGCGTACCGATGTTTTACTTGCAAGTAGTTTGGCAACCAGCAATGGTATTCCTCTGGCGGGTTTAGTTCTTACCGAAAGAGAAGCGCCAGCACCTGAGCTTTTAGAGTTTTGCCAAAGTGCAATTAAACAAGGGTTACCGATTTTACATACCCGTTTAAATACACTTGAAACTGCTCAGCGTTTATCTAATTTTGGCAATGAAATTCCAATTGACGATACTGAACGTGCTGAGCAAGTGACTCGATTTGTTTCAAGTCATATTGATGTTGAATGGCTTAAACAGCATAGCAATAATGCCGCTACTCCTCGCCTGTCGCCATCGGCTTTCCGTCATGAACTGGTGCAAAAATCGATTGCAGCGAAAAAACGGATTGTGCTACCTGAAGGTGATGAACCGCGCACCATTCAAGCTGCGGCAATTTGTCAGGCACGTGGTATTGCTGACTGTATTTTGTTAGCTAAACCAGATGCTGTGCACGATGTTGCAAAAGCACGCGGTATTGAATTACCTGCTGAATTGGCAATTGTTGATCCTGATAGTATTCGTGATCAATACGTTGCACCAATGGTTGAGCTACGTAAAGGCAAACTCAACGAGCTGCAAGCGAAAGAACAGCTTCAAGATACCGTAGTGCTTGGCACCATGATGTTAGCCTTAGATCAAGTCGATGGCTTAGTTTCAGGTGCGGTACACACCACAGCGAATACGGTCCGCCCAGCATTCCAGCTCATCAAGACAGCACCTGAATATTCACTGGTTTCATCAATATTCTTTATGCTTTTGCCAGATGAAGTTTATGTATATGGCGACTGTGCGATTAATCCAGATCCAACCGCAGAACAACTTGCTGAAATTGCAATTCAGTCTGCTGACTCAGCGAAAGCTTTTGGAATTGATCCGCGTATTGCCATGATCAGCTACTCAACTGGTACTTCCGGAACAGGCGCTGATGTTGAAAAAGTACAGCAAGCAACTCAAATTGCTCAGCAACGTCGTCCTGATTTACTAATTGATGGTCCACTTCAATACGACGCAGCTTCAGTTGAAAGTGTAGGGCGTCAAAAGGCCCCTGACTCACGTGTTGCTGGTCGTGCCAATGTATTTATTTTCCCAGACTTAAATACGGGCAATACAACTTATAAGGCAGTACAACGTGCTGCAAATGTTGTAAGTGTAGGTCCAATGCTGCAAGGCCTCAACAAACCAGTCAATGACTTGTCTCGAGGAGCATTGGTAGATGACATCGTCTTTACCATTGCATTAACAGCAATTCAGGCAGAACAGCAAGCCGCTGCCAAATAATTAATAAATTCACCTTTACTACCTCTCGCCATTTGATATCCGCTCAAATGGCTTTTTTTATTTTAGTCATTCAAAAATAAATAATTTTCCGATTTCTCTCTTTTAAATCACATCAATATGTTCTTATGCGACTTTCGGTCAAAAGATCAACCAATCTCCCACAACACTGTCTTTTTGTCATATAATTTAGCCCGCTAGCTAACAGCCCGCTCAAGAGATTTTCTGGTATGACAACGATTATCAAACAAGATGACTTGATTACATCGATCAAGGACGCCCTACAGTTTATTTCGTACTATCACCCGCAAGACTTTATCCAAGCGATGAGCCGTGCTTATGATCGCGAAGAAAACAAAGCCGCAAAGGATGCAATTGCACAGATTCTAATTAACTCTCGCATGTGTGCGGAAGGTCATCGTCCAATTTGCCAAGATACTGGTATTGTTAACGTTTTCCTTGAAGTGGGCTTAGATGTTAAATTTGATTTAACGATGAGCTTAGACGATGCAGTAAATGAAGGTGTTCGCCAAGGTTACCTTGAAAACAGCAACGTTCTTCGTGCATCTGTACTTGCTGACCCTGCATTTGGTCGTAAAAACACAAAAGATAATACCCCTGCTGTAATTCACTACAAACTCGTTCCGGGTAACAAAGTAGATATTACTGTTGCTGCCAAAGGTGGCGGTTCAGAAAACAAATCTAAACTTGCGATGCTTAACCCATCTGACTCGATTGTTGACTGGGTTCTTAAAACTGTTCCAACTATGGGTGCAGGTTGGTGTCCTCCTGGTATGCTCGGTATCGGTATTGGTGGTACTGCTGAAAAAGCCATGATGCTTGCTAAAGAAGCGCTCATGGAAGAAATCAACATGGACGAATTACTTCGCCGTGGACCAGAAAACAAAATCGAAGAACTTCGTATCGAAATCTTTGAAAAAGTAAACGCACTTGGTATTGGTGCACAAGGTCTTGGTGGTTTAACGACTGTTCTTGATATTAAAATTAAAGATTACCCATGTCACGCTGCTGGTAAACCAGTAGGTATGATTCCTAACTGTGCTGCTACTCGTCATGCTCACTTCCAGCTTGATGGTACAGGTGTAGCTCATATTCAAGCACCAAAACTTGAAGACTACCCATCTGTAACTTGGGACTCTTCACAGTCTAAACGTGTAAACCTTGATACCATTACTCAAGAAGAAATGGACTCTTGGAAACCAGGTGACACATTACTTCTTAGCGGAACAATGTACACAGGTCGTGATGCTGCGCACAAACGTATGGTTGAAATGATCGACAATGGTGAAGAATTACCAGTTGATCTTAAAGGTAAATTTATTTACTACGTTGGCCCTGTTGATCCAGTGGGTGATGAAGTCGTTGGTCCTGCTGGCCCTACAACTGCAACACGTATGGATAAATTCACACGTAAAGTATTAGAACATACTGGTCTATTCGGTATGATCGGTAAAGCTGATCGTGGTCCTACAGCAATTGAAGCAATCAAAGACAACAAAGCAACTTACTTAATGGCAGTTGGTGGTGCGGCTTACCTCGTATCTAAAGCTGTTCGTGAAGCTGAAGTTGTTGCATTTGCAGACTTAGGTATGGAAGCCATCTACAAATTCGTAGTTGAAGATATGCCTGTTTCTGTTGCAGTTGATGTAAATGGTACTTCAATTCACGCAGTAGCTCCAAAAATCTGGCAAGCGAAAATTGGAAAAATTCCAGTAGTCGATGCAGCAGCTGGCTAATCAAAAAAAGCACCGAATTCGGTGCTTTTTTTATGCATTCTTTTTTTATTTTAAAATCTGAAAAGAATTGTAACAATTACTTCGTCAATCTGTGCTATTAATGAAAGCACCCTCTCGCCATATATTGAATATAGGTCATTTCATGACTATTCGCCCTATTCTTAAAAATCTCTCAATCAGCCTCTGCCTAAGCTGTATTACCACAAGCTTATTTGCCTCTCCTGCCAAGCTAAGTTCAGTTAAAGAACTCATGCAAATGAGCCAAATTGATTACCTGCTTAAAGAGTCAATTAATGAATTAACACCTTACTATGATCAACAGGCAGAACAGATCGTTAGTAATATCACGGGCATTAAAACTTTAGGCCCAAAAGAAAAAGAGGCCGCGAAGAAGTTAGGTTCACTCTTAAAAGATTCGAGCAATCAGCTCATTAGCAACCCAAAAACAGCTCAAGCCTTACAGGATATTTACCTAAAGACTTATACTGAAGAGGAAATTCAGGCGAATCTGAAATTTTTAAAAACCCCAGAAGGCCAATCAATTACGCGCAAAAACGTACAGATTATGGGGCAAATTTCAGAATATATGATGGAGTTGGGACAGCAAACATTTAATGATCCTAAAGCACGAGATCATATGCAAGAAGAGATGCTTAAAATTATTGCACCGTTGATGAAAGATAAAGAAAAGTCTTAACTTTTCTTTATCTTTTGCAGCTCATTACCAAGTTAAAGGATTCCATAATTTAAATGGCTTAATCAGGTGTACATCTGATTTTTCGTCATATTTGGCTGGCTTTAATTCTTGTGGTTTATGGCGGATCTTTCCTGAAGCATCTTCAGCCACAAAATTATAGCTAGAAGATTTAAGCTCAGTAAACGCTATCTCTCTACGTCCAATATTGTCTTGCATTAACATAAATGGACCAGTATGTTCACTTCGGTCCATTTTATTTTCTTCATCATATTTCAAATAATAAGATGTTCCCGCCTCAACAGTGATATCAATATATTTTGGTTCTTGAAAATGGATACCAAGTAAAGGGCGACTCGCAGAAAGACGATACGTTCCTGCTGGTAACTCAATCCAGTAATAATGATTATGTAATAGACTCGGAATGCGCTTACCATTCACAAAGAGATTAATCGCTGCAATTTCCTGACGATTCCATTTTGTGTCTGGTCGATATAGATAAACTACAGCAGCCTGTCCATTTTGTGGTTTAATTGGAGCAAAAGTCTGACCCAATTTTTGGTTGACCCACCCTCCCACAGTAAAACCGCCTAAATGATATTGATCTAATAAACCAGGTTCTTTTTCAACATCAACTTTAGGTAGAGTCGCGGTCAATTCACTCGGATTTTTTTCTAAATGAGATGAACTTTGACAGCCCACAAATAGTCCGGCACAGCACAAAGATACGATTAAATAACGCATGGCATCCCTCAAAGCGTTTTGTTTTTGATTTATTTTTTACACCGCAAAACTATGCGTATTTTGTATTTTTAAGATTAACACTACCCATATAAATTGAAAACAAAAAAAGCATGAATCACTAACGCGATTCATGCTTTTTAGATGAATGAAATCTATGCAGACTTCGAATCAATAACCTTTAAATCTGCCTTAGCAACACTTTCATGCGTTGCAGCTTCTTTAGGTTGGCGTTCAGCCTGATAAACAGGTTCTGCTTCACCATTAATGACTGCTTCATTAATAATGACTGTTCCAACATCTGTACGACTTGGTAAATCATACATAGTTTCAAGCAGTACGTTTTCCATAATAGAACGTAGACCACGCGCACCCGTATTACGTTCAAGCGCTTTTTTAGCAACAGCACGTAATGCAGAATCTTCAAAGATCAGATCAACATTTTCCATAGTGAAAAGATATTGATACTGGCGTGTTAATGCATTTTTTGGCTCAGTCAAAATTTGCATTAAAGCTTCTTCGTCTAGCTCTTCAAGTGTCGCAATCACTGGTAAACGACCAATGAATTCTGGAATTAAACCAAATTTCACTAAGTCAGTTGGCTCAACCTGACGGAACAATTCAGCAAGCTTTTTGGTTTCATCTTTGTTTTTAACGTCAGCTGTAAAACCAATACCGCCTTTCTCTTGACGCTGTTGTACAATTTTTTCCAAACCAGAAAATGCACCACCACAAATAAATAAGATATTTGAGGTGTCAATTTGGATAAACTCTTGCTGTGGATGCTTACGACCACCTTGAGGTGGAATCGAAGCAACTGTACCTTCAATCATTTTCAATAATGCTTGTTGTACACCTTCACCAGACACATCACGCGTAATTGATGGATTTTCAGATTTACGAGTAATCTTATCAATCTCATCAATATAGATAATGCCCTTCTGAGCCTTCTCTACATCGTAGTCTGCTTTTTGCAAAAGCTTTTGCACAATATTTTCAACATCTTCACCCACATAACCCGCTTCGGTTAATGTTGTTGCATCTGCCATCGCAAATGGAACATCTAAAAGGCGAGCCAATGTTTGTGCAAGTAAAGTTTTACCTGAACCAGTAGGTCCAATCAGTAGAATGTTACTTTTAGCAATTTCTACTTCTTTAGACACATGGCCATTATGACCAACTTTCAAGCGTTTATAATGGTTATAAACTGCAACAGAGAGTGTCTTTTTGGCAAGATCTTGACCAATAACATATTGATCAAGCGCAGCACGTATTTCATGTGGTTTTGGCAATGCCTTGCTCGCCCAGTCACCTGCTTCAACCTGTTGGCTGGTTTGTACAAGGTCTAAGCAGACATCCACACATTCATTACAAATATATGCGTCCTCACCCGCAATCAGTTTCCCGACTTCAGACTGCGTTTTACCGCAAAATGAACAATGTTTTTGTCCTTGAGGATGTTCGGACATATTCACTCCACAAATAGAATCTTAAATATTAGGGCAAGATGCACTGCATAAATAACTAAATGGAGATCTTTTTCAACATCTCAAGTTATTTATATAAGAAGGTCCTTATGGACGCTTACTTAACACCTGATCAACCAGACCATATTCTTTAGCAGCTTGGGCTGTCATAAAGTTATCGCGGTCAGTATCACGAGCAACGGTTTCATAGTCTTGACCACTGTGCTCTGCCATTAAGCGGTTCAAGCGCTCTTTAATAAAGAGAATTTCACGCGCATGGATTTCAATATCCGATGCTTGACCACGGAAACCACCCAATGGTTGATGAATCATGACACGGGCATTTTCTAAACAATAGCGTTTGCCTTTAGCGCCCGCATTTAATAAAAATGCACCCATTGAAGCAGCTTGACCCATACAATATGTCACGACATCAGGCTTAATAAACTGCATCGTGTCATAAATGGCCATGCCCGCTGTCACAGATCCACCTGGAGAGTTGATATAAAGGTGGATATCTTTATCAGGATTTTCAGCTTCTAAAAACAACATTTGGGCAACAATCAGATTTGCCATGTTATCTTCAACTTCACCTGTCAAAAAAATGACGCGCTCACGTAAAAGTCGTGAATAAATATCAAAAGAACGTTCGCCGCGAGAAGATTGTTCAACCACAACAGGAACTAAAGCATTTTCAATTGTTGGAACATACATACGTTATTTATTCCTAAATTTTTTGTGACTTAACCTATGGCAACAATATGCGGGATAATTTCTCAAATTGCAAAAGGTTCGCACTGAAATATTATATTATTTATACCTAAGTACTTAATGCCGCACTCAAATTGACCACATAAAGAAAAACAAAAAAGGCGCCTAAGGCGCCTTTTTCTGACTTCTTAAAAGATTAGCCCATACGGCGAGCTTGTTGTTCTTTCAATAAGTCATCATAAGATACAGCTTTGTCAGTCACTTTAGCACCAGCTAAGATGTGATCAACAACTTGATCTTCTAATACAACTGCTTCGATTTGAGCACGTTGTTGAGCATCATTTTTGAAGTATTCAATCACTTCAGTTGGATCTTCGTAAGAAGAAGCCATGTCGTCAATGTAAGCATCAACGCGAGCTTGGTCAACTTCAAGTTTAGCATCAGCTAAAACTTTGCTTACCAATACGCCAAGCTTAACAGAACGTTCTGCTTGTTCTTTAAACAATTCGTCAGGAAGCATGCTCTTGTCAAAAGATTGCGCGCCTGCACCACCAAATTGTTGAGTGAACTGTTGAACCATTTGTTGACGTTGACGGTCAATTTCTTGAGCAACCATTGCAGTTGGAACTTCAACTTCGTTCGCAGCAACAAGAGCATCAAAAGCAGCTTGTTTAACTTGGTTACGTAAACCATTGCGAACTTCACGTTCCATATTCTTACGAACGTCAGCTTTTAACTTCTCAACGCCCTCTTCTTCAGTTACACCGAAGATTTTTAAGAATTCAGCATCAATTTCTGGAAGTTTAGATTTTTCAACTTGCTTCACAGTGATTTTGAACTGAGCTGGTTTACCAGCCAAGTTTTCAGCTTGGTAATCTTCAGGGAAAGTAACATCAATTACTTTCTCTTCACCAGCTTTCATGCCAATGATGCCATCTTCGAAGCCAGGGATCATACGACCTGAACCTAACACAAGTTTAAAGTCTTCAGCAGAACCGCCTTCAAACTTCTCACCATCGATAGTGCCTTCAAAGTCAAAAGTCACTTGCATGTCTTTTTTCGCCATCCCCTTGGTTACAGCCCAAGTTTGACGTTGTTTTTGCAAGTTTTCGATCATAGCGTCAACGTCAGCGTCTTTGATTTCAGCTGATTTACGTTCAACTTCTAAGCCGTCAAATGCTTTTACTTCAACTTCTGGATAAACTTCTACAGTTGCTTCAAAAACTAAAGCGTCTTCTTTATGTTCAACTTTCTCAATGTTCGGCATACCTACCGCATTGATTTTTTCTTGTTGAATTGCTTCAAAAACGCTATCACGAATGATGTCATTTACAACTTCTTGATAAATGCTTGCACCGTATTCGCGACGAACAACGTTTTCAGGTACTTTACCTGGACGGAAGCCGTTGATCTTCACAGTTTTGGCAGTGCGCTTCAAACGAGCTTCAAATTGCTCGTTAATACGGCTCGTCGGTACAGACACATTTAAACGACGGGCAACGCCCGAAACCGCTTCAGTCGTTACTTGCATGGCTTCCTCGATAAAAATTAGTTAGTAGGAACAGTTTTTAAAAAAGTGCTGTATTATATGACAACTTTCAAGATATACAAAATTAACCGATCACTTCATGTAAGTGAAGAACATTATTCTAGTAAATTTCACAGTAATTTTATGATTCTTTAAATATTTTTCATAAGCACTTAAGTAAAACTAATTTTTTAGTTATTCTTTATAAATCTAAAATTACAATTAAACTTTGAATTTAATCGCTTTAACAAACAATTACCAATAATCAGTAGATTAGCTACATAAAAGCACAATTTTCCATTCAATCATTCACTTTTCCTTCATAATTCGATTGGCAAATCCAATTAACACAAACTGTACATATAAATAAGAATTATTATTATTCGCATAACCTTTTAGTTTTAGAGTCCTGAAGTTATGTCTTTGATTAGAACACGTAAAAAAATTGTTTCTTCTGCAATAGCTTCATCGCTATCAATGATTGTAACAACAGCCATGGCGCAAGAAGCAGTTTCACAATTACCAACAATTCATACTAAAGCGACTCAAGAAGAATCTTTAAAAGTAGATCAGTCTGCAAACTCTAAATTCGTAGCTCCTCTCAAAGACACACCAAAATCAGTCTCTATTCTTTCTCAAAAATTAATTAAAGATACAAACTCTAATACCCTACTCGAAGCGTTACGCTATGAACCTGGTATTACATTAGGTGCTGGTGAAGGCGGCACACCGTTTACAGACATGCCTTACATTCGTGGTTATAGCGGTCAATCTTCTATTTATGTTGATGGTGTTCGCAATACAACTTCACAAAGCCGCGATATGTTTGCTATCGAACAAGTTGAAGTCATTAAAGGCTCTTCTTCTGCTCTTGGTGGTGGCGGTAGCGTGGGTGGAAGTATTAACTTAATCCCTAAAGTAGCTCATGAAGGTGACGTTTACCAAGGTAGCGTTCAAGGTGGTACTGACAACTATCGTCATATCCAACTTGATGCCAACAAAGACTTTGGTAACGGAGTTGCTGGTCGTGTAGTTATCATGGGTCACGAAAATGAAAAAGCTGGCCAAAGTAACGGTGCAGAATATGCCCGTGTCGGTATTGCCTCAAGTCTTGCATTTGGTTTAGATACGGCAACTCGCGGAACACTGAGCTACTACTATTTACGTAGTAATGATGAACCTGATGCAGGTATTCCGTTCAACAATCCAAATATTCCAGATTATGCGCCAGCTGGTGCTGAAAAGGGGGATGGTAAACCTGTTAATGTAAAAGCAGGAACTTACTATGGTTGGAAAGCACGTGATTTTGATAAACGCGAAAACCACATTGGTACATTTAAGTTGGAGCACGACTTTAATGAAAATCTTACCTTGTCGAATGTAGCGACTTACAACAAATCTAAATCTGATTATGTTTATACGAATGCTGATGACTCTAAGGGTAATATTTACAGAGGCACAATCGCTCGCCGTGCGTTAAGCCGTATTTTAGATAGCGATGCTTATAGCGATCAGCTTTCTTTAAGAGGTAAATTCAACACAGGTAGCCTAAAGCATTCTTTTAATGTCGGCACTGAATGGAGCTTCCAGGAAACCGACCAAGGTATGTATACTTTTACTAATGCGGAAGGGAAAACGACTTCTACAATTTTACAAGATAATATTAACAACTGTACTTCAGCTGCTGCTGTGGCAAATGGCTGGTGTACGAGTTTAAATAATCCTGGAAATGGTGCCTTCACAGATAAGCGTGGATCTATCACAGCACAATCGACCACTCGTAGTCACAATGTAAGCATTTATGCTTTAGACAGTATTGAATTTAATCCACAATGGTTACTTAACTTAGGTGTGCGTTGGGATAAATTTGAAACTGAGAAAAAATATAATAAGGATGTTTATGCAACTAACAAAGGTGCTTATGACTATTCAAAAGTTGCTACTCCAGAAGGTACAAAGTATGAAAGTGATTCCGACTATTTTTCATATCAAGCTGGTCTAGTCTATAAACCAACTGAAAATGGCAGTATTTATGCAAGCTTTGCAACTTCTGCTAACCCTGTTGGTGTACTTGCTGAAGGTGATAATAGCGATAATGCTCTCGGTACTACTGATGTTATTAATGCACTTAAACCAGAAAAAGCTCGTACTTTTGAAGTAGGAACAAAATGGGACTTGTTTAATAACCGTGCGAACTTAACAGCGGCAGTTTTCCGTACTGAAAAGCAAAATACACGTATCCAAATCGACCCTACTACGACTGCCAATGCAGGTAAAAGTAAAGTCGATGGATTTGAAGTTAGTTTGAATGGGAAAATTACCGACAAATGGGATGTTTCTACAGGCTATAGCTATTTAGATAGTGAAATTACCGAAGCAGCATATAATTTAGTTGCTCAAGAAGGTAAACCATTACCATTTGTAGCGAAGAACAGCGCCACTCTATGGTCTACTTACCGAGTAATGCCTCAATTGACTCTAGGTGCTGGTGTTGAATATCGCGATCAAGTTTTTGTAAACACAACTGCTCCGAAATACTTGCCAACCTACACTATTTACAATGCTATGGCTAAATACGACGTGAACAAGAACGTAAACTTACAGCTTAACATCAACAATATCTCTGATAAGCGTTATTTCACTAGTGCACATGCAGCTCACTACGCATTTGAAGGCAATGGTCGTAACGCTGTCTTAGCGATTAACTTTAAGTACTAAGGTTAAATTCCATAATTTATTTATGGAATTAGTTGAATTTCATATAAAATAGCCTCGTCATGAGGCTATTTTTACAAATGAAGTATCTATTTAAAAGGTGTTTGCTGTGATTCATCATATTCCCAATGTTTTAAGCAAAGAGCAAGTTGCCGAGTTTCGTAAGCTCATGGAAGACGCCAATTGGGTAGGTGGGAAAGTGACTGCCGGCACCTTGTCTGCTTCGGTGAAAAGAAATCAGCAACTCTCAGAACAAGATCCCCTTACTCATCATTTAAGTGATCTTGTCATCAAAGCAATTTGGCAAAATCCAGTGTTTCAGGCTGCTGCCCTACCCCACAAAATTATTCCACCGCTTTTTAATCGTTATGATGAACATGAAAGCTTTGGTTTCCATGTAGATAACTCAATTCGCCTTATCCGTGGAACTTCTGAACAGCTCCGCACTGATTTATCTTGTACATTATTTTTAAGTGAACCCGATGAATATGAAGGTGGTGACCTAGTGATTGAAGATACTTATGGTTATCACGAAGTTAAATTACCAGCAGGTGATGTCGTGCTCTACCCGTCTACTAGCCTGCACGAAGTCAGTAGCATTACCTCAGGTACTCGTTTTGCTTCTTTTTTCTGGGTACAAAGTTTGGTCCGTGACGATAGTAAACGCCATCTTTTATTTAATCTTGATGAGAGCATTCGAGAACTACGTAAATCACACGGTGATAACTATCCAGAAGTCATGAAGCTGACCAACATTTATCATAATTTAATTCGTATGTGGTCAGAACTGTAACTATATTTATTTTTGCCTTTTTAAGACCAGATAATCTTTTTTACCTTAATAAGGCAAAAATATGAAAATTATTTCCCACAAAAAACAAAACAGCGCAAAATTAGAAAATTATTTTCTAAACAACTTAACTAAAATTATGATAAGAATTTTGCACAAGGTGTAATCATTGTTTAGATGTGATATATCTAAATAACAAGATTACCTGCAAACCACCAAACTTATTATTTCACGGTCTAGAGATGAAAACGAATTACTTGTTTGCCCCGCCTACTCAAGCAAGACATCATCTGCAACTCCTGATGCTGCGCCAAGCGCGCGTATAAAAATTTTGTCTGCTTTTTAAAGCAGCACTTTGAAATTCCCTTTAATTTTTTTGAATTAGATACCATATATATTAAGTAGAGATGTTGCCTTTTAAATATATCCAGAGCAACCGCGCTACGAGACAAGGAGTTTTCTCATGATGTTGGCTGACCCTAGCAAAAAATACCGCCGTATGTACCAGCGTGTGGATTTACCAGATCGCCAATGGCCAAATAACGAAATTACAAAAGCGCCAATCTGGATGAGTACGGATTTACGTGACGGTAACCAAGCAATTTTTGAACCGATGAACATGGAACAAAAATTTAAAATGTTCAAAATGCTTGTGAAAATCGGTTTTAAACATATTGAAATCGGTTTCCCTTCTGCATCTCAAATTGACTTCGATTTTACTCGTATGTTGATCGAAGAAAATCATATTCCTGATGACGTATACATTGAAGTTTTGGTTCAAGCACGTGACCATTTAATTGAACGTACTTTTGAATCTTTGGCAGGTGCTAAACGAGCGATTGTACATATTTATAACTCCAACTCTCCAACCTTCCGTCAAAAGGTGTTGAATGTAGATGTTGATGGCGCAAAACAATTAGCAATTAATGCTGCTCAAAAAGTTAAAGAGTATGCAGCTCAATATCCTCAAACAGACTGGATTTTCCAATACAGCCCAGAATGTTTCTCTGCAACTGAATTGGAAGTGGCTAAAGATGTCTGTGATGCCGTCACAGAAATCTGGGATGCACGTCCAGATCATAAAGTTATTTTAAACTTGCCAGCGACTGTCGAGGTTTCTACACCAAATGTTTATGCAGACCAAATTGAATGGATGCATCGTAATTTGGCACGTCGTGATGGTGTAATTATTTCTGTTCACTGCCACAATGACCGCGGCTGTGGTATTGCTGCATCAGAACTTGCCATTATGGCAGGTGCTGACCGTGTTGAAGGCTGTGTGTTCGGTAATGGTGAACGTACAGGTAACGTTGACGTTGCAGCAATTGCATTGAACATGTATACCCAAGGTGTAGCACCAGAGTTAGATTTTTCTAATATTAATGAAGTGATTGCAACGGTTGAAGAATGTACTGGTTTACCTGTACACCCTCGTCATCCATATGCAGGTGACTTGGTATTTACTGCATTCTCTGGTTCACATCAGGATGCGATTAAAAAAGGCTTCGAGTACCAGAAAAACGAAGAAATCTGGGATATGCCTTACTTACCAATCGACCCGAAAGATTTGGGCCGTGACTACGATGCTGTAATTCGTGTAAATAGTCAGTCTGGTAAAGGTGGTATCGCTTATTTATTAGAATCAAACTACAACGTTGTGTTGCCACGTCGTTTGCAAATCGAATTCAGTCAGGTTGTTCAACAATATGCTGATGAGAACGGTACAGAAATTAACGCTAAAGAAATCTGGACGTTATTTAAAGACGCGTATGTTGATGTGAAGAATCATCACTACACAGTCAAACACTACAAGTTATCTGACATTAATGGCACTCAAATTATCGAACTTGATATTGATGTCGAAGGTGAAACGCAACAACTTCGTGGTGAAGGTAATGGACCAATTTCTGCATTCTTAAATGCTCTTCAATTACCAATTGACGTATTGAACTATGAAGAACGTAGTATTAGTTCAGGTGCAAATGCGAAAGCATTAACCTTAATTGAACTTCAAGTAAAAGGTACAGGTAAAGGTTCGTTTGGTGCCGGTGTCCATGACAATACAGTCACCTCATCAATTGAAGCAATTATTGCGTGTACCAACCGTTTGATTGATCAAGGTGTTTTAAGTACAGATCAGGTTGTTGCCGCCGCTGTTTAATTAAAAAAAAGACTTTGGAAAGGATACCTAGCTTGGTATCCTTTCTTTTTATTCCTGAAAGATTTAAAAGGCGAAATGTTCCCGTGTCTTTTCCAGCTGATTCAGTGGGGTTAGTCACTCCGCAAAAGTTCCAATTTGAAGAACCATTACACCTTGAATGTGATCGTGTTTTGCCACGTTTTGAACTAATGGTCGAAACTTACGGCACTTTAAATGCTGATAAATCAAATGCAATTTTAATCTGTCATGCTCTTTCCGGACATCATCATGCAGCGGGTTATCACCACGAAGATGATAAAAAAGCTGGATGGTGGGATAGTTGTATTGGCCCGGGTAAGGCAATCGATACAAATAAGTTTTTTGTAGTTTCGCTCAATAATATTGGTGGCTGTAATGGCTCAACTGGCCCGACCTCACCAAATCCTGAAAATGACAATCGCCCTTATGGACCTGATTTCCCATTAGTAACGGTACGCGACTGGGTTAAAACTCAGGCCATGCTTTCTGACCGTTTGGGTGTAGATGTCTGGTATGCAGTGGTCGGTGGATCATTAGGAGGCATGCAAGCACTACAATGGTCCGTAGACTACCCTGACCGCCTACAAAAATGTGTGATTATTGCCAGTGCACCAAAGCTTTCAGCACAGAATATCGCATTTAATGAGGTTGCTCGTCAGTCAATCTTGTCTGATCCAGATTTCCATCGTGGCCGTTATTTAGAAAATGATAGTTATCCGAAACGCGGACTAATTTTGGCTCGCATGGTCGGTCATATCACCTATCTTTCAGAAGAAGCCATGAAACAAAAATTTGGCCGTGATTTAAAATCTGGCAAATTTATGTACGGTTTTGATGTCGAGTTTCAAGTCGAAAGCTATTTACGTTATCAAGGTGAACAGTTCAGCCGTAACTTTGATGCCAATACCTATCTCATCATGACTAAAGCTTTAGATTATTTTGATCCATCACGTGAGTATGGTCATTCTTTAACTGAAGCGATGGGTAAAACTAAATGCCAGTTCCTTATTGTCTCGTTCACAACTGACTGGCGTTTTGCACCAAGCCGCTCACAAGAAATTGTAGATGCACTTATTACCAATCATAAGCCAGTAAGTTATCTTGATATTGATGCTGAACAAGGCCATGACTCGTTCTTATTCCCGATTCCACTGTATGTCAAAACCATGCGCGCTTTCTTAGGCGGTGAAGAACACTTAAAATCGACATCACTGGAGGCAAGCTAATGCGTATTGATCAACAACTGGCAGAAAAGTGGATTAAACCCGGCTCAAGCGTACTCGATTTAGGGTGTGGTGACGGTGAATTACTCGCTCATATGAGCCAAAAGCATCAAATTCGTGCTTATGGTTTAGAAATTGATCAAGAAAAGATTGCAATTGCCGTCAGTCGCGGGTTAAATATTATTCAACAAGATTTGAATCTCGGCTTAAGCCGCTTTGCAGACCAGTCCTTTGACTATGTGGTTATGGCACAAGCTTTGCAAGCCGTAGATGCACCCGATGTTTTATTAAGAGACATGGTGCGTGTGGGTAAACAGGCAATTATTACTTTTCCAAACTTTGCACATTGGAAGACTCGCTCTTTTCTTGCATTAAAAGGAATGATGCCTGTATCGGATGCTCTACCATATATGTGGTATAACACTCCCAACATTCATTTATGTACATTTAAAGATTTCGAAGCACTATGTGCTGAAAATCAGATACAAATTATTAATCGACTCGCCGTCAATGGAAATCAGCAGGGAAGCCTGTTAAGCAAACATGTTCCGAATTTGTTTGGTGAAGTCGCTATTTATCGAGTGAGTGCACTATGAAAAAGACATTATTTAGCACACTATTTGCAGGACTGCTAAGTATGCAGGCTCATGCAGATTATATCGCCCAGCCACAATCGGTTGCGAGTCAGGCTGCACGTTTTTCAACAATGGGGATTAACGATCTTCAGAAAGCAGCAAAAGCTGGTCAAGCAGGCGCACAGTTTTATCTTGGTACACACTATCAATATGGTAAAGATGTAGCAAAAGATGACAAACAGGCTTTCGCATGGTTTAAAGCAGCAGCGGATCAAGGTTTATCGCCAGCACAATTAAACGTAGGCCGCATGTATGCCGACGGTATTGGTGTTAAAAAAGATGAGTCTATGGCTCGTAAATACTTTGAAAAAGCAGCAAGCAATGGTGATAACCGTGCAAGCTATAACCTCGCGATGATGGAAGAGCAAAAGAAAAACTACGTTGGTGCTTACCAATGGTATGAGCTTTCAACTCGTGATGGCATGCTCGACAATAAAGTGATTAGCTTATCTGAAGGTAAGAAAACTGCTCTAGCAGCAAACTTAACTCAAGAACAAATCCGTACAGCACGTGACCGTGCGGACAAATGGATTCAAGCACAATAATAACGGTTCATCCGTAAAAAACCTTACTCGACTAAAGCCACCTTGTATGCTCTACAAGGTGGCTTTAGTTTAGGTTGTCCCATTTTATATTCTATTTATTTCCCTCTATATCCCCTCTTAAAAAACACGTAACATAACTCACGTTCGATATTAGCTATAAAGTTTGGTTTTATTATGTCTACCCCACATTGGTTTGATCAGGGCAGTTTAGTTCTTGCCAGCAATAACAAAGGTAAAGTCGCAGAGTTTGAAAAACTTTTTGAACAGCTTAAGTTACCAGTAGAAATTATTCCTCAAGGTCGCCTTAATATTCCTGATGCAATTGAAGATGGTTTAAGCTTTATTGAAAATGCCATTATCAAAGCTCGTCATGCCTCTAAAATTTCAGGTAAACCTGCTATGGCTGACGACTCTGGTATTTGTGTTCCTGTCTTAGGCGGTGCACCTGGCATTTATTCAGCACGCTATGCTGGAGAACATGGTGACGATGCAGCGAACAATGCCAAATTATTAAATGACCTTTTACCCTACCGTAAAAATGGTGAAGTAATTGAAGGTATGTTTGTATGCGTACTTGCTTTAGTGACGCATGCTGAAGATCCTTTACCACAAATTTTCCAAGGAATCTGGCACGGCGAAATTTTAGAAGCTGCACGTGGTGAAAATGGCTTTGGTTATGACCCATTGTTCTGGTTGCCTGAGCTACAAGTGTCTAGCGCTGAATTGTCTAAAGAAGACAAGAATAAGATTAGTCATCGTGGACAAGCGATGCGGTTATTTAAAGAGAGCTTACAGAAGTAAGCTGATCACATGGCCACAATATGCAGCGTTAGAATATATTAAACTTTGTATAGGCAGACCTTACTTTTCAAAGATGAAAAGTAAGCAAAAATCTTTTGTTAGACTGATGGTACGTTCATGTACCACAGTCTAACTGGCGGCATCCATGCCGCCTTCGCACAAGCAGATGTAGGGGAAAAATTTTTAAATTAATTATAGTGGGAAATGCAAAAATACCGCATAAATCGCAATAAAAATACAACTCACAATCGTCCCTGAGGCAATATAAGCCGCTGATCTTCCGGTCCCTTGATAATGTGTTTCTAGCGCTACGATATTGGCTGCTGGCGGCAGACAGAACATTAAAAACATCACTCCAATTTGCTGGTTTATATTTGGAATGGGTAAAAATCTATAAGCTAAGCCACAAAGAATAAACCCGCACACTACTTTAAATGCTTGAGCTTTTGTACTGTAAATTAAGTCTTTTAAATGCACTCGGGTACGGCGTAGCCACATTCCCAGCACACACATACCAGCAAAAGTCATGACAAACTTGGCAACTTCATATACCCAATGTATAGCAGGATGCTCGATATGTTGAGCACCTAACGACCTAAGTAAAAGTGCACAAAATATTGAAATACACGGTGGAGAAGTTAAAACCTTTTTTAATATGTTGAGCTTACTTTGTGGTGCAGTGGTGACTGCCGTAACAGCCCATGCATTTCCAAAAAGAGACATACCAATATATAAAGCCACAATAGGAGCCGTAGCATCAGGGCCAAATAAAGCCATGGCAAAGGGAAAGCCAAGCCACCCCATATTGGTATAACTCACGCATAGCGCTAATAATCTGTCTTTAAATAAAGCTAAATAGGCAAAGAAAATAAGAAATGCTGAACCGAAACTAAACAGCATTAAACTCAAACTACCTGGCTGATAAAATACCATGTTGTAAATAATAACAATTGGTATTAGTAAGCGGGCAAGCCAAGCTGAAAGAATAGGTTTTATGGTTTCTGCAATGGAAGTCTGAGCAAGTAGAAGTCCTGTGATAAATGCCAATATAGGCAGTAGTAGCGCCACGCTCTCTCCTCTTGCTCATCAAAACCAGCTTGCTATGCTACACCTTTTCAAAATGAAATGTACTCTCCATTTCAAGTAATTTAAGTGACTCTTTTCAAACTATGTATAAATAAAAAAAGAAGATATTCAGTTTATAAAATGAACTTTTTAGGTTTTGACAGCCATTCATTGTCTTAAAAATGACATATAAATGTCACATTCCTGTCATGTCAACCTGTTGATATAAAGCAAACTGAAAAGAGGTATAAGATCATGGCCGGTTTATCTATTTGGCATGTCGTTATTTTTGCAATTGTCGTTATTTTATTATTCGGTACGTCGAAATTAAAAAATATCGGTAAAGACGTAGGCGGTGCAGTAAAAGATTTTAAAAAATCAGTTCGTGAAGAAGATGAGACTACTGCTCTTAATACTCCACGTACAATTGATGCCCAAGTCAAAACACCTGACAGCACATCAGTAAAAAGCTAAAGGTTTTCGACTATGCTTGATGTAGGAATGACAGAGCTACTCTGTTTTGCAATTATTGCAATTTTAGTTTTAGGCCCGGATAAACTTCCAGAAGCTGCACGCTTTGCTGGTCGTTGGTATGTTCGTCTAAAACGTTATATTACCAATTTGCAAAATGAGATTGATCAAGAGTTGCGTCTTTCTGAGTTTCGAAAAGAAATGCAAGAAGAACTCAACCGCATTGAAGCACTAGAACGTAAAGTACAACAACAGCTTGAAGAAATTCAAAAGCAGAATATTTCTGAAAATATAGATAAGGCTGAGACAACCAAATCAGTGCCCCAACCTATTCGGATATGTCTTCCTATATCAGGCCATTATAAAGTCCCATACATTAGAAAATTTATGCCTTTAGCATCATCAACTGATATTTCAGAGACATCACCTGTTAAATTGAAGATTGCCGTATGAACCAACTGCCTTCAACCACTGTAAATAATCAGGAAAATTTAGACCAAATGCCAATCATGAGCCATTTGGTCGTTTTACGACGTCATTTATTTAGGATTGTCGGAGTAACCTTATTTTTATTTTTTTGCTTATTACCTTTTAGAAATAATACTTACCAATTACTATCCGAACCTTTGAGGCTGCAACTTCCAACCTCCTCGTCAATGATTGCAACCGATGTCACTGCAACATTCATGGCGCCTTTTAAACTCAATTTATTTGTCGCACTTGTGCTGGCAATGCCATTTATTCTGTATGAAATCTGGTCATTTGTTCGTCCAGCGCTGTATCAAAAAGAACGTCATTTAGCACTACCATTACTCATCGGTAGTATTGTCTTGTTTTATGCGGGTGTTGCTTTTGCATATTACATTACTCTTCCGGCAATTTTACATTTCTTTATTAGTGTATCGCCTGAAACTGTTGCACCGATGACGGATATTAATAGCTACCTAAGCTTCTGCTTAAAGTTATTTTTAGTATTTGGACTGACTTTTGAAATTCCAATCGCGACGCTTCTCCTTATTTTAATCGGTGTGGTAAATACAAAAAGCCTTGCTGAAAAAAGACGTTTTATTATTGTTGGATGTTTTTTTGTAGCGATGTTTATTACACCGCCAGATGCAATTTCAATGGTGATGTTAGCAATTCCAATGTGGTTGCTTTTTGAGCTCGGCCTGCTCTTTGGTAAAATTCTTGAGAAAAGAAAAAACCATTCTGCTGAATAAAATGATTTCTAAGAAAAAGCCTGAGCCTACAAGTTCAGGCTTTTTTATGTAGAGCACTTTTTAATCTACAAAGCGATAAACTGTCTTCAAAGTGACTTAAAAATGTAAGAAAAGTGTCATTTTCAGTCCATAGAATCAACTCAACAAATATACCCACAAAATTTACGGATTTCTTATGACAACTGCTTCTACTCAACCAACGCGTCGCGAAATTTTAAAATGGTTTTCGGGGATTCCTTTTCTACCATTAGGAGCGATGGCTACGGCAGCAACATTAGCAGGTTGTAATGATAGTGATGACAGCTCAGTAGTCACTCCAACACCACAACCAAGCAAATTTAAAAATGCAAAATTCACAGCAATGCCAGCGCCAACAACTGCAGCTGATCGTGCAACAACTGTAGTGAATTCTAAATTAAAAATTGATTGGGAAAATTCAACCAGTACTGAATACCAACTCGCTTATAAACCTTTCTTTAAAACTGGTGATAGCGTACCAAAACTTGGTGGTGGGACGATTATCGCGGGTGGTTATTTTGATGTTAACGGCAATCCAATTATGGATAAGTCAGTTGCTGGTAAAGAGCGTCAGTTCTTTTCAGACTGTCCAGATGGTTCATCTCTAATTCAATTAGAAGGTGCGAAAGTTGAAGGCGTAGCAAACCCAGTGTTCCATGTCGTTCAATTTGAATACAACTCTAAAGACCAAGCAGGTGGTGATACTTACGGTCAATTACCTTCACCAATCGCAATTTTAACTTTAGATCAAGACCAAAAAACAGGTCACCTAGAACTAAAAAAATACTTCAATGTTGATACTGCACCAGTACACGGTTTATGGATTACTTGCGGTGCTAGCTTATCACCTTGGAACACTCACTTATCAAGTGAAGAATACGAGCCAGATGCATTCAATCAAGGTATTGGCGGTACAGATCCAAAATATCTTGGTAAATACTTCTTTGGTGATGAAACCAAAGCAAACCCATATAACTACGGTCATTTGCCAGAAGTAACGGTTAACCTTGATGGTACAGGTAGCATTAAAAAGCACTATTGTTTGGGTCGTATTTCTCACGAACTTATCCATGTTATGCCAGACAACCGTACAGCACTTATGGGAGATGACTACACCAACGGTGGCTTCTTCATGTTCGTTGCAGATAAAGAAAAAGATTTATCTGCAGGGACACTATATGTTGCTAAATACATTAATACCCTAACTGAAATCTCAACTGCTAGCATTCAATGGATCAAACTTGGCCATGCGACTAGTAAAGAAATTGAGGATTTAGTTGCTGGTGGGATTAAGTCAACTGACATCATGGAAAGTTTAACAACCAATCCAAATGATGCCAGCTATACTGAAATCACTTTGGCAAAGAAACAGCTTTGGGTCAAACTTAAACCAGGCATGGAAAAAGCAGCAGCTTTCTTGGAAACACATCGTTATGCAGCACTAAAAGGTGCAAGTATGGCGTTCACCAAGATGGAAGGTACTAACGTAAATATTAAAGATAAAGTTGCTTACTCTGCTTTAGCTAATATTCAAGATTCAATGGTCATTGGCGGTAAAGGTTATGTCGCTGGACATAATGTCGCGTTCTCTAAAAAGATTACTGCTGGTGGCGTGCTTGCACACAAGTTAGGTAATAGCTTTACAGACAACGAAGGTAGCGCAATCAATAGCGAGTGGGTTCCTCTTTACTCATATATGCTACTCATGGGTGAAGATCTTGCTGCGAAAGATAGTTTAGGTAATACAGCGAACCCAGACAAAATTGCTAGCCCAGACAATCTGAAGTTCTCTGAAACTTTACGTACATTATTCATTGGTGAAGACTCAGGTAACCACGTGAACAACTTCTTGTGGGCATACAATGTAGATACCAAAGAGTTAACACGTTTACTTTCTACACCGGCAGGTGCAGAGTCAACAGGTTTACATGCGGTAGATTCAATCAACGGTTGGACTTACATCATGAGCAACTTCCAACATCCAGGCGATAGTAGTAGTGTACCTGAGGATGTTAAGGCATTAATTAACCAAAATTACAACAATGGTTATAGTGCTAACGTCGGCTATATTACAGCAGACCCAATTGCCCCTTCAGTCACAACTAAATAATTTTTCATAACCTCTCTAAATATTAAAGCTGGCTAAGGTCAGCTTTAATATTTTTACATTCAACTTTTACTTTTTATGAAAATTAAATGAAAAATTACAGAACTTTTCATTAACTTATCATCAAAACGTCAACGCCTCGTCACATTCACAAACTAAGCTCATGAAGAATTTTAGAACAATCTCTTTATTTATTTAGGAATTTCCCATGACAGAGCTGACGCCATATCATGAAGACCAAGAATTGAACAACAATACTTCTGACAATATCCACTTTCGTGACATTTTAGAACAACACATCAGTCGCCGTAGTTTAATTACTAAAGCAGCAAGTGGTGCTGTAGCTTTAACCTTAGCCTCTACTTTAACAGGCTGTAATGATAGTAATGATGACTCAGGTTCTAACAACGGTGGAATCCCACCTGTAGATCCAAATAAAAAACCAGAGAAATTAACTTTTACAGCAGTGGCAAAAAACCACAACGATATCGTGACTGTACCAGAAGGCTATGAAGCCAATGTTATTTACGCTTTAGGGGATTCAATCAATCCAAAAGTTGGAGATTGGGATGACAATAAAATTCCACTTGGTCCAAGTTTCCAGTTTCGCTCTGGCGACTGCCATGACGGCATGCATTTCTTTGGCTTAAATACTTCAACAAACCGATTTGACGAGAGTGTTTCAGCGCAAGGTTTGTTAGTCATGAATCACGAATATATCAACCAGACCTTCCTTCACCCAAAAGGTCCAACAAGAGTTGATGGACGCCGCCCTGAAGATGAAGTCATTCGTGAAACCAATGCGCATGGCGTATCTATTGTTCACATTAAAAAAGATCCAACAACTCAACAAGTAACAATTGATAAAAGTTCTGCTTTTAACCGTCGTATTACAGCATCAACAGAGATGGATTTTGAAGGTGCTGCTGCTGGGTCTAGTTTGCTTGCAACTCGTTTCTCACCTGCTGGTCGTCAAACTCGTGGCACCCATAATAACTGCGGTAATGGTTATACGCCTTGGGGCACATACTTAACTACCGAAGAAAACTTTATTGGTTACTTTGCTCGTAGTACGACTGATGACGCGTTACGTACTCCAGAAGAAATTATTGCACTGAAACGCTATGGCTTAAAGGCAGGATCTGGTTCACGCTACGGCTGGGAAACAGCAATTGGTCAAGTTGAATCACAAGACTTGTATGATCGCTGGAATGCCGATGTAAAAGCCGTACAGCCGACACAGGACTACCGTAATGGGCCAAATACATTCGGCTGGATGGTCGAGATTGATCCTTTTGATAACCGCCTAAACCCAGTTAAACGTACCTCATTGGGTCGTTTTGCACATGAAGATAGTGCTTGCCGCGCTGTAGCAGGTCAGCCATTAGCGTTTTATATGGGTGATGACTCTCGCGGTGAATACATCTATAAATTTGTCTCGACCGCTGTGTGGGATACCAAAGATGTAAATGGTGGCTATACAGCTGGCGACAAATATATGAACGCGGGTAAATTGTATGTTGCCAAATTTAATAATGATGGTTCAGGTCAATGGATTGAACTTGCCTACGGCAAAAATGGCTTAAATGAAAGCAACACTACATACCCTTTCAAATCTCAGGCAGACGTTGTCACATTTGCACGTTTGGCAGGTGATGCAGTCGGTGCTACAAAAATGGACCGCCCAGAATGGTGTACGGTTAATCCAGTAAACGGCGAGGTCTATGTCACCCTAACCAACAACTCAAATCGTGGTAAAGATTACGCGACCGATGCTGCAAACCCACGTAACTACACAGACCTCTACAACGGCACTAAAGAGCAAAAGGGTAACGTTAACGGTCATATTATCCGTTTTAAAGAAACTGATGACAAAACCACTGCCGAAACCTTCAAGTGGGATATTTATCTGTTTGGTGCAGAAGCATCGATGGCTTCAAACATCAACTTATCAGGTTTAACAGACAACAATGATTTGTCATCTCCAGACGGGATGTGGTTTGACCCACGTGGCGTACTTTGGATTCAAACAGATGATGGTGCTTATACCGATGTTACTAACTGTATGATGCTTGCAGCGCTACCGGGTCAAATTGGTGATGGTACTACTGCCACTACGTCAAATGGCCAACAAACGCTAGTCGGTGCTAAAGTTACAGACTCAACACTACGCCGTTTCTTGGTTGGACCAAAGCAATGTGAAATTACAGGTATTGCCATGACACCTGATCACAAAGCTATTTTTATTAATGTTCAACACCCTGGTGAAGACTCGAAAAGTTACGCAACACCAGACAGTAACTGGCCAGCAACTCAAAAAGACCCAAGCAATAAAACAGCACGTCCACGTTCAGCAACTGTTGTGATTACGCGTAAAGATGGCGGTGTGATCGCAGGCTAATTCGTTTATGCCAATAAAAATGCCGGTCAATTGATCGGCATTTTTATTGCTATCGATTTAAAGGAATTTGTTGCTGCACAATTTGACCGCTGTGCTCACCTTGTTGGATCTTTTCAAACCAAAGCCATTCATTATTGGTCATTCTTAGAAAATTCGAACAGCGTGTGCCATACACAGGACTTTGAATAAAGGTAGATGACAATAACTCTTCCAGCTCTGCTTGAATGCCAGTATTGGGTAATAAAGCAGTTGTGACTTTGCGCTCATCTTCCAAAATATCCCACGCCGCATGTTGCAAAGTTAACTCTTCTGTCTGATGCTGAAGCATAGGTAAAAACTCTTGCGTAAAACGTGTTCGTAAATGTTTAGTTTTTTCCCAATGTTCAGACATCAAGCCATTCGAAACCACATATACACCGTTAGCCAATACTTGCGGAGCTTCACCACGGTTACTCATATAAACCGCTTGATCAGCATTTCCCATAAATAAGTTAAAGCCAGCAAAATTCTGTTGCTGCTGTTCTAATTGTTGAGCAAATCGAATCGGCAATAAATCAGATTCTAAAAAAGCCTGCACCAAATGCCCCCGAGAAGTCTCATAAGACTTTTGATCCCGTCCATCACGGAAGTTGGTTAAAACAGCCCATCGACCTTGAGGCGTAACGCCCATCCACGTGCCACCCGACTGCAAATCTTGTCCTGCAACAATGGGGGTATGTTCCCACTGATGCAACAAAGCTGTTGGACGATGATAAAACTCATCCCGATTTGACATAAGACACAAGGGCATATCATCCAGAACATGCCATGCTAAAGTCACAATACACATCTTTTCTTATTCCCTATCTTTACACATTGAATGTACAACATTTTTCACATCATTCCGCTACAATCTGTCAAAACGTAAGATCAAGGAGCAGCAATGCTGACCTATCCTAATATCGATCCGGTCGCAATACATCTAGGACCTCTTCAAGTCCATTGGTATGGACTCATGTATTTATTGGCATTTTTATGTGCTTGGGGGCTTGCTTCCTACCGTGCCAAACAGCGTGATGGCTGGACATCAGAAATGGTTTCCGATCTGGTGTTTTACGGTGCTTTAGGTGTCGTTCTGGGCGGTCGTGTCGGCTACGTCCTTTTCTATGAGTTTGATAAATTCCTTGAAAATCCGATTTGGTTATTCCAAGTCTGGACAGGTGGTATGAGTTTCCACGGCGGCTTTTTAGGCGTCATGATTGCGATGTTATTTTGGTGTAAAAAATATCAAAAAACATGGTTCCAAACCCTCGACTTTATTGCCCCATGTGTACCGACTGGCTTAATGTTTGGGCGCTTTGGTAACTTCATTGGTGGAGAGTTATATGGTCGTGCAGTAACTGACCCAAATTATCCATTTGGTATGATCTTCCCAACTGATCCATTACAACTGGTACGCCATCCATCACAAATTTATCAAGCAATTTGTGAAGGCTTAATCCTATTTATTGTCTTGTGGTGGTTTAGTTCAAAACCACGTCCACGTATGGCAGTTTCTGCTCTATTCTTAATGGGTTATGGCGTTGCACGCTTTGTGATGGAATTCTTCCGTCAACCAGATGCCGACCAAGGTTTTATTTTGTTTGGCTGGATGACTAAAGGTCAGATCCTCACCGTTCCAATGCTATTAATTGGCCTTTGGATGATGTGGTATGCCTACCAAAAGAAAATTTATGACTGGGGCCCACAAAAGAACAGTTAATATGATAAATCAGAGGAGTTTCGGCTCCTCTTTTCTTTTTTATGCTACAGTTTTTACTCTCCTAAAAATGAAGATACGACATGCTGGAATTCTGGTTTAACACTCAAGTCCCGACATTTAAAAAATTAGTAATTTTAATTATTACACTGTTGATTTGTATCGGATTATATCAATACCAACCATTGCCTTTAGATACCATTTTAATGTTTACAGGAACTGGGGTTATTTTTTTAATATGTCGCTATTTTAAATTGCATTTTGCTCAAAAAAATCCAACTGGCCTACTTTACCGCCTGCTGACTTGGATCCCTATCGCTCTTTTATTTGCACTTATTTTTGTTAAAACAATGCCGAACTTGCTGATCTGGGGCGTTCAAGGAATCGCTTTTATGGCTCTTGCTGCTTTTATTTTTTCACCTCAATCACTTTTTAATAAATAGGCTCAATATATGTTGGCTTATTGGTACAACGCACCACGTCACATCAAACTTATCTTCATTATTGTTGTTTGTGTTGCAGTTTATGCTGCTAATCAAGTTCAGCCCTTACCTCCTATTTATACAATACTCAGCCTTATTTTTGGGTTTGGTTTACATATTGGGCATTACTTGAATACCAAACTTTCAAACAACACATCAGGCAAATCGAGCTTGGGCGTTTTAATCAAAATCTATCCTATTTTGATCATTATTATTTTGATGTATTTGCTCCCTTTTCAGCATAAATGGATTCATCTCATACAAGCTTTAGGCTTTGTACTGGTTGGCTTTTTCCTTGTCTCGATTTATCAAAATCGCGCTAAAAGATTTAACTAAACACATTCAGCAAAAATATCTTAGAACTAATTTTAGATTTTCATCTTGAGCTACAACAGGTATCATCTTCAGTGGTTCATGATGAAGCAGCTCTATTGAGTAATTATTTATCTTGTGAGCTATCTCCCTTCTATTTTATGGAATTAATCCGAACTCGAGAGTGTTATGCGTGCATATTTAGACCTACTACAACATATCCTTGATAATGGCGGTGACAAAGGCGACCGTACAGGCACAGGAACCCGTTCTGTATTTGGTCATCAAATGCGTTTTGATCTCTCTAAAGGTTTTCCTTTACTCACCACAAAAAAAGTTCATTTCCGCTCGATTGTGATTGAGTTACTTTGGTTTTTAAAAGGCGACACCAACGTCCAATACCTAAAAGACAATAAAGTTTCAATTTGGGATGAATGGGCAACAGCAGAACAAACTGCTCGCTTTGGCCGTCCAGAGCATGAACTTGGACCAGTCTATGGTCATCAATGGCGTAATTTCGGCGCAACTAAAAATGCTGACGGTACTTATAATCAAGATGGTTTTGACCAGATTAAATGGTTAATTAACGAAATTAAGACCAATCCAAACTCGCGCCGTTTAATTATTTCTGGCTGGAACCCAAATGAAGCTGGACAAGTTGCCTTACCGCCTTGCCATACGCTCTTCCAATTTTTCGTACAAGACAACAAATTGTCATGCCAGCTTTATCAACGTAGTGCTGACGTATTCTTAGGCGTGCCTTTTAATATCGCGAGTTATGCTCTACTCACCCATATGATTGCTCAAGTGTGCGGTTTAGGTGTAGGTGATTTTGTCTGGACTGGTGGTGATACACATCTTTATGTAAACCATTTTGAACAAGCTAAACTTCAATTGACACGTGAGCCTTTACCGCTATGCCAATTGAAACTAAATCCAGAAATAACTGATTTGTTTGATTTCAAATTTGAAGATATCGAGATTGTAGGTTACGAGTCACATCCTGCAATTAAAGCACCAGTTGCAGTATAAAGACGGCTTAAATTTCATTAGATTACGGTTTAGAGAATAAGATTATGGCATGGCAAAATGTAGAAGTTGTCCACGTTGTGGCAATGGACAAAAACCACTGTATTGGTAAAGGCAATGCGTTGCCATGGCATATTTCTGCCGACTTAAAACATTTTAAAGAAATCACACAAGGTGGCGTGGTCGTGATGGGTCGTAAAACCCTTGAGTCTATGGGCCGTGCTCTACCAAACCGTGTGAACTGGGTGATTACCCGTGACATTAACTGGCAATTTGATGGCGTTAAAGTTGCGTATTCAATTGAAGATGCCTTAAATGCAGCTTTAGAAGATGTAAAGAATACCGAAAAACAAGCGTTGTTCATTATTGGTGGTGGTGAAATCTTTAAGCAAACCTTATCGATTGCAGACCGTCTTGAGCTCACTCATGTTGACTTAGATGTACAAGGTGATGCACATTATCCAACAATACCGAGTGAGTTTCATAAAACCGCAAGTGAACAGCATGTTGATGAAAAATCAGGAACTTCATTCGAGTTTGCCACTTATAAAAAATAATTTTATGGATGCCTATGCACAATATCGGAACACGTGAATTTATTACTGCTCTACTTTTTGGGCTATTACATAGTTTATTCACGCTGTTTATTGTGTTCTCTAGCATTTGGGTATGCGTAGCGCTTTGGGTTCAACAACCTTTTGGCTGGTTAGGCAGCCGCATACTCATTGGCATCTGGATTGCTTTTGCACTCAGCATGGCTGGCTTATATGTTGAAGGCCATATTGTTAGCAGACGCACCGACATTCTGATCTATCTTCTTGCATTTGCTTGTTCACTAGTCTGGTATTTTTCGATTACTGCACGTCAAGATCGAGACTGGAACCCTGAAGTTGCTAATATACTGAGTTACGAAAAGCACGGCGATGTGATCACTTTGCACAATGTTCGTAACTTCAACTGGCATCCTGACGGAACCTATGATGTACGATGGGAAACCCGAACATTTGATCTTAAGCAATTAAATGGCATAAACATCATTGCCTCTTACTGGATGGGACCACAAATTGCTCATACGCTGGTAAGCTTCGAATTTAAGAATCAGCAACCTTTGGTCTTCTCAATCGAGATTCGTAAAGAAAAGACTGAAGAGTTTTCGGCAATTGGCGGTTTTTTTAGAAAATATGAACTTAGCTTAATTGCTTCTGATGAAAAGGATATTGTCTATACACGTAGCAACATCCGTAAAGAGCAAGTTTATAATTTTCCAGTCAATATGCCGCGTAGCGAGCAAAAAGCGCTATTTTTAGAATATCTTAAGAAATCGGATGAGCTGCGCAACAAGCCTGAGTGGTACAACACACTTACGAGTAACTGTACAACTTTAATTTTTGATATGGTTCAAGCAATTAACCCCTATGAACTTCCTAAAGATTATCGTCTAATCGCTTCCGGTTACTTACCTAATTATTTATATGACCTTAAAGCACTTAATCAAAATATCAGTTTAAAACAGTGGTATCAAATTGCGCATATCAACCCAAGAACTGAAAATTTTGAACAGCTCTCAGATCAGAGTAGTCAACACTTCTCTCAAATCGTTCGACAAGGTTTACCTAAAGCTAAATGAAATAAGTAATGCACTTTTCTTTACTTTTTTATACATGCTTTACTTTGTATTTTAAATACATAAACCCTATTGTAATAGGCAGGAAATAGAGGGAAAAACAATGCAACAGGCATTATTTGGCGGCGGCTGTTTTTGGTGCGTCGAAGCTGTATTTTTACAAATACGCGGTGTAGAAAAAGTAACGAGTGGTTATGCAGGTGGACACACCACTAACCCTACCTACGAGCAAGTATGTCAAGGAGACACCCAGCACGCTGAGGTGATTTTAGTCGACTTTGATGAAGAGCAAGTAACTTACTCCCAGTTACTCGACGTGTTCTTTGCGACTCATGATCCAACGACTTTAAATCGCCAAGGTAATGATATTGGCACGCAATACCGCTCTGTTATTTACTATTATAATGAAGAGCAAAAGCAGGCAGCGGAACACACGATTCAGACTCTAAAAAATGACGATCTTGATATTGTGACTGAGCTGTCTCCTGTTCCGACATTCTATCCGGCAGAAGAATATCATCAGAATTACTATGCAAAGAATCCTTCACAAGGTTATTGCAACTTTGCGATTCCACCAAAGCTGCTCAAGCTATATAGTAAATTCCAGCATCTGATGAAAGATCAATAAATCAGAGCAATAAAAAAGCAACCAAATTGGTTGCTTTTTTATTGAGTAAACTAAATTTTAGTTTTCACTTACAAAGGCAATATCGCTCAGTCCGGCTTCACTGGCGCGAGACATTACCTGAGCAACAGTATCGTACTTCGACTCTTTATCAGCACGAAGTTGAACTGTTGGTTTAACATCGCCTTGACCTGCTTCTTGAAAACGTTTTTGAAGCTCATCTAGGCTAATTACTTGAGTATCCCAAGCCACTTCACCATTTGCATTGATACTAATCGTAATTGCTTTTGGTGGTGGATCAATAATTTCAGCAGTTGTTTTAGGAAGCGTTAATGGAATCGATGGGTTGGCAACTGTTGCTGTGACCAAAAAGATGATCATTAACACCAACATAATGTCGATTAGCGGAATGAGATTCATCTCATTCATGCCACTATCGTGGTCTTCACCCAATTGAAAAGCCATTAAGCTTGACCTCCAACGTAACTTTGCTGTGCAGTTTTAACATCAGACTTTACAGTTGAGTCTTGCTGCAACATTGTGTCAATTAACAAGCTGTGCGCTTGATCTTGTAAGTCATGAGCAAGACCACGGTTTGCACGTACACAAATGTTATAAGCCAATACCGCTGGAATCGCAACTGCAAGACCAAGACCAGTCATAATAAGTGCTTCACCTACTGGTGTAGCCACTTGAGCCAAACCTGCTTGTCCGCTTTTACCTACGGCAACCAGCGCATGGAAAATACCCCAAACAGTACCAAACAAACCTACGAATGGTGCAATTGAAGCAATCGTTCCTAAAACAGAAATACCTTTATCAGCATTGGCCTTTTCAGCAGAAATCTGACGAAGTAATGCCTGCTCTGCAACCGCTTTACGCTGTTCAAAACTCAAAGGTTGTAACTTTGCTTTTAGCGAAGTGATAGCCTGAGAAAGTTGAGCATAAGCTTGTTGTTTTAGCTGGCGAGTCCCCATCAAACGTAAGATGAAAACTGTCCAGGTAGCAATCGACATTGCCAATAAGATGAAATACAGGGTCTTACTCACTGCATCTGCATGTTGCCAATAGATTGAAAAGTTCATATTGAACTCCTGATTAAGGTTAGCCGTTGGGACTCAAATTCATTTAAGGGGTTAAATCAAAGGGTTGCTCTGCTTTAATTGGATAAGCAACACCATTTTCCATATAAGGTTTAAATTTCGCACCGCGAACAGCACGTACAACTTTGTCATCTAGACTTGAAATACCACTACTTCTAGTCACTCGTACATTAATAATTTTGCCTTTTTCATCGGCTTCAATAAGTACCATGACAGAGCGTGCTTCGCCTTGTAAATCTTTTGAAGAAACTGTTAAACGTGGTGAGCGGCTCCACTGTACACCCGAACCACCAATTGAAACGCGTTTCGGTGATGGGTCTGGGGCAGGTTGAGCTTTAGGCGCTTCTTGTACCACTGGTTTTGGTTTTTCAATAACTTTTTCAGTAACAGTTGTCGTTACCACTTTGGTTTCAACTTTAGGTTCTGTCTTTACTGTTTCTTTTGGTGTTTCAGCTTTTTTCACCTGTTGAATTTTTTCCACTTTTTTAGGTGGTGTCACAGGTTTTTCAACAACTTTAACTTCTTTTACCTCTTTTTTAGGTTCCGGCTTTTTAGGCGGTTCCTTTGGCTTAGGAGGTAGGGGTTTTGGTTGCTCTTGAATTTTTACGAAACGTACCTGTAAAGGCTTCTTCTCGATTGGCTTTAATTCAGCAGGCTTAATATGGCTGACCGCCCATAAGACCCCGATATGACCAATTGCAACCGCAATTAGTGCCGTGATGACTTTCTTTTTCATCGGATTGGGAGAGTTTAAGGCTGCGGAAGATTGACTCATAAGAATCTAATTACCTAATGGATGATGATTTCAGATTTCTATTTGTAGAAACGATTTCAAACATCGGATAGAACAATAAAGTGCCACAATAATAAATGAGAAGTGTTTTCATTTGCAACTATTTTTTGAGAAAAACATTTGCTCAATATCACTAATTTGTATCAGTTGAGTGTCTTTGCTTTTGTTTTCTCATAGTTACATGAACGCGTATCTCTTGTTCACAAAGTGTTTAATCTAACTTATATAGTTAGGCTAATTTCACTATGAAGAGATCGAATCCTACCATAAATTCATTCAATATTGTTACGTTATATCATTTCAATAATTTTTTTGATATAAAAAAACACGCATGAAGCGTGCTTTTTTAAAATAAGCGTTATTTAAAAAACAACCGTCTTGTTACCATCAACAATAATACGGTCTTCTAAATGCCATTTTACTGCACGAGCCAATACATTACGCTCAACATCTTCACCTAGCTCACGAAGTTGCTCAACATTATAGTCATGGCTTACACGCTCAACGTCTTGCTCAATAATTGGACCTTGGTCTAGATCAGCCGTCACATAGTGAGCTGTCGCACCAATCAACTTTACACCTTTTTCATAAGCTTGCTTGTATGGGTTAGCACCCACGAAAGCTGGCAAGAAAGAATGGTGGATATTGATGATTTTCATTTCCCATTTCGCAACAAAATCTTCGCTTAAAATCTGCATGTAGCGTGCAAGAACTAATAAGTCATTGCCCTGCATCATTTCATCAATTTGTGCATAAGCTTCAGCTTTATTGTCTTTAGTTACTTTAATTACAGTAAATGGAATACCGAAGTTCTCAACAGATTCACGTAAATCTTCGTGGTTAGAAATCACGTGTGTAATTTCACAAGGTAACGACCCACGTGCATGACGCCACAATAACTCAAGTAAAGCATGGTCGACTTTAGAAACTAAAATACCAACCTTTTTAATTTCGTTTACGAAAGCAAGACGCCATTGCATGCCATAACGCTCAGCAACGTTGGCAGCAAATGTTTGAATTAATGCATCTTTACGTGACTGTAAATGGTCAAGTTCAAACTCAACACGCATGAAATAACGTCCACCCTGAGCTTCCGTCGCATACTGATCAAGCGCGGTAATGTTTGCACCTTGGTGGTACAAAAAGCTCGATACAGCCTGTACGATCCCAGGCTTGTCTTCACAAGTAATCAGTAAACGGGCTGTATTGGCAGTGGTCATATTCATTTGGTTAATATCACTTAATTGAGTCAAATTTTTAATAAGCCGAGTATTCTAGCGCTCTAAATAGGCAAGTACAACTATTCATCTTTTAACGACGACAAGCTGGCGAATAGATCAGAAGGCCCCAGTGAATCAAGCAACTGCTCGTAAGTTGCTCGGCTTTCCCCCATAAGATAAGGACCTTCAAGGAAAACCATTTGACGTAATGCCTGCCAAACCCATTTTTCTTCTAAATGGTTATTGTCACTAATGTGACCAGACATATATAAAAAGTTTGTCCAGTTTGTTAATACAATCCATAAGTTAATAATGAGCGCTTCAATTTCAGATGATGTCATTTTCATAAGGCCGGCATCGACAAAGGCTTGATAAATCTTTTGCCCTTGCTGCATGACCTGCCCCGCAAAACGCGGATAAATCTTTTTAAAGTCTTCATTACTTTCAACTAAATGATAGACATCACGATGGATAAAACGGTAACTCCAGAGTTGACCACTTAATACTTGAAAATAGTTAATTTTATCATTGGTCGTTAGTGGTCTGTCTTCAGGTAAAGAAAGCATTTCCAAAGTCTCAACCTGATATTGGTACATTAATTCTTTAATAATTTCATGCTTATTCCGGAAATGGTAATACAAGTTTCCAGGGCTAATACCTAACTCCGCAGCAATATGATTGGTTGTAACCGACCGTTCACCTCGCTCGTTAAAAAGCTGCAAACTGATTTGTAAAATCCGGTCTTTTGTCTTCAGAGCTTTAGGTAGAGACATTTTAATAACCTTTAATAATTCACATGGTTAAGACTTAAACACATAAACCGACTTGACTATTTAGAGTATTTACTCTAAAAAATAAGTATATCAGTATATTTGGTAAGTACCGATGAACAGTCAAACAAAAACAAATCCAGAGACTCAGCTTCCTTATGATGTTAAGCATTTACATGACTTGCTTGAACAACAAAAGCTCGCTTATTTACGTCATCCGGTACCCACTGCTAAAGAGCGTATTGATCGTTTAGCTCGTCTTAAAAGAGTCTTGGTAAAATATCAAGATCAGATTGCCGAAGCAATTAACCTTGATTATGGCAATCGTGCAGTTATGGAAACAAAAATTGGTGAGTTACTAACTAGTTTGGAACAAATCAAGTATTACAGTAAACATCTGACTGCATGGATGAAACCATCAAAACGCCACATCAGTGTATTACACCAGCCAGCAAAAGGTTGGGTACAATATCAACCTATGGGTGTGATTGGTATTATTACACCATGGAATTACCCATTATTACTCTCAGTTGGACCTCTGATCTGTGCACTCGCCGCGGGCAACCATGCCATGATCAAAATTTCTAGTGCCTCTCCAAATTTTGGACGTGTCCTTGAAAGTGCATTAGCAGAAGCATTCCCACAAGAATTAGTTGCTGTGGTAAATGGTGGTGGCTTTATTTCAGATGCGTTTAGTCATTTGCCTTTCGACAAAATGATTTTCACAGGCTCAACTTCTGTGGGTAAAACAGTGATGGCAGCCGCAGCTCAAAACCTTGTTCCTGTGATTCTTGAGTTAGGCGGAAAGTCTCCTGCCCTTGTGCATGCATCTATGGATATGAAAGATGTGGCTCAACGTATTGCTGTAGGTAAATTGTGGAATGCAGGACAAACTTGTGTTGCACCTGATCATATTTTCTTACCACGCGGCAAAACTGCCGAGTTCATCGAAAACTTTAAATTGATTGTAGCTGGAATGTATCCTCATTTCCGAAATAACCAAGACTACACTTCTATTATTAATGATAAACAGTACAACCGCATTCAGGGTTATCTCGAAAATGCCCGTGATCAAGGCGCACGTATTGTTGAAATTAATCCGCAAAATGAAATTTTAGATGATGTCCGTAAAATTGCACCGACTTTAGTCACTGGCGTGACGACCGCAATGGATATTATGCAAAATGAAATCTTTGGGCCTATTTTACCGATTTTAGAATATGACCAAATAGAAGAAGTCATCGAATTCATTAATAGTCGTCCACGTCCTTTAGCGATGTATTATTTTGACTATGATCAAGCGCGTGCTGACTATATTGCACAGCACACCCATTCAGGGCATTTTGGAATTAACATGGTGATTACTCATGTTGCACAAGATGATTTACCATTTGGCGGAATTGGCGCATCAGGTATGGGTAAATATCACGGACCAGAGGGCTTTTTTAGCCTTTCTCATGAGCGTTCGGTGATGTCAAATCCAAAACTTTATAGCCTTAAATACATTCTTCCACCGTTCAATAAGTCGATTCATCGATTCATTTCGAAAACCTTGTTGCGCTAACTGATCAAGGCATGATCTGTTATACTAAATCATGCCTCGTTTTTACCAATTTCGCTTGTCTTTTAATCGTATTTTTGGTATAAAACGCCCCTTGAATGAATTCATCCGTTTACATTTAGTATGACTGGCCACAGATTTGCTGTTGGCTGAATCAATGGAGTTACACCATGTCTAAGGTTTGCCAAGTTACCGGCAAGCGTCCAGTCGTTGGTAACAACGTCTCACACGCCAACAACAAAACCAAGCGCCGGTTCGAGCCGAACCTGCACCACCACCGTTTCTGGTTAGAAAGCGAAAAACGTTTTGTACGTCTTCGTTTAACCACTAAAGGTATGCGTATTATTGACAAATTGGGTATCGAAAAGGTTGTTGCAGACCTTCGTGCTCAAGGTCAAAAGATCTAAGGAGTCTGAGCAATGCGTGATAAGATTCGCCTCGTTTCTTCAGCTGGTACAGGTTACTTCTATACCACGACTAAAAACAAACGTACTATGCCGGAAAAAATGGAAATCAAAAAATTTGATCCAAAAATCCGTCAACACGTGATTTTCAAAGAAGCTAAAATCAAATAATTTTAGCCTCGAAAAAAACGACTTCTTTATGAAGTCGTTTTTTTTTGCATTTTTTTTATACCTACCTTTTTGTTAAACTTTCTCTACATTCCGCCTTGGCATTTTTTATGCTTGTTTTTAGCCTAACTCACGTAAAAGGAGTTTTTAGTGCCGCATGACGTAGATTTAATTATTTTACTTGCTGTTGGTTTCGGCGTTGCCCTCATTTTTGGCTATATTGCAGCCCGATTACGACTCCCCCCTCTTATCGGCTATTTAATTGCCGGAATTATTATTAGCCCAAATACACCTGGTATAGAAGCAGATATCCACCTCGCCAACCAGCTTGCAGAACTCGGGGTCATGTTCCTGATGTTTGGTGTAGGGATGCACTTTTCATTAAAAGACTTATTACTGGTTCGTCGTATTGCCTTGCCTGGCGCAATTTTACAAATCGCTGTTGCAACCTTACTTGGTATTGGCGTTTCAATGCTATGGGGATGGAGTTTCGGGTCTGCACTCGTTTTTGGCTTAAGTCTATCGTGTGCGAGTACAGTTGTATTATTAAAAGCATTAGGAGACCGAGGTCTTTTAGACTCAGTTAACGGCAAAATTGCTGTGGGTTGGTTGTTAGTCGAAGATTTAGTGATGGTACTGGTTTTAGTACTTCTTCCGGCTACAGCTGTTTTACTCGGTGGAAAAGCACCAGCAGGTGCAGACGGTAATATCTGGTTAACCCTTGGAATCACCTTATTAAAGGTGATTGGCTTTATTGCCTTTATGCTCATTGTAGGCAAACGCGTTGTGCCTATTATTATGCAATTTGTTGCTCGTTTAGGGTCACGAGAGCTATTTACGCTGACTGTCGTCGCTGCTGCAGTTTCGATTGCCTACGGTTCTTATGCCATTTTTGGGGTTTCAATGGCTTTAGGGGCATTCTTTGCGGGTATGGTCGTTAAAGAATCAGACTTTAGCCATCGTGCAGAGGAAGAGACTCTTCCACTACGTGAAATTTTCTCGATTTTATTTTTCGTTTCTGTGGGTATGCTGTTTGATCCACATATTCTTGTTGAGAGTCCGCTCCATATTTTAGCTGTTATCGCGATTATTATGGTGGGTAAGACACTTGCTGCAATGGCATTGGTTTTATTCTTCCGCTATCCAATCAATACAGCTTTAACAGTCGGGGCAAGCCTTGCACAGATTGGTGAGTTTTCATTTATTCTGGCGACACTTGGTGTTTCTTTAGGCCTATTAAGCTTAGAAGCTCAAAATCTAATTCTAGCGGGCGCTTTATTTTCAATTACGCTTAACTCTTTCATCTTCTCAGCGATTGAACCTGTACAACGCTGGATTCGTGAACGTTCTCACTTAGCCCGACTGCTTGAACGTAGCGGTGACCCATTGGCAATGTTACCCGATGAAGTTGATCAAGCTTATTTACGTGATCAGGTCGTGATTGTGGGATATGGCGGTGTAGGACGACGTATTACTGAAAATTTAATTAATGAGAATATTAAGGTCGTTATTGCTGAAGAGAATCGTGAAATCGTAGAAAAACTACGTAATGCAAATATTGCTGCTGTGAGTGGTGTTGCTACTGAACCGAGTGTTTTAATTCAAGCACATATCATGCATGCACGTCTCTTAGTAATCTCACCTATGGATATTTTAGATATCCACCGTATTGTGACCATTGCCAAGCAATTAAATCCTCAGATTCAGGTATTAATTTGTGCAGAAAGTAAAGAAGAAGCAGCGGTTATCCGTGACGAAAATATTGGCGAAGTGTTTTATGCAAAAGAAGAAATGGCAAAGAATATGAGTCACCACATCTTAAATCAGATCGAGCTTGCTCATCAGTCAACAATTCATTAACCCATATAAAAAGCGTACTCAAGAGTACGCTTTTTTTAACTCAAGAATTTAGGCTGTTCGTCTAATACCTCAGCCTGCCACTCGTTTACCTGCTTTTCCAGCAGTCCAAACAATGCAGCCTGAATCATATGCTGAGCAACAACTGGAGTCTGCTCACCCAAGATTGCTTTGACTTCATCGCTAAATTGAATTTTAACCAAGGGTTCATTCTCAGAACCTGCATTACGCAAGGCGAGTTCACCACCTTCGAGTTGAACTAATTCCAACACTGCTTCTTGATTTCCAAATAACTCTTTCAATTGCTGTATAGACATATACTTCCTCCATGTTTCAACATGGTGGCAAAGCACCCTTGCACTTTGCATCTCTTGTCTTATTTATATAGGCACACCTAGTCGAAATTTCAAGCATCTAGGCAGTTTAATTTTAGAACTCGACCATTTCGTTACGAAAACCATCAATTAAATGACTTAATTCTCGGTGCCATTCACGCAAGATTTTAACATCTGGCAACCAAGACTGAGGCCCTTGTGTCACTTTAATAATAAGGTTAGAAGAAGTTTCTTCTTCAGGAGTCGGTTCTTTTGGTTCTGGGGCGTATTGGCACATACGATAAGCTCGTTTTAACTCTGCAACAAAACCATCTTTTGCCAATTGCTGCAAAACGGACACTTCAGGGGAAACCTGTCCTTTTGCCGCCATATGTTCCTCAATAGATTTTAAGGTGGGTTGCAAATCATTTAAACGGTAATAACGTACCAATTCTTGTAAGAACGCTAACATTGCGCCATGTAAATGAAATACAGCTGCTTCACGGTAAGCTTGTACCTGCTGCACATGATCGGTCTGCTCTGCCTGTTGACACGCTAGACGTGTAAAATAGAGCTTCTGATTGGTACGATCGGCATGATAACGAGCAACACGTGACATAACTAAACTTTCCTGTTCTAAAATCGCCATTGCAATAGCTATTCTTAGCTTAACGACTCCATTGATAAAATCAACGTTATTTATGGTAAATCCAGCTCAACTTGATAAATTTTACGTTTAGCTAAAATTTTCACTGGCTGTTTTATAGGACGAACATTACTTAAGACCCAAGCAAAATACCCTTCACTCCAAGCAGATGCACAGGCTAAATTGACCTCGTCATTTCGCCAAGTATGAACTGAGTCGACATCAACTAAAGCGACAGCAACTCCCTCCTCTTCATCAGTATATTTAACCAGAAAGTTCTGGTTTTCGACAATTAATAGATCTTTCACTGGTAACTGTGTAGGCACCCATGAACGTACTTCAAGTGTTTTTATACCTTTAGCAATACGAGTACCATTCGGCGTTACAATCGAGAGAGCTAAAAATTGTCTTTTCATCAGAAAAACTTATTCTTCGGCTGCTTTAACTCGAATTCCATAGCCTTTAACTTTAAGCGTATTTAAGCCTTTAATTGCCTTAATCGCTTCACGGGGATTAGGCATTTCAACAAAACCAAAGCCCTTCGATTTACCTGTATCTTTATCAGTCACCAGAACACATGTATCAACTTTACCATATGCCTTGAATAACTCTAAAACTTCAGCTTCACTTACAGCACGATCTAAATTACGAACTAATATCTTCATTTTCTAACCTTAATTGGCAATAAAAGGGAGGGCCAATATACATTTAAGTAATCACAGCGTCTTATACAGTAGTTTAGTCCAGATCGATACCAAAACCTAAATTTACTGCAGGAGATCTGTTCCATTGTTTTTTAGTAAATTGCTGAGGTACTTGCCTATGAATTTTTGCTTGAACCAAGTGTGCAGGCAGATCATTTAAGAAATAACTCTCGACTTTACGACCTTGCTCGTCATACGTGTCTTGCGACCACGTATTAAGATTTTGCTTCGTCAAGATTAATTCATTTTCAGCACGCGTTAAGGCGACATACAGCACACGGCGCTCTTCCTCAACATCATCAAAATCACCCTGTGCTCTTGCATAAGGATATTGATTTGGCGATACGTGAGGTACATAACAAACTTTCTGTTCGGCACCCTTAGCTGAATGAATCGTAATTAAAGTTACCAAATCTTGATCAGCAGCTTTTTCAATTTCAGAAACTGAAATCGGCTCAAGTACATATTCTTCAAGGAATTCACCTAACGACGCATGTTTGCGTGCAAGTTGCTTAACCAAATCAAAGTCTTTTAAACGGCGTGACCAATCTTTAGTTTTATAATTTTGCTCTAGCTGTTCACCTAAAGCATCGAGGGCCAAGCCAATACTTGCCTCGACATGCTGCTGTAATACATCTAGTTGTTTTAAAATTAAAATCGCTTGTAGAGGTACCTTGCCATGACGTTCAAGTCGCTGACAGCGCTCCTCGACATCAACAATTCCCATCAGCTCTTGGGCTAACTTACTAGCACCAACATCACCAATCCCATCCCACAAAGTTAAAAAGCGCATCCATGCCAAATCATCGTGAGGGTTACTCACAATACGTAAGAGACTGAGCACATCCTTTACATGGGCCGACTCAAGAAGCTTTACCCCACCAATAAAACGATAAGGTATTTCAGCCGCAATAAAAGCCCCTTCTAGGTATCGGGCACTATAGCCAGAACGAACTAACACCATATGGTCATGCCAGTTTGCACCTTGTTGATGGCGCGTTATTAAATCTTGTGCAATCCAGTTTGCTTCTTCAAACTCATTACCAAACAAATGTAGCTGTGGCTTTTGCCCTTGGCCACGATGCGCTTGTAGCTGTTTTTGATAATCGATTGGGCTATGTGCCAACAGCCAGTTCGATAAATCTAAGATTTCTTGGGTCGAGCGATAATTTAAAGCCAGTGTAAGTACTTCTGCATCAGGTATTCGTTCTTTAAAAGAATGAATATTTTCAAAGTCTGCACCACGAAAGCCATAAATGGACTGAGCGTCATCACCCACGCAAAACAACTTCACTTTACCAATTAAGGGCTGCAACAAAGCCCATTGTAAAGGGTTTGTATCTTGCATTTCATCAACTAGCAATGCCTGACAAAAACCTGCAACCCAATTGGTCAACGCTTCTGAGTTTTGTAAATGAACAGCCACAATCGACAAGATATCGTCGTAATCTAAAAAATTACGCTCTCTTTTGCGTTGCTCATAAGTTTTCATCAACTCAGCAATTTGAGTTTTATGCTCATATGCATCTGGAAGCTGTTTGATTAATGCTTCAGAAAGCTTTGTTTGAGTATTTCTTGCATAGGAATATAGATCACACAGCTCTGCCGCTTTAGGTAAAACATTATCTTTGTCTTTACCTCTTAATAAACGGAACATCAGCAACTGATCATCACGATCAATAATACTAAATTGATTTAAGCCAAAAGCTTGTGGATTACGGCGCAGTAAATACATACAAAAAGTATGAAAAGTTGAAGCTCTTAGACCCTTTGCCTGTGCTCCTACATGCTGCTCTACTCTTGCAACAATTTCACTCGCAGCACGTCGAGTAAACGTTAAAATCTGAATTTGGTTTGCTGGTAAGCCTTGATCAATTAAATAGGCAGCACGGGCAACAATCGTCTTAGTCTTGCCACAGCCAGCACCTGCTAAAACTAAACAGTTCTGCGCAGACGTCGTGGCTGCTTTTTTTTGCTGAGCATTTAGTTCATTAATTAATTTTGCAAGACTCATAACACATATCGCTAAAACACCAAGACATAGTTTAACAGACCCAACCCCAGATGCGTCTGCCCGTCCTAAAAACAAAAAGAGCACCTAAAGTGCTCTTTGATTCAACAATATTATTTAAGATACTGTTTTTGAACTAGATGGCAGATGCTTAATCGCAGAAGCCAAACCTAGAAAATTAATTCCTTGGAATAAGATATCTATGGCAAGGAACATGCCTAATACCCAAAAAGGTGAATCTTTAGAAACCAAGATCAAAATACCTGTAGCGAGTGTTAATAATCCTGAAAATAAGGTCCAACCCCACCCAGTAATTGGTTTAAGTAAAATCGCGTTTACTGTACGTATAGCTCCGGCAATAATCAGTGCTATTGATAATAAACTCGTCAAAACTACCGCTGTTGTTACGGGAGTAGAGAAAGCATAGTAGCCCGCCATTAGATAAAGCACGCCAAAGAGTGCCCATAACCAGCGGCTTGCACCTTTAAATACACTAATGGCCGCGACAAGATGTAAAACACCTCCGACCATCATGAGTATTCCAAATAAAAAAACCACAGAAAAGGTCGCAAATGGTAATGAACTAAACAAAATCAGACCGAAGCCAATAAGCACAAAGCCTAATATCAAATACCACTTACGATCAGCATGTAACTGATTACGCACCAAATCATTACCGACAGTTTTCATCATGGCCACTCTTATTATCAGGTATTAGAATTTCATCTACCTAATAATAGTGATCCACTTCACATTTTTTGTCTGTATAAGATCTGCATCGTTTCTTATCAATTAATGTGGATAAAGCAGTATTTATCCACAATTTTATTTCACCCAACCAATTTCTTGAGCTGTAGGTAAACCTATTATTGTTTCATGTAAACCATTCGGCATTTTACTGCTCTGCTCAGATAATGGTGTTTGACCACCCATGATTTCAGCGTCAGTTTGCGGATATAAAGGCACTTTTTCAGGGTGCGCGTAACCTAAAGGATAAAGCGGTTGACCAGTTTTTAAATCATATTTGTCTTGTGCCCCAAAGCCATGTAATAGCTCATGAACAATCACAACCTGATTTTGGGAAGCTTGTGTTTTGGTCGCAAATAAATTCACACTACCAATACGACCTTTTTCCAAAGCAGTCGAATGAATCAAAACTTTTTGATAATTGGGATCATAATAATTTAAATAAAGTTTAAGTGATGCCCCATTGTCTTCAGATTGTTGATGTCGCCATGCATAAAAACGGAACTTTAAACTCCACCACATCACATGAAAGATATTGGCATTTTGAGGAACCTCAGGAGGTCGTTGCTGTAATGGCTGACCTAAACGAATTACAAAGTTTCCTGATTGACCACGATAGTGTTGCGACCATTCTCCCAAATAATTTCTTATTCTCTCAAAATCAGTGTATTTTAACTGATGGATATAGCTCTGCGTTGTCTGCAAACCATCTGCATCAATAGGATGTAAAACGACAACAATAGGTTGATTCCAATCTTGGTTTTGATCTCGCCATGCCTGAACAGCAACAATCAATAAAATAATTAACAAACATAAAACTCGAATGTTTTTCCACATTCTTTTTCCCCATACATTTAAAATTTTCTTTTATTGTTTTAGATATAAAAAATGCTAGCTGAGCTAGCATTTTTTATTGTGGACTTAATTAGCCCTCAACCCATTTACCATTTTGATAAATTAGGCTCCATTTGGTTTGTTTACCTTCTGGAGTTTCCGAGCCTACATATTGTGATTGATTCTTACGACTGAATTTCACAACTGTCGGATTACCTTCAGGGTCCACATCTGGTGCTTGTAAAATAAATTGATATTTAGGATCAAGCTGAGCAGCAACACTACGCAATTCCGCAACTTTTGGCGCACGTGTTTCACGAATTTTCGGGAATTTACTTGCAGCCAAGAATAAACCAGCAGCACCATCACGCAACACGAAATAGTCATCATGCTTTGTTGAGCGCAAATGTTCCATCTTGATCGGTTCTACACGTGGAGGTGCAGGCTGACCACTTTTCAAGACTTTACGAGTATTGTCACAGCTTGTACAAGCGAAATACGGACCAAAACGACCAGTCTTAAGCTGCATTTCACCATCACATTTATCACACGGAATGGTTGGGCCATCGTAGCCTTTAATCTTGAACTCACCTTCTTCAAGCTCAAAACCGTCACAGTCAGGGTTGTTACCACATACGTGCAGTTTACGACCACCATCAATCACGTAGCTATCCATGGCTGTGCCACATTTTGCACAACGATGTTTTGACATCAAATCTGCGGTTTCAGCACCATCATCATCAGAAAGAGCAGCTAAGGACTCAACAGGCGTTAAGTTCAAAGTACCTTTACAACGCTCTTTAGGCGGTAAGTTGTAGCCAGAACAACCTAAGAATACGCCTGTTGTACCTGTACGAATCTGCATTGGACGTGAACATTCAGGACAATGTACCGCTGGCACTTCAACCGGCTGGTTGCGGCGCATGCCGTGCTCGCCTTGAGCATTGGTAAGACGTTTCTTGAAGTCACCATAGAAAGTATCAAGTAACTCTTTCCAGTTACGCTCGCCTGTTGCAACTTTATCGAGCTGCCCTTCAAGGTCTGCTGTAAAGGCATAGTTCATCAAGTTATTGAAACTTTCATCAAGTCGATCTGTCACGATTTCACCCATTTTTTCGGCGAAAAGACGACGGTTTTCCAACTTAACGTAGCCACGTTCTTGAATTGTAGAAATAATCGCTGCATAAGTCGAAGGACGACCAATACTACGTTTTTCGAGTTCTTTAACTAAAGAAGCTTCAGTAAAACGTGCAGGTGGTTTAGTAAAGTGCTGACTTGGGTCTAACTTCTCTAATTTTAAAATTTCACCTACTTTAATTGCAGGCAAAATAATATCGTCATCAGACTTGTTAGCACCACGCACTCGTGTAAAACCATCAAATACAAGCGTACGGCCTTTTGCCTTCAATTCAACATTTGCAGCTTCAACCGTTAAAGTTGAAGATAAATATTCTGCTGGAGTCATTTGACATGCAACAAACTGACGCCAGATCAAATCATATAAACGCTGAGCATCACGCTCTACACCCGCAAGTTGATCACCTGTAAGTGCAACATTTGAAGGACGAATCGCTTCATGGGCTTCTTGAGCACCCGCTTTGTTCCCATAGCGGTTTGGCTTCGCCGGTAAATATTTCTCACCAAATTGGCTTTCAATATGAGCACGTACCATGCTTACTGCATCATCACTCAAGAACGTTGAGTCAGTACGCATATAGGTAATAAAACCTGCTTCATATAGACGCTGTGCCAGCATCATGGTTTTCTTTACAGAAAAACCTAAACGTGTACTTGCAGCTTGTTGCAGCGTTGAAGTGATATACGGTGCACTTGGATTTACCTTAGTCGGTTTATCTTCACGCTGTGCAACTTTATATTCAGCACCTTTTAAAACATCCAATAAAGCATCAGTTTCAGCTTTATTTTTCAGTTTAAGGGTTTTACCAGCTTGCTTAACTGCTTCAAGACGAATGTCATCTTTCTTGGCTTGCGTGTCTGCAAAAACTTGCCAGTATTCTTCCGGAATAAAAGCACGAATTTCTCTTTCACGCTCTACAACCAGCTTCACCGCTACAGACTGTACACGACCTGCCGATAAACCACGGGCAATCTTTTCCCAAAGTAATGGTGAAACCATAAAGCCAACAACACGGTCTAAGAAACGGCGTGCTTGCTGAGCATTAACTCGGTTTAAATCTAGGCGCGTAGGTTGTTTAAATGCTTCTTGAATGGCATTTTTAGTAATTTCGTTAAATACCACGCGATGATAACGACTGTCATCACCACCAATAACTTCTCTTAGGTGCCAAGCAATGGCTTCCCCTTCTCTATCCAAGTCCGTTGCGAGATAGATTGCATCGGCATCTTTGGCGAGTTTTTTTAGTTCAGCAACAACATTTTCCTTACCTGGCAGAACTTCGTAATGAGCTTCCCAACCATGTTCAGGATCAACCCCCATACGATTAACTAAAGCCTGACTGGCTTTTTGTTCTTTTTCTGCTTCAGTGAGTTTCGTCCGGGCAGCCGGCTTTTTCTCAGTTGATTTACTGCCACCTGTTGGCAAATCACGCACGTGACCTACAGAAGACTTTACAATGTATTGCGAACCCAGATATTTATTGATGGTTTTCGCTTTGGCAGGCGACTCCACAATCACTAAGGCACGTTTATGTGCAGCAGGTGCAGTAGATGCTGTGCTTTGAGATGCAGAGCGCGAGGTATTCGCCATATAAAATGTTATTCCTATACCAATAAATTTAAAAATCAGGCTTTAGCCAAGTTCAACAGATAAGCCTTCATCTCATCTAATTGTGTTGCTCTCAGGTCTGATTCCTCATCCCAATAAAGCCCTACACAGTTTGCCTGCATATCAATAGCATAAATCCCTTTTAATGCAATGGGAGAATCATTAAATTTCTCATCACCCTGAACCACTTTTAATTTGCCGTCTATAACGCGAGCACGCATTAAAGATAAACGGGCATCGGGAATCAATACACTATAATAAGCAACCATGCTGGCACGCTTTTCAGTCGCCATTGGGACATGTGTCCATTCAGGTGCAACGATTACACGTGGGTGTAAACCCATTTTACGAGCTTTATCACGCATAATACCAAGTGCCTTTTCACGTGGGCTCACTCTTAAACCAAAAATGGAGCCTAGTACGAAAAGAACAATGATAACGGTAACCCAAATTCCCATATTGTCCATAGCAAAACCTATTAATCTCTTTTATTAGAGTTGCATAAGCTGACCAGAAAACGCAAGTTTCATCATAAAAATAATGCCCGATACAGGGGCAAGCTTCAAAATAGTCAGATTTCACAGTGCAAATTGCGATGAGCTGACACAAATATCATTAAGGATTCGAATGGCCATCAACAAGTGTCAGCTTTCCAAACTGGTCAATATGAGCATCCCCCCACTGTTTTAAAGCAAACAGAATTTTTTCAAGACTTTGCCCCAAATCAGTCAGGCAGTATTCTACTTTAGGTGGTACCTGAGGATAGACTTCCCGATGAATAATTCCATCTTGTTCCAATTCACGTAGCTGATTTGTCAGCATTCTTTGGGTAATACTCGGAACACGCTTTCGAATTTCGTTAAACCTCAAGGTGCCTTCATTAAATAAATGCCAAAGAATGACGCATTTCCATTTCCCATCAATCAAGCTAATCGCTGCCTCCACTGAACAACCCGGAGAGCAATCAAAACTTGAGTGTCTTGCTTTTGCCATTTTACAGTATCCTTTTTGACACTATGAGCGTTATTTGTCTGTAGTCACTTATTTTAAGCTTACGTTATGATCAAACTCTCAACAAGAGGAATGATAATTATGAAAGCTGTGGCATATCAAAAAGCTGGTCCCATTACATCGCCAGAAGCACTCGTTGATATTGAACTCGATGCTCCTATTGCTGAAGGACACGATTTACTTGTTCGTGTACAAGCTGTCTCAGTAAATCCGGTAGATACTAAAATTCGAAAGAATGTAAGCCCTGAGAATAATCAGTGGAAAACGCTTGGCTGGGATGCAGTAGGTGTAGTTGAAGCGATTGGAGATAAAGTTTCACAATTTAAGATTGGCGATATTGTTTGGTATGCGGGTGCTCTTAATCGTCAAGGTAGTAATAGCGAATTACAACTCGTTGATGAACGCATTGTTGGCCATAAACCAAAAACTTTAGAAGCAACTGAGGCTGCAGCTCTCCCTTTAACTGCAATCACGGCTTGGGAGATGTTATTCGATCGCCTGCAAGTTCCAAAGAACGCGCCAGAAAACACAACAATATTAGTGATTGGTGGAGCTGGTGGTGTTGGCTCAATCACCATTCAACTTCTTAAACAGCTGACTAACCTAACAATTATTGCAACAGCTTCACGAGCAGAAACTCAAGACTGGGTTAAGCAACTTGGAGCAGATTATGTGTTAGATCATCGTCAACCTTTAACAGCCCAAATCAAGCAATTAGGTTTAACGGCACCTTTATATGTGTTCTCGACTACTCAAACAGATCAGCATTTAGCAGATATTGTAGAGTTGATTGCACCGCAAGGCCGTTTCGGACTTATTGATGATCCTGAACAGTTAGATATCAAACCGTTTAAATCAAAGTCTGTATCTGTACATTGGGAATTTATGTTTACACGTTCAATGTTCCAGACCGAAGATATGGCAAAACAAAGTGAACTATTAAATGAAGTCAGCAAGCTGGTTGATGAAGGAAAAATCAAAACAACTGTGACAGAAGTTATAAGTCCAATTAATGCTGAAAATTTAAAACGAGTTCATCAGCAAATTGAAAGTGGTACAACAAAAGGTAAGATCGTCTTACAAGGTTTTTAAACAAAATTGAAAATATTCCCAAATAAAAAGGCAAGTATCGAACTTGCCTTTTTATTAATAGTGGGGAGGTTTATTCGTTAGTGGATCAAAAGGTGCAATGCCTTCTGATAAATCCGAAGATTCCACACGTTGATAAAGAAATTGCATTTGTTTTTTCAAATCAGCTATTTCTTGAGTTTGAATAGCGAGTTGTTGATTTAATTGTTCAACTAAATCATCCAAAAATGTAATTCGCACTTGCAAATCTTCAATGGGTGCGGAAAATGACGCTTGATCATCATGATATGGTGGTTTAGTCATTTAAATCCTCATTTGAGATTCTGGAAAACATTATGGCCTATATTACCCTAAGGGATGTCCAACTTGCTTTTGGCGGACCTGCCCTGCTCGATGGCGCGAACTTTAATCTAGAACGTGGCGAACGAGTCTGTTTAATTGGTCGTAATGGTGAAGGTAAGTCTACTTTACTTAAACTGATCGAGGGAAGCCTATTACCGGATTCTGGTGAAGTTTCTATTCAAAATGGTTTAACTGTTTCAATGTTAGCCCAAGACGTTCCAATGGATTCTGGTAAGGTTGCTGACATTGTGGCTGATGGCGCAGGCGAAGCTGCCGAAGTACTCAGAGCTTATCATGAAGCAACTGATGCTTGTATGCTTGGAGATATGGAAGCTTGTGACCGTATGGGTAACCTACAGCATAAGCTCGACCAACTAGACGGCTGGGCACTCGAAAACAAGGTCAATGCTCTGTTAAGTAAAATGGGACTCGACCCAAATGCAGATTTGGCAGACCTTTCAGGTGGACGTAAACGCCGTGTTTTACTCGCTCGTGCTCTTTTAACGCAGCCAGACGTACTACTTCTAGACGAACCAACGAACCATTTAGATGTTGAAAGTATTGAGTGGCTAGAAAAATTTCTACTCGATCAAAATAATTTAACACTTCTATTTATTTCGCATGACCGCTCTTTTGTAGATAGCATTGCGACTCGAATTGTTGAACTTGACCGCGGTATTTTACGTGGCTACGAAGGTAACTATTCACGCTATTTAGAGCTTAAAGCTCAGCAAATGGAAGCAGAAGAGAAACAAAATGCTTTATTTGATAAAAAGTTAGCTGAAGAAGAAGCTTGGATTCGTCAAGGGATTAAAGCACGTCGTACGCGTAATGAAGGTCGTGTTCGCGCCTTAAAAGCTTTACGTGAAGAATCGAAAGCTCGCCGTTCACAACAAGGCAAAGTGAGCATGGCGACTCAAGAAGCAAATCGCTCTGGTAAATTAGTATTTGATATTGAGCACTTAAGCGTATCTTATGACGACAAACCACTGATTAAAGATTTCTCTACACTAGTCATGCGTGGTGACCGTATTGGCCTAGTCGGTGATAACGGTGTCGGTAAAACAACCTTAATTAAAGCTATTTTAGGTGAAATCGAGCACGGTGGTTCTGTTAAGACAGGTACACAGTTAGAAGTTGCTTATTTTGATCAATTACGTAATGCCTTAGACCTTGAAAAAACAGTAATGGCAAACGTTTCAGAAGGCTCTGACTTCGTTGATGTAAATGGCAACCGCCGTCATATCTACAGCTATTTACAAGATTTCTTGTTTTCACCTGAACGCGCACGTACACCTGTAAAAGCCCTTTCTGGCGGTGAGCGTAACCGTATTTTGCTTGCTAAATTACTGCTTAAACCATCGAACCTAATTGTGATGGACGAACCAACCAATGACTTGGATATGGTGACTCTTGAGCTACTTGAAGAGATGCTTTCTGAATACAAAGGTACCCTATTACTCATTTCGCATGACCGTGCATTTATGGACAACGTTGTAACATCGACTTGGGTCTTTGATGGTAAAGGCAATATTGCAGAGTACATTGGTGGCTACCAAGACTATTTGCTGCAGCGTCCAGATGATAAAGTTGTAGACCAAAAGTCTGACGTTAAAAAAGCTCAGGCAAAAGCCGAAGCTGAAAAAGCCGCAGCTCAAAGTAACGTGAAAAAGGTCAAACTAAGCTATAAAGACCAACGTGAACTTGAACAACTGCCTGCCGAAATCGAGAAACTGGAAGTTGAACAAGCAGAGCTTTCTGACAAACTTGCAGATGGTTCATGGTTTGTCAGTAATGCCGATGAAGCAACTAAAGCAAGTCAGCGTCTCGCAGATATTGAAGAGGTATTACTTGAAAAATTAGAACGCTGGGATGAACTTGAACAAATGAGCAAAGGAAATTAATTCACTTTTATTTCCTTTAAAGTAAGTAAAAAAGCCTCCTTAAATTAAGGGGGCTTTTTTCAGAATATCTATAAATTTTTAAAGCAAAAAATCTATAAAAAGTACATGATAAGTGATTAAGTTTAATTAGGCTTAATAGTTTTAAATAACACTCTGATTGAATATAAGACTTATAAAAATAATTATGTTATATCTACCAATATAATAATATTCGAGTATTTTTCATGCTAGATCTTTCTCAAATTTTAGCATTCGGATTAATCTGTTTGGCAATGGTGCTCACCCCTGGCCCAAACATGATTTATCTTATTTCTCGTTCAATTTGCCAAGGAAAAATGGCGGGATTTATTTCACTCGCTGGCGTTGGCGTTGGCTTCGTATTTTATATGCTTTGCGCTTCTTTTGGGATTACAGCCCTTATTGTCGCAGTCCCTTATGCTTACGACACCATACGTATTGCAGGAGCAATTTATTTACTCTGGCTAGCATGGAAAGCGCTACGTCCCAATGCATCCCCAATTTTTGATGTAAAACAATTATCAGTAGACTCTCCAGCTAAACTATTTTTAATGGGTTTTGCTACAAATCTACTTAATCCTAAAATTGCGATTATGTATTTATCGTTATTGCCACAGTTTATTCACCCACAACAAGGCAGTATTTTATGGCAATCCATTCAGCTCGGTACTATTCAAATTTTTGTTAGCGTCTCGGTAAATGCGCTGATTGTGCTTTCTGCGGGTAGCATTGCCCTTTTTCTTCAACAAAAGCCTCTTTGGGCAAATATACAACGTTGGCTTATGGGCACAGTGCTAGCTGGGCTTGCTGTTCGTATTCTTTTAGAAAATCGTCGATAACCACGTTTTACTTCCTTATCCTAACCGCTCAATTCAACAGTGTATTACGACGATAAATTCAGTTCGTGATACACTTTTGCCAGTTTTAATTTCGAATTCTTTATATCGCTATGAGCCAAAAGCAGACTTATACGCCCGGTGAATTTCAATGGTCCTTTTTATTGCCTAAATATTGGGGTATTTGGATTGCCATTGTTTTTTTAATGCTTTTGGCTATTTTGCCATGGGCAATTCAATGGCGTCTGGCTCATGGCTTAGCAAATCTTGCTTGGAGATATTTAAAATCTCGCCGAAAAACGACTATTCGTAATTTAGAAGTCTGCTTTCCCGAATGGTCAGCCGAAAAAGTACAGCAACAAGCTAAACAAGTTTTTGTGGATATGATGCTTGGTATTTTTGAGACATTAAACGCATGGTATAAACCTTACTGGTTTAAAAACCGTGTCACCATTGAAGGCTTAGAACACATTACCAATGCTCAGGCTCAGGGCAAAGGTGTTTTATTACTGGGGACTCACAGCACGCTTCTTGATGCTGGCGGCTATGTTTGTGCTCAGTATTTTGAACCAGATGTTGTCTATCGACCTCAAAATAACCCATTGCTCGATATGCTCATTTATCGTTGCCGTGGCACCATTTATAAAGCACAAATTGACCATGATGATATGCGGGGTTTAATTCGCCACCTTAAAGATGGTGATGCAATTTGGTATAGCCCCGATCAAGACTTCGGACTCAAGCAAGGCGTTATGGCACCATTCTTTGGCGTGCCAGCAGCCACAGTAACTGCTCACCGTCGTTTATTAAAAATCTCAAAAGCAGTTGCCGTTCCTTTATATTTCTATCGCCATGGAGATATTAAGAACCCGAAATATCATGTTCTGATTGAACCTGCGGTCAAAAATATGCCAAGTGAAGATGAAGTCGATGATGCAACTCGAGTTAATAAAATTATTGAAAATCAGCTTCGCATCGCACCAACTCAATATATGTGGTTCCATCGTCGTTTTAAGACACGTCCTGAGGGATATGAAGAGATCTATTAAGATAAAGCTGTGATAATTTTAAATTTATGACAGACACAGCCTTAATTTAAAGTGAAATTCAAATACTATCGAATAGGCAGACCTTACTTTTTAAGGATAAAAAGTAAGCAAAAATCCTTTGTTCCGCTGATGTTACTTCCGTATAACACAGCGAAACAGCGACATCCATGTCGCTAGCACGATAGTAAATTCCGGATAATGATTTAGTTTGAAATGATGTATCTATAGATGGTCCATCTTTTATGAATGTATAAGGCAAAAAACAATGAAAGTGATGCAACTTCTCCCAGAACTTAATAGCGGTGGCGTAGAACGCGGCACACTAGAAATTGCACGTGCACTTGTTGCACAGGGCCATCAATCTCTGGTTGTGTCTAATGGCGGACGATTAGTGTCTCAACTTGAAGCTGAAGGTTCTATTCACTTAACGCTGCCTATTCATAAAAAATCACTTTCAAGCTTGTGGCAAATTCGTCCTTTACGCCGGCTGATTGAACAGCATCAACCTGATATTGTTCATGTGCGCTCTCGTGTACCAGCTTGGCTTACTCACTTTGCCTTAAGAAAAATACCTGCAAACAAACGCCCTCACCTCATTAGCACTGTACATGGTTTCTATTCAGTTAATCGTTATAGTGCGATTATGACTCAAGCTGAAAAAGTGATTGCTGTTTCTGACAGCGTGGTTAAATATATCACTGACCATTATAAAAACTGTCCACCGCAAGATATTGTGCGAATTTATCGGGGCATTGACCCTGCCGCTTTTCCACATAATTACCAGCCCTCAGCACAGTGGTTTAACCAAGTTTTTAATGACTTTCCTGAGCTTGAAAATAAGTTTTTACTTTGCTTACCTGGTCGTATTACACGCTTAAAGGGGCATGAAAGTTTAATTGAACTGATGCAGCAACTTCAGACGCAGTATCCTCAGCTACATGTGGTTGTTGTCGGCGGTGCTGATGCCAAAAAGCAAGCCTACTTAAGTGAATTACAAAGTACCATTCAAAGCAAAGGACTCACAGATAAAATTACCTTCGTAGGACATCGCTCAGATATTCGGGAATGGCTCGCTTTTAGCGATATTGTGCTCTCTCTATCCAATCAAGCAGAAACATTCGGTAGAACAGCCTTAGAAGCGCTTTCAGTGGGTACACCAGTCATTGGCTGGAACCGTGGCGGTGTTGCCGAGATTTTATCGAATGTATACCCCCAAGGTCTTGTTGAAGCAGAAAATGAAAAAGCCTTAATCGAGACTGTAAAAAATCATATTGAACAACCTCAAATCGTTGCTCCTGTCACTATGTTTAGCTTAAAAGATATGTGTGATCAAACACTAGAACTATACCAACGCGTTTTGAAATAACCCAATAAAAAACCCGCAATATTCGCGGGTTTTTTACAACTAAAAGAAAGCCATCTTATTTAAATGTTGCTTCATAAGCGGCAGCTTTTTCAGAGTCGTATTGTTTTTCCCATTTACTGATTACAAGTACAGCAAGTGCGTTACCAACAACGTTCAACGCAGTACGAGCCATATCCATAATACGGTCAACACCAGCAATAAATGCTAAGCCTTCTACAGGAATACCAACACTACCTAATGTCGCTAATAACACAACAAATGATACGCCAGGAACACCAGCAATACCCTTAGAAGTAATCATTAATGTTACAACCAAAATAACTTGTTGGCTGATTGACATTTCAATACCGTAAAGCTGTGCAATAAAGATTGCAGCGATACTTTGGTAAAGCGTAGAACCATCAAGGTTAAATGAATAACCAGTTGGAATCACAAAGCTGGAAATTGCTTTTGGCGCACCGTAAGCTTCCATTTTTTGCATAATACGCGGTAATACTGTTTCCGAGCTTGCCGTTGAAAATGCCAAAATCAATTCATCTTTTAAAATCTTAAATAAGATAAAAATATTGATTCCAAACATTTTTGCAGTCAAACCAAGCACAACAAATGCAAAGAAGAAGATTGCACCGTAAACTAATACAACTAATTTACCTAATGGAATGAGTGAAGCAAAACCGAAGTTTGCAACAGTTACAGCGATTAAACCAAATACACCCACTGGTGCATATTTCATGATGATGTGCGTTACGCGGAACATCGTTTCTGAAACTGCATGAAACACATTTAACAATGGGTCTTTAGTGGTTGCTGGTAAAGAAGATAAACCAATACCAAATAGCACAGCAAAGAAAATCACAGGTAACATTTCGCCATGCGCCATTGAACTAATAATGTTCGTTGGGATAAGCGATAATATTGTTTGAATTAAACCATGTGACTGAGACTGAACTTCTTCAGTTGTATGCTTATATTGAGAAATATCCGACTGCACCAACTGAGACATATCAATGCCTGAGCCTGGGTGGAAAATATTTGCTGCAACCAAGCCAACCAAAATAGCAATAGTCGTAATAATTTCAAAATAGAGAATGGTTTTAAAACCAAGTCGCCCTAAACTTTTCGTACTGCCAACACCTGCAATACCTAAAATCAAGGTAGAGAAAACGATTGGAATAACAATCATTTTAATCAGGCTAATAAAGATCTTACCAAGTGGGGTAAGAACATTATTCACAATACTGTCTCTGATTTCAGGCTGGTTATGTAAAACAGCCCCGACAACTATCCCTAGGATTAAAGCAATTAAAATTTGCCAAGCAAGGCTAAATTTAAAATTCTTCATAAGACAATCCTTATGCACCGCAAAGTATCAAATATGAGAGGGAGAAGAACACTAACTAAGAGTGAAACCTCAACATGTACAGTAATTTCCAAACAGAAATTTAAATGTACAAACAAATCACAACCCGCCGATCCGGCGAAGTAAAAAACAATGCCTGTTGACGATCCAACATGTCAACGATCGGCACATTCTATTGAGATTTATTAATTAAACAACCCCAATTTATCTTTAAATAAATTAAAGCCTATATTTATTCATCAATAATCTATAAAAACAAAAACTTAGATAAAAAAAATTTTGTATCTTTTTTCATTAAAAATTGCGCACATGTACATGAAAATTTATGAAGGCTTAACGCGAATTAAATAGATTTTAAAAATAAGATAATCTTGGAAATATTTATTTGATTTACAATAAATTTAATAAGGTATATAAAAATATCAACCCGAGTTCTGCGTCCTGCAAAACTCGGGTAAATGAGGTTGTGCTTTCAGGTTAATAATTATTTTTATCGTTTCCGTTCCAACATCTGATCCGTGATGCTATTCCATATCAGCTTTATGTATCCTTACGTGGGATTATCCATTCCCGGTTCCGTGTGCCGATGAATGTAGAATAAGGTTTTTAGAACCCTATGCCTATTCGCCCTAGACTCAAATCTTTGTACGATATTGCTTACATCACTTTTTATATTCTTTTTATTTATAAGGCTGTGCAATTTTATCAGTTACTACTTTTTCTTCAGCTTCAGCCTTTGCAATTCCTTCTTGGATAGCTCTTTGTGCCTCTTCTTCATCATCTTGAGTTTGTTCCAATTCCTCTTGAATATGCTCAAATATTCGACCAGTCTGCAAAACCACATAGACAGGAAAATGATCAGATCCGATATGAGGTAAACGCTGCATCTTCACTAAACCGAAATCTGTACTATGGAAAATATGGTCTAAAGACCAGCGCAATAAAGGATAGTCCGCATGAAAAGTATTAATAAAATGTCGCCCAACACGCGGATCCAGTAATCCACTAATTCGTTGAAATAACCGTGTAGTACGTGACCACGCTACATCGTTTAAATCACCCATCACAATACAGCTTTCATCTAGATCTTTAATTTGGTCGCCCACAATTAAAAGTTCAGCATCGCGTAAAGTCGAATCCTTCGCCTCAGTTGGACTAGGTGGCTTCGGATGCAAACAATAGAGTTGAACTGGCATACCAGACCGTAAAGTCACAGTTGTATGAATGGAGGGAATTTCATCACTGAGAATAAATTTAACTTCAGTATTTGATAAAGGTAGACGGCTATATAAATGCATGCCGTAGAGATTATCTAAAGGTACAGGAACACGATAAGGATAGTCACCTTCGATCTCCCTTAAAGCATTTTCCCATGTCGCATCGCTTTCTAATGTAAGTAGTAAATCTGGTTTTAATGTCCTGATCTGTTCAAGCAATAAATGATACTTATCATTAGGAGTAAGGACATTCGATACGATTAATGAAATCTGCTTTTGTGGATCTAATTGAGACTTTTTCACCTGTTTAACCTGTTTTTTCCAAAACAAGGTATAGGGCAAAATCATTTTAAGCTGATAGGCAATGGCAGCAATGAGCGCAGCCAGCACTACTTCACGCCAAAGATTCCATTCGTCGGGCCAAAACAGCATTCCTATAAAAGCTAAAAGACCAACAAATAGAATCTGCAACCGAGGAAAGTCGGCACCACGAAACCACCACTCATCGCGGGGAATAAGTGACCAGAAACTTAACCAAATCACCAGACCAGCTAGAACTTCGATATAAATCATTGAATTTTCTCTTTTAAGATGATTTGTTTTTTAAAGTTTTTGTCATCTTTATCAATTTTGTATGTAACATAAACAAGATATTCTACTCAATAAAGATGGTGTTTTGTTTCTGTAACGCTTGCAGTTGTGGACACTTTTGATACACTCAACTCCCCCTAACAATTTTAACGCACCGAGGCAAAATGACATGAAAGTAGGTCTGGTCGGTTGGCGCGGGATGGTCGGTTCCGTCCTTATGCAACGTATGGTTGAAGAGAATGATTTTGCTCATATTGAGCCATTTTATTTCTCTACCAGTAATGCAGGTGGTGAAGCTCCTTCATTTGGTGGTAAGACTGCCCCAGCACTTATGGAAGCTACAGACATTAATAGTCTGAAGCAAATGGATGTCATTATTACCTGTCAAGGTGGTGACTATACGTCTGAAGTTTTCCCACAGTTAAAAGCGACTGGTTGGGATGGCTACTGGATTGATGCAGCCTCTACTTTACGTATGTCAGATGATGCGATCATCGTTCTTGACCCAGTAAACCTTAACGTTATTAAAGACGGCTTGGTTAACGGCACCAAAACTTTCGTAGGCGGTAACTGTACAGTATCGCTTATGTTAATGGGTGTAGGTTCACTTTTCCAAAACAATTTGGTGGAGTGGATGACTGCTATGACTTATCAAGCAGCATCAGGCGCTGGCGCACAAAACATGCGTGAGCTACTAACTGGTATGGGCTACTTATACAACAATACTAAAACATTGTTAGATGATCCTAAATCTGCAATTTTGGATATTGATCGTCAAGTTGCCGAGTTACAACGTGGTGAAGGTTTCCCATCTGCTAACTTTGGTGTGCCATTAGCTGGTTCATTAATTCCTTATATTGATAAACAGCTCGAAAGCGGTCAGTCAAAAGAAGAGTGGAAAGGTCAGGTTGAAACCAACAAGATCTTGGGTAACTCACAAATTGTTCCTATCGACGGCCACTGTGTCCGTATTGGTGCGATGCGTTGCCACTCTCAGGCGCTTACTATCAAGTTGAAAAAAGATGTGCCGCTTGATGAAATCGAAGATATGATTCGTACTTCAAGCCAATGGGCGAAAGTTGTACCAAACACTCGTGAAGCGTCTATGACTGACCTTACACCTGTTGCTGTAACTGGTACTTTAACTGTGCCTGTAGGTCGTCTACGTAAACTCAACATGGGTAAAGAATATCTGGGTGCATTTACAGTGGGTGATCAGTTACTTTGGGGTGCTGCAGAGCCTTTACGTCGCATGTTACGTATTTTAGTTGAATACAAAAGCTCATAGTTTGATTTGAATTATTCAGTCAAAATAAAAAGCCGATCACATTAGATCGGCTTTTTCGTAACTGGTTTGTGAAAATTTTACAATTTATTTACATTTCATTATTGTATAATTTTGAATGACTTTACGACTTATTAGGTCATGGATTGAGATGACTGTTTATAACAAATTAAAAATTGCCATTTTCACCATTATGTCTTCGCCTTCTATTTATGCGATTACATTAGACCCTATACAAATTCAGTCCGCACCTGGCGATTTGTTATATGCCGAAATGAATTTTCAACAAGCTGACCCCAACGCTACTCTACAAGTAAGTCTAGCGACTCCTGAAGATTTAAGCGCTTTAGGCGTAACTCATCAGCCGCCCGGAAATCTTAATTTTTATACACGCCAAAACGGTCAAGGCTCAGGGGTTATTGTGATTACCTCATCTCGCCCTGTGATTGATCCTGAACTAAATATTGTAGTAAAAATTAGTGAAGGTTCTGCCACACGTTTGCAGCATATCAAAACCGTAATTAAGCCTTCTTCTATAAAAAAGACTGAAAATAACGAAAGTACTTTGTCACCTCAGTTTATTGTCAATGAAAAAGACATTGCTCTAAATCTGCCAGAAAGTACTCGATATGCATCACCAACTTCGGCCTCAACTACAAATAATTCGAATGGTGAACACAGTCTTAATATTAACGTTGGAACAGCTCCAGCAATAAACACAAATTCATCCAATACACTTAGTGCAAATTCTTCTACTCAACTTGCTCAACAAGTTACAGCAGCTACTACCCCAGATCAGACAGAAATTAAACCAACCAGCGCTAAGACACCTACAAATAATTCACCAAAAACTCCGGTCAAAAATTTAACAGCGCAAAAGAAATCTGTACCTCAAAAAGCGCTTAACCAAAATCCTGCGAAGAAACAATCGTTACGTTCCTACAAAGGACCAACATCATCAGGTAAATATGTGGTACAGCGAAATGAGTCTTTATGGAGCATTGCTAATCGTATTGCCGCGAAAACAAAACAACCTGTTGCGAAAGTCATGCATGATATTCAAACACAAAACCGACATGCTTTTATTCAAGGTGATGTAAATCGTTTGCGTCAGGGAATCGCACTTAACCTAGCTCACTCTCCTGCTGCTAAACCTCAGCAAAACAAGTCAAAAACAGATATCGCACATACTGCAAAATCAACTTCTGGCAAAGCAAAATACCGTTTACAACAAGCCGAAATGAGTATTGTGGCTGAAAACAGTCAAAATACTACGCATGGAAGTGCTAAAAAGAGCACACAACAAAGTCAAAACAATACTGAGTTAGCAGTAAAAGTTATGACAACAAGAGAAAAAACCGTTACATTACAAAGGAATGTAACCAAACTAAATCAAACTTTACGTTTAAAAGACCAACGTATTCAACTTCTGAATGCACGTTTGGCAGAGTTACAACAGCAGTTACAAGCACAGCAACAGACTCATAAGCAAAAGCATTAAGTTAAAACCAGAGTCAGCTCGCTTTATATTGCAAATATTTATTTTTTAAGGGGAAAGTAATGTTATATGTGATTCCATTCATCATATTGCTCGTGGTCGCTGTCATTTTAAAAAAACGCGAAAATAGCCAGAAGCAAGAGTCGAATTCCCCTAAAACAATAAATAGAAAAACCAATAAAAAAGCGAACTCTAAACCAAGTAAAAACTCGCGTGAAAAAACTAAAGTAAATGTAGTTGAAGAATCTATTCCCTCTACTCCACAAAGCAGTCCTGTTCCAGACACTGTTCGTCAGAAGATTCAGCTACTTATTCAAGAAAAACAATTCTCAGCCGCTGAAGCTCAAGTCAATCAAGCGCTAAAAAAAGATAATACGCAACACGAACTTTATTTATTGCTACTTGAGATTCATATTGCACAAAAAGATGAGTTTGCAATAACTCAACTGATTAGCCATATTCGTAGCTTAGCGCTCAATGAAATAGCCATTCAAGCAGAAGCCAGACAAAAAGAATATGAGTCATCAAGACAACCAGATGCGATCGATTTCCCTCACGCTCAAACATACCAAGAGCCAAAAAATATATCTGATGCAACAGCTCAGTTTGACCAATTAACAACAAGTTCTTCTGAAACTTCTTTTGATGAATTGCAGCAAGACTATACCCCTGTAAAGCAAGAACCTGCTGTTGAAGTTGAACCTTTAGAGTTTAACTTTTCATTTGAGCAAACCACGACTACCGAAAGTACCAGCCAACCAACACAGAAATCAGAGTTATCGCCATCTCAACAAACAAATGAGCTAACTGACCTAGAGTTTTCTTTTGACTTGGCACCTCTGCATGAATCTGAGGAAAAAAACCAGACAGTAGCGGCACCAGCAGCTCAAGAGAACACCAATGCTTTGGATTTTAATCTTGAATTAACCCATGAAAATCCAGAAGTAAAACCTAATGAACAGATCTCATCATTAGATGAGCTTCAACTCGTAGAACAAGCTCCATTAGAGTCGAATTCAATAGCACCTCTTGAGTTTTCGCTAGACGAGCCTGTATTAGTTACAGCACCAGAGATTGAAACTCAAAACCTTGTAGACCTAGTAGGCGAAGAAACTACCCCAGATCAAACTAAAGATCCCCTTGTAGAAGCTTTTCCAGAATTAAAACAGTTAGATGAAAATGAACTTGATTTAAAACTAGCTGAGCAATACATCAAGTTAGGAGCCTACCCAGCAGCTCAAGCCTTATTGGCAAGCAATGAGCAAAAATTCAACACAGAACAACAACAACGCGCGAAAAACTTACTTAATCGCATAGCTTCTTAGAACTGTTCGATTTACCATAAGCAGTCAGAGATGACTGCTTTTTTATGCCTGCAAAAATATGAAAAAAATAGCCTTATTTTATATGGGTGGTACTTTTGGTTGCATTGGTGAACCTCTAGCTCCTATGCCTTATGAGCAATTCTTGCCTCAACTTGAAAAAGTGATTCCCCCACACTTAACAGTTGACTGCTTTGCTGCACCCAATATTGTTGATAGCAGTGCATGCACGGCACCTGATTGGTTACGCCTGATTCAACGTATACAACAACTACAACTTGAAGGTTATCAGCATTTCGTTGTTATTCATGGTACAGACACGCTCAGTTACGCGGCTGCAACCCTAGCCCGCTTTTTAGGCCAAAGCTGTCATATTGTGATTACCGGTAGTCAATATCCGCTACTCAATATTCAAGGCGATAATACCCGTGAATTTACTGATGCAATTGAGAACTTATATCTTGCACTAGAACAAGTGATTGCTTTACCTGTGGGTGCTTATCTCGCATTCCACCATCAAGTATTCCACGCGCAGACTGCATTAAAAACGCATACGACTGAACTCGATGCATTTTCAGGGTTAAGTAGTGAAGCTGAGTTTACGCCTCAGCAAAATGAATTGATCGTACAAGATGCCCAAATTGAACGAGCTGCTTCCTTCCAGATTTTAAACTGGATGATGCAACCCATTGCAACACAGCACTTAGTACAACAATTACGCCACTTACTTTCAGCCCCACCACACTTTTTAGTGTTACAAGGTTTTGGTACTGGCAATATTGCAGTAAACCAAGAATTACTTGCAACATTAGATGAGCTTTACACACGTGGCTGTGTTCCGATTCTTACCACTCAGGTAACATTCGGTGGTATTGATCAACGTTATGCGATTAGTGCATGGGCCAAAACTGCAAAAATTGTCATCAGTGATGCACATAGCCATGCAGATCTCTATGCAAAAGCACTTCAAATCTATTTAAAATACCCAACCCCAGAACAATGGCTCAGCCATTGGAACGAAAATTTGCATTAAACAGAGGTAAAGCCATGCAACGTTATGCAGTCGGTATTGAATTTAGCGGAGTTCAATACCGAGGTTGGCAAACACAACAGCCAGGCGTTGCCAGCGTTCAGGAAACGATCGAGCGTGTACTGAGTAAAATTGCAGATGAGCCCATTGCACTTCACGGTGCGGGTCGTACTGATGCGGGAGTACATGCAACAAATATGGTGGCGCACTTTGACACGAACGCTATTCGTCCAGAAACGGGGTGGTTAAGAGGGGCAAATAGTCAACTACCTAAAGATATTTCCATTCAGTGGATTAAACTGATGGATGAAAATTTTCATGCCCGCTTTAAAGCGACTGCTCGACGTTACCGCTATATCATCTATAACGCACCGCATCGCCCAGCACTATTACATAAGCAAGTTACGCACATTTACCAAAAGCTAGACGTGCAAAAGATGATTAAAGCTGCTAGTAAGTTCGAAGGAACGCATAACTTTGAAACTTTCCGCGCAGCAGCATGCCAATCAAACCAGCCTGTTCGACATGTAAAACATTGTCGTTTATTTGAACATGGACGCTATTTAGTTTTAGATATTCAAGCAGATGGTTTTTTACATCATATGGTGCGTAATATTGTCGGTTGCTTACTCGAAATTGGTCAAGGTATGTATGAAATTGATCATATCGATGCAATGTTTGCAGCGCAGGATCGTAAGGCAGCTGGGGTAACCGCCCCACCCGATGGCCTTTATTTTATTCAGTGTAATTATCCTGAACAGTTTGATTTGCCGCAGCCACCACTTGGACCACATTGGCTAAACTTACCAGATTAAAATATTTAAAACTCAGTATCAAAATTAAGCATTAAATAAGATACGCGACAAAGTCATACGCAACCTGCCCTAAATATATAATTATATGTTTTTGCGATGCATTAGATATTGATAATTATCTAACAGGTTTTGCGTATGACAATGGTTTTGGTTACTTTTCCCGAAAGAAAAGTAACTCTAGCTGAAAGCCAATCCAATTATTAAAGCCTCAATGGCACGACTCCGTCATGACATAGAATAAATTAACGGTGTTGTTTACGCTTACGGTATTCCACAGGTGTTTCATTCGTCCAACGCTTAAATGCACGATAGAACGTACTTGGTTCAGAGAAACCAGTTAAATATACAATACGCTCAACACTCTCGTTGGTATTTGCCAAAAGCTTTTTAGCCAAACGGCAACGATAGTCAGAAAGTATTTGTTGAAAACTGGTATTTGCCTCACTGAGCTGAGTACGTAAACGACGCGGCGTAATATTCAACTGAGCAGCAACGGTCTCTAAAGTTGTTTCTCCACTTTCAAGTGTCGAACCAATCGCACGACGAACCTCACCCACCAAATCATAACGGGCCAGTTCCTGCAATTTTTCAATTGCGAGCTGCTCATGCAATTGCAATAACTCAGGCTCTGCTTGCCAAAGCTGGAAATCTAAAATAGCTGGGTCAAAATATAAACGTGTCTCTTTCTGACCTAGGCTAACTGGGCAGCCAAATACACGGAAATATTCATCCTCAGAAGCTCCTTCGCTAAAATTAAAATCGATGAAGATAGGATGAAATTGTCCTTCAGTAATGAACTTAAAAAATCTAAGCACGCCCGAAATTGCACATTCAGAGAAATGACGATTGACGAGATTGTCAGCACCAATCTGTTCACCATTGGTTAAATAACAACGCCCTTCTTCAACGACTAGTTTTGCATCAAATGCATCACTAATCAGTCGTTGATAAGCTAAGGCTCGTTTTAATCCTTCACCAAAGGTTTCACTACTAATAAATAGATGTTCAATCACCTGCCCTCGATACAAAGGCAAATGTTCACCTAAATGCAGACCGATGTCTGGATCTTTACTGACTTCCTGAGCGGCAGTCCAAAAGGCATACTGTGCACTTAACGGTGTACGTGCATTGGTATCGACCTGATTTAAAGCAACTCCCGCTTTGGTTAATATTTCTTCTGTTGGCAAACCCGCACGACGAATCGCTTGGTAGCCAAAGCGTAATACAACTGATGCATCTGTTAGCTGACCCACGCAGTGCCCTTCCATGTAGATACTTCATTGATATTTAGGGCTGTTGACCTTTATGCAATTAACAGTCCCTAATAACTATGATTTTAGATTAGCGTTGATTGACCAAACTGACAACAGAATTACACTTCTTTTGTGAAAAAAATTACATCTTTTTTTATTAGTCATACTTTAACCAGATGCTTTAGCAGAAGTGTGTCTATCTTGTTTTTTTTAAAAAAATTGACTATAATTTGCGCCTTTCCAATTTGATCATCAGGTAGGCTATGGCCAATAAAGAGGAACTCATTGAGTTCGAAGGCGTTGTCACCGAAACGCTTCCTAATACGATGTTCCGTGTACGTCTTGAAAACGGTCACGAAGTTATTGCACACATTTCTGGTAAAATGCGTAAACACTATATTCGTATTCTTACTGGCGACAGTGTAAAAGTCGAAATGACTCCATATGACTTAACTAAAGGTCGTATTACGTACCGTGCTCGCTAATTAGTGAATGCAAAAAAGCCACTTTATGATGTGGCTTTTTTATTGCGTTATTTATTCACTTAAGCGACTGGTTTTACATCCTACCGTTTGGCATTCACGCAATCTTTCTTGCAGCCAATGGTTTCTTTCTTGCGTTGTCTGTAAACGACATTGCACGTCTACACTATTCCTATTTGAATCTGTACACTCGGCGTCACGTTGACGTATCCATGCAAGCTGAGACTTCTTAAGAATATTTTTCTGCGCAGTGTTTAACTTTACTCGCAGTGCTTGATAATTCTTATTCAGATCAGCATCAGCACTCGCATAAATTTTATTTGTACAGTAAATATCATCGTAAGTATTGCGGGCACTATCACAGTTATCTGCATAGACCACAGTCATGCCAAAGCTGCATAAAAAAGCAAAAACTATTTTTCCCATACTTTTCTTCCTTAAGTTTTCTATGAAATTATTATTAAAGTGATTCGGATGTAATTGATAAATCGAAAGACAAATTTACCCTCCATTTATCATAATCCTCCTTTTTTGCTTTACAAGCTTGTAAATACAACCTATTGTTCTTTAATAATAAATATAATTTTATATAGTGAGAAAAATGAACATATATACCCAATGCCAAATTGGCTTATTATCTTTCATCATTATTTGTCTTAACGGTTGTGCTAGTCACCCACGTCAATCCATAGATTTACAGGAATATTTAAAAGGCTTTTTAGGTAAATCCTCGGCGGCCATTCAACAAGATATCAATCTACGTAGTCTTGGTTTTCAAGTCGCCAATACACCGCAAAAAACCGCCAATCAACTCATCTATACGATTTTGCGTCCTTTAAGCATTCCTATTCCGATGGTGAGTAATGTTGATATGAGAGGAAGCTCTATTCCTGTCCAATCAGGAAATCTGAGCGGCAATTCTTATGATATTAATTTCAATTGCAAAGTGATTTTCCAGCTTAAAAATGACATTGCCGAGTCAATTCAATATGAAGGTAAAGCCTGTTAAAACATAGGCATAAAAAAACGCAGCTCAACGCTGCGTTTTTTTATAATAAGCTTTTAAGCAAGAGCAGCTACAACAGCCTCACCCATTTCAGCCGTACCTACTTTTGTCATACCTTCAGACATAATATCTGCTGTACGCAAACCTTGATCAAGCACTTGACCTACTGCATCTTCAATTGCTTTTGCAGCAGCTTCTTCACGGAATGTGTAGCGAAGCATCATTGCAACTGAAAGAATAGTTGCTAATGGGTTTGCCACATTTTGACCCGCGATATCAGGTGCAGAACCATGGCAAGGCTCATACATACCTTTGCCATTTTCATCTAACGAAGCCGATGGCAACATGCCGATTGAACCTGTAAGCATTGCTGCTTCATCAGATAAGATGTCGCCAAACAAGTTACCCGTTACGATCACGTCAAACTGTTTCGGTGCACGTACAAGTTGCATTGCAGCGTTATCAACATACATATGTGAAAGCTGAATATTTGAATAATTTGCTTGCTGTAAATCAGTAACTGTTTGCTTCCAAAGCTCTGTAACTTCCAAAACGTTAGCTTTATCTACAGAACAAACCTTTCCACCACGTAAGCCTGCAAGTTCAAAAGCTACTTTTGCAATACGCTTAATTTCGCTTTCAGAGTAAACGTCAGTGTTATACCCTTGCTTTTCACCGTTTTCGAGTTCACGGATACCACGTGGCTGACCGAAATAGATACCGCCAGTCAATTCACGAACAATTAAAATATCTAAGCCAGCAACAATTTCAGGCTTCAAACTAGAAGCATCTGCTAATTGCGGATATAAAATCGCTGGGCGCAAGTTAGCAAACAAGTTAAGTTCACTACGAATTTTTAAAAGACCACGTTCAGGGCGAATAGAGCGCTCAATAGTGTCCCATTTTGGTCCGCCTACCGCACCTAATAAAATTGCATCAGCTTTTTTTGCTTGTTCACTTGTTACTGCTGGGTACGGTTCACCATGCGCATCAATTGCCGCGCCGCCTAATAAGCCATGTTCCCAAGTTAACGATAAATTAAATTTTTCATTTACTGTATTTAATACTTTTTCTGCTGCCCCAACAATTTCAGGACCAATACCATCACCAGCTAAAATTAAAATCTGTTTAGACATGAACTTTTTTCCATTTTCCAAAGACAAGCAGTGCTACAACTACCGCGGTGTTAGTTTTTTCTGCTCAAGGAATTCACCTAGTCCTGTTGTAACATCAAATGGTCGACAAAAACGGCGAATGACATGCCCATCTTGTTCTAAATCGACACATAATGGATCTGGTACAGAAACATTCAGCAAACTACCCGAACGGTTAGATTTGTCTCGGTACATTTTAAATGTATAGCGATGGTTAGCATTAAACTGGTGAATCACATGAAATGTTTCTGCACGATCCGGAGAGATCGGATAGAAACGGATCACCACTTCATATTGTTTAGCAGGTACAGATAAATATAAGCTGTTAGTTTGGCTAAGCACTGAACCTTGTAATCTCACAATCCCTTGATGAATTGCCTGATTACTAATTCTTCGTGTTTGCGCATCCACTACAGTAATATCATTTAGTCGTTCAAATTCACAACTCTTCGCGCCCGAACAATATATTGCTGCATTCTGCCCCAAATTTTCTTGTTCAGCCTGCTTAATGCGGACAGTATCCACTACATTGTAAGTGCTTTGACAAGCACTGAGTGTTATTGCGCACAGGCTCAACAAAAAGCTATGAGTAACGTTCCTCTTCATTGTTCAAGCCCAATCCTCATCTAGTGCATAATTCTAAGGTGTTTTTATGCTTTAGCATGTTAGCAAGAGTTTGAACGCTACGCCATGGCTATGTTTAAAATGTACCGAAAGGTTAATTCAACTCTTGGAATACCCAAGGACGAACTTGTTTAGTTTTTTCTTCATAAGCGCGAATTGCGTCCGCATTTTGAAGCGTTAAACCAATATCATCCAATCCATTTAACAAGCAGTGCTTACGAAATGGATCAACTTCAAATTTAAACGCTTCACCTGTTGGCGTACGTACTTCTTGAGCCGCTAAATCAATTGTTAATTGATATCCTTCATTAGCAGCACATTCTTTAAATAACTGCTCAACTGTTTCTTCAGGCAAAATGACAGGTAACATGCCATTTTTGAAACAGTTATTAAAGAAAATATCAGCAAAGCTTGGTGCAATAACCGTACGGAATCCATATTCATTTAATGCCCAAGGTGCATGCTCACGGCTTGAACCACAACCAAAGTTAGTACGAGCAATTAAAACAGTTGCTCCTTGATAACGAGGCTGGTTTAAAACGAAATCCGGATTTTTTGGACGTACTGAATTGTCTTGTCCTGGATAACCTTCATCTAAATAACGAAGCTCATCAAATAAATTGTCGCCAAAACCAGTGCGCTTAATCGACTTTAAAAACTGTTTTGGAATAATTAAATCTGTATCAACATTGGCACGATCTAATGGTGCAACGATACCTTGTTCAACTGTATAAGCTTTCATGGTTTGCTCCAGACCGAATTAAAATGAACGAACATCAACAAAGTGACCAGCGATTGCAGCCGCTGCCGCCATTGCCGGGCTCACCAAGTGAGTACGACCACCATTGCCTTGACGGCCTTCAAAGTTACGATTAGACGTCGATGCACAGTGTTCACCTGGTTGTAACTTGTCTGCATTCATTGCTAAACACATTGAACAACCCGGCTCACGCCATTCAAAGCCAGCTTCCAAGAAGATTTTATCCAAACCTTCTTTTTCAGCCTGTTGCTTAACTAAACCAGAACCCGGAACAATCATGGCTTGTTTAATGGTAGATGCCACTTTACGACCCTTAACCACCTCAGCAGCAGCACGGATGTCTTCAATACGTGAGTTAGTACAAGAACCAATAAACACACGATCAAGCTGAATATCAGCTAATGCTTGACCTGCATTTAAACCCATATATTGATAAGCACGTGTCCAGTCATTACGTTGAACGTCATCTTTCGCTTGTTCTAAAGTTGGCACAGCTTCAGTAACAGGAATAACCATTTCTGGTGAAGTTCCCCAAGACACTTGTGGTTCGATTTCTGCGCCATTTAACTCAACTACAGCATCAAACACAGCATCTTCATCTGAATGCAAGGTGTTCCAGTAAGCAACTGCTTGTTCCCATTGCTCGCCTTTTGGTGCGTAGCTACGGCCTTTCACGTATTCAATGGTTTTGTCATCAACTGCAACCATACCGACACGAGCACCTGCTTCAATCGCCATGTTACATACCGTCATACGCCCTTCAATCGACATATCACGGAAAACTTGGCCGCCGAATTCGATTGCATAGCCTGTACCACCAGCAGTACCAATTTTACCGATAATCGCCAACACAACATCTTTTGGTGTTACGCCTTTACCCAATACGCCATCTACACGAACTAACATGTTTTTAGATTTTTTCTGGATCAAACATTGTGTTGCTAACACATGTTCAACTTCAGATGTTCCAATACCATGCGCCAAGCAACCGAAAGCACCATGAGTTGCTGTATGTGAATCGCCACATACCACCGTCATGCCCGGCAAAGTTAAGCCCTGTTCAGGTCCAACTACATGCACAATCCCCTGACGAATATCATTAATACTAAATTCAACAATATTAAAGGCTTTACAGTTGTCGTCTAAGGTTTGAACTTGAATACGAGACGTATCATCTTCAATACCAGCGATGCCTTGGTCACGTTCCTTTTTAGACGTTGGAACATTGTGGTCCGGTGTAGCAACGTTTGCACTTAAACGCCATGGTTGACGATCCGCAAGTTGCAACCCTTCAAATGCTTGTGGACTTGTCACTTCATGCAATAAATGACGGTCAATGTATAGTAAACATGAGCCATCATCACGCTGTGAAACAACGTGGTCATCCCACAATTTGTCATATAAAGTTTTGCCTGCCATGTCGTCTTGCTCCATTGGACTGGGTAATTCTGATCTTTCTTCGATTATAGCCAGAGTTTCACATAAATCTAATTTATCATTTTTATAAATTAGAAAACTTTTTGGAATAAATTATAATTTCCATAAGGTACATCAAATTTAATAAATCGTTTTTGTTAATGATTATCATTTGCATAATCAATTTTTAATCTTATACTCTAATGCCTATACTAAAAATATCTAAAGTGGCTAAAGAGAATGATCATGGCTAATATCCAAAAATTCGTTATAAATAATCAACGTACCTTAAAGAAAACCTTAAGCTATTACATTATGCATATTACTGTCGCAATGCTAGTCGCATACTTTGTAACAGGTAATATCTGGATGGCTTTAACATTAAGTATGCTTGAACCAACCGTACAAGCTTTTGCTTTTTTCTTCCATGAAAAAGTTTGGGCTGCTAAAGATCGCCGCATATCAGCCTTAGCTGAAAAAGAAACAACGGCTTAGGCTAAGATTAGTGCGGTAATTCACAACTTTCTCACTCGTTTTGCTGCAAGCATGATACGATTTTGGCTCGGCAACTTTAGCCCCTCGATTTTTCTATTCCAAGTTGAGTTGTATTATGAATCTTGCAGCCTTTGAAGCTTTTGTAAAAGTTATGGAAACAGGGTCTATCTCTGTGGCAGCAGATCAGTTATTTATTACTCAACCTGCTGTTACCAAACGAATTCACAGTTTAGAAGAATATTTTGGCGTAAAACTATTTGAATCTGCAGGCCGAGGTGTTCAGGCAACTCATGCTGCACATTCATTACTACCTAAAGTTAAAAACTGGTTAAATGAGCTGGGTGATATTCACCATACGCTTAGCCATGAACAAACTCAGGTACAAGGCCGCTTAAAAGTCGGTACGAGTCACCATATTGGTTTACATCATTTACCTGCACCACTTAAGCATTTTGTTCAGCAATTTCCGCAGGTTACCTTAGATGTGCATTTTGTTGATTCAGAGCAAGCCCATGAACAAGTATTAGCTGGTGATCTAGAACTAGCATTTTTAACGCTTCCTCCTTCAGGAGATGAGCGTCTTAACTACATTACAATTTGGAATGATCCTTTAGTTTTTGTTGCTGCCCCTTTTCATCCGCTGGCACAAAAGAAGAATCTTACCTTACAAGATTTAATTGAATATCCAAGCTTATTACCCGCTGCACAAACTTATACTGCTCAAATCACTTTGGCTGAGTTTGAAAAACAAGGCCTTAAACCCAAAATTACCATGAGCAATAACCCTCTTGAGTCTATTCGTATGTTGGTGTCGATTGGTTTGGGTTGGTCAGTTTTACCAAAAACTCTGTTGAATCAGGATATGCAGCAGCTTGATTTAAATGTTGAGATGAATCGTCAATTAGGTATGGTTTGGCATCCTGCACGCACTCAATCTAGAGCCATGCAGGAGTTGATTAAAATGATGCAGGATGCATAAAAGACTCCCATCTAAGCATCTACTCGAATTTAATTTATCCAAGCTTTAAGAGGCTTCGAATTTGTTGCACCATTTGGTTTTCATCAAGCATATGATGTGGAATCGTCATCGTTAATAGCTGATCTGATCGAAAATGGCGGTCTACTTCAAGCATAACGTGAGTTTGGTTAGGTTCAGCAACGAAAGAAACTTCAACCTCATTAAATCCGCTAAACATATGTGAAGAGACAAATTCAAGCTCTTGGTAACAACCAATCGTTGATCTAAAATTTCGCGCAGTAAGCTGCCCTTTTTCTACATCTACTGTCGATAAAACAAAGCCACATCGCTGCATAGCCTGTAGAAACATTTGCATGGCTGGAGTTGGCAGAACCTTTAGATAATCACGATCAGTTGCATCTAATCCCCAATCAACATCCATATGGGTTTGAATCCAAACACGTGCACCATTTCTTCGACAAGCAACCTCTGTAATCGGTGTCTCAAATGGTAGTTGAATACTAAAAGGGAAAGAATGTGCTTGATGTGCCGGCAAGAGGAATCGAGAGTTCACTAACCACTCTTGTAAAACTAAAGGTTGGTTAAACTCATGATCACCAGATTCGACTTCTGCCATCGTTACCAATTGCAAATAAAGACCATTAATCTCTTTATCAGATGATCCGCCTTTAAAGCTAATTTCTCCATGCAATGTGCTGCCTGCTTGCAAGCTTGGGTTCTGTAAAACAGTTTCTACCGTCACACCTTGAAGACCCAAACCAGACATAATTTTACTAAACATTTTTTCTCTAACCTTTCGAATTATTTCCTGTCATCTGTAGCAGCATACTTATTATTAAAGTGCATCATCTCCAGCCAGCTGAATCTTACCATCTGCAACTTCATTCATAAATTGGTCATAGTCATTTAGATTACGTTCTGCATATTCTTCTGCATACGTTTGTAATACTTCTACTATCGTATTACCTTCGCCAAGATATCCCATAAGTACATCTGCATTTCCAGATTTAGCGTGGGCATGAGCTAAGGCTAAACCACAACTTTCGGCATACTCATAGAAATACTCATCATCCATGTCACTAAGATCAACCGAGATTTTCATATCACGTAACTGACGTACATGAAAATGTTGATTTGATATTGAAGAGAATCCAAGAAATATATCACTTGCAGCCTGCATAAGCTGCTGACCATGCACTACACGCTCACCTTCGTGATTTACCTTGTCTATAAATAACGGGCTAAGAATTGATGGATTCGCTTCTTTCATTTGTAAAATTAACGGTTCCCGATCTGCATCCTGAAATAATGCAATCGCTGATCGTGTACCAACACTTCCGACACCCACCACTTTCAAAGCTACATCTGTACGTTGATAACGATCAAAAAGCACTTGGCGATCATATTTCAAAGAATTACGGTATTGTTGAAAGAATACATCAACATCTTTACCAAATGGCTCATTTGCACTTGGATGCCATAATAACGGCGCATCATCCACAAAATGACGAAATCCTGTATCTTGATCTTGCTGGGTAAGCTTCGGCAAAACAGAGTACGCCGTTCTTTTCTGTGCTGAATCAAGATGCTTCTCGCGTTTCTTTCTTAGTTTTCGACACTCAGTATTTTCTAATAACGTACTGGCATCAACTTTTTCATACCAAACTTGGAGTGGTGAAAGTTCTGTAATTTCTAATAAGTGCTGACGATAACTACTCAGCATTATTTTAATTGCTTTTAACCCGACTTTCTCTGCAAGATGAATATCACGCGCCGCGATTACAAAACTGGTTGCTAAACGCTTTACATCCCATTCAAACGGGGCAACTAAAGTTTCGTCAAAATCATTAATTCCAAATAACAAATTACGTTCTGGACTTGCAAAACCACCAAAATTACTTAAATGACAATCCCCACAAATCTGTTGAAATAAGCCTGAATTTGCCTGCTCCCACGCTTGGTCAAATAGCATCAAAGAAGGCATGCCACGATAAAATGTAAATGGAGAAACACTCATCCGTTTTGCACGAATCGGCTTGAGCTTTTCTAAACGCCCTTGGTTACTCCAATCATAGACCGTTAAGGCAGTTGTACCTTTTGATCGTTCAGAAAGCTTTGATAGCTGTTCACGTGGAACTTTTTTACGTTGAGCCTTACCTAATTTGAAGCCTTCGCTTTTATTTAGTAATTTCCCCTGATAGCTATGACGTGTTAAATCAATACTTTCATCATACCAAAGTTGTTTTGGTAATTTAATTTGTGCTGTTTTTGACATTATTTCCTCATTTTTAAATTAAATTTTTTTATATTCTGAAATCTTTGCCAAGATAGAATTTATTTTATTAATCATAGCAATATCTTTTTTTAGCTAAGATTTATAAGAAATATTAAAAAATGATTTTAAATATAGTTAAGAGTTGGAAGACCTCAAAACTTTTTAAACTGTTCTTCCAACTCCATAATATTAAATCGACCAGTCCTGAATGTCCCAATTGTGTTCTTGGGCCAGCTTTTCAAGACGATCATCAGGGTTTACTGCAATCGCATGAGTTGCATATTCAAGTAAAAAACGGTCATTAATTGAATCGGAATACGCCCAAGACTCAGACACGTTACGACCTTCTAACCATGCATCTAGACGTGCAAGTTTGCCTTTTTGATAACACGCTAAACCAGCAACTTTACCTGTATATTTTCCATCAGCCACTTCAGCATTGGTTGCTAAAATTTCGGTAATCCCAAATTCACGAAAAATCGGTGCAGTAATAAAATCACTTGTTGCCGTAATACCCACAATGGTATGGCCTAAATCTTGATGTTTTTTGATTGCGTCAAAACCTTTTGGACGCATTTGCGGACGAATGACTTTTTGCATGAACAATTGGTGGAGCTCAGTTAAGTAGTCATTGTCATGCTGCGTTAAAAATCCGAAAACAAATTCATTATAAGCATATGGGTCAAGTTGCCCTGCTTTGTAATCTTCATAAAATTTATCATTCATCTGACGATGATGAACCGGATCAACCAAACCTTCATTGACTAAAAATTCACCCCAAGAATGGTCTGAATCGGTATTTAACAAGGTATGGTCTAAATCAAACAACGCCAGTTTCATGAAAATTCTCGTTTAAACTGAAATTTAAGAAAAAAAATGTAAATCTATCTCCGCTAGTCGATAGAAATTCGTTAAGATCGTAGCAATTTAAACATTTTACTTTGATCTTTTCGAGCTGGACATAAAAAAGTGTTTGTCCCCGCGATTAAAGTCAACGATATAGACAATATTTAGGTAGCCAAATGATCGACTCAGAAGGTTTCCGACCGAATGTCGGGATCATTTTGGCAAACGATGATGGACAGGTTTTATGGGCAAAGCGCATTGGTCACAATGCTTGGCAATTTCCACAAGGAGGCATCCAGTTTGGAGAAACCCCTGAACAGGCACTTTTTCGAGAACTGAGAGAAGAAATCGGCTTATTGCCCGAACATGTCCAGATTATTGCGCAAACCAAAGGATGGCTGCGTTATCGTTTGCCACATCGGTACATTCGGTCAGACTCTGACCCCGTATGTATCGGACAGAAACAAAAATGGTTTTTACTGAAGTTAACTGCGCCTGCAAAAAATATTCAGTTAAACCTTTCCGACCCGCCCGAATTCGATGAATGGCAGTGGGTTAGCTATTGGTATCCTCTTGGACAAGTGGTGAACTTCAAGCGTGATGTTTATCGTAAAGCCATGGTGGAGTTGTGTACACAGTTGCCGATGCAACAATTACCCTAAAAATCATTTATCTAGCAAATGATTTTTATTAAAAGTGCTGTTATAAATACATTCATAGTCTAAAAAAATACTGGAGTATACATCCATGTCAAACATGCAACTCGACACTCTACGGCGCATTGTCCAAGAGGTTAATGCGTCCGTCAGTTTGCATGAATCATTAGACATCATGGTTAATCAGGTTGCTGAGGCCATGAAAGTGGATGTTTGCTCTATTTATTTACTCGATGAACGCAATCAGCGCTATGTATTAATGGCCTCTAAAGGCTTAAATCCAGAATCTGTAGGCCATGTTTCTTTGCAACTCGGTGAAGGCTTGGTTGGTCTGGTCGGGCAACGCGAAGAAATCGTTAACCTTGACAATGCGCCAAAACATGAGCGTTTCTTGTATTTACCTGAAACAGGCGAAGAAATTTATAACTCTTTCCTCGGCGTACCGGTCATGTATCGTCGTAAGGTTATGGGCGTTTTGGTTGTCCAAAATAAACTTCCTCAAGATTTTAGTGAAGCTGCCGAGTCCTTTTTAGTTACGCTGTGTGCTCAGCTTTCTGGCGTTATTGCTCATGCTCATGCAGTAGGTAATATTGACGTATTTCGTAAGCCGAGTAATGGACCTGCCTACAAAACCTTTCAAGGCGCTTCAGGTGCAGGCGGTGTTGCCTTAGGTCGCGCTATTATTTTATATCCACCTGCCGATTTGGGTTCTGTGCCTGATCGTGAAGCAGAAGATATTAGCGATGAACTTCGAATTTTAGATCAAGCCATTTCATCAGTACGTTCAGAGATTCGTTCTCTGGATGAAAAAATGCATGATTCACTCATGGCCGAAGAGCGCGCTTTATTTAGTGTTTTCTTAAGAATGCTAGATGAAAATGCATTGCCAGCAGAAATTAAAGAACTCATTCGTGATGGACATTGGGCACAAGGTGCAGTACGTCGTGTCATTGAAAAACACACTGCCCTTTTTGCACAAATGGAAGACGACTATCTTCGTGAGCGAGTTTCTGATCTTAAAGATTTAGGGCGACGTATTTTAGCTTCTTTGCAAGAAGAAGACTCTAGCCATCGTGACCTGAGTCCAGACAGTATTTTAATTGGTGAAGAAATTAGTACTGCTGCTCTCGTTGAGTTGCCAGTAGACAATATTGCAGCGATTGTGACATCCGAAGGTGCAGCCAACTCACATATGGTGATTGTGGCTCGTGCATTAGGTATTCCCACTGTAGTTGGTGTAACTGAACTGCCAGTTAACACACTTGATGATGCAGAAATGATTGTGGATGCCTATCAAGGCCGTGTTTTTGTAAACCCTCCACGTCGTTTACGTCAACGCTATAAAGAAATCCAAAAAGAAGATGAACAAATCGCAAAAGATCTCAAACAATACGAGACCAAAGAAGCGATTACTCCAGATGGTGTGTCTGTTCAGCTCTATGTGAATACAGGCCTCATGATTGACGTAGTACGCGGAGTACAACGTGGCGCTCAAGGCGTAGGTCTATACCGAAGTGAAATTCCGTTCATGTTACGGGAACGTTTCCCGGGTGAAGAAGAACAACGCGCAATCTACCGTCAACAGTTGAGCCATTTCGCCAACAAACCTGTGGTGATGCGAACTCTGGATATTGGTGCTGATAAAGACTTGCCGTATTTCAGTATTGAAGAAGAAAACTCGGCATTAGGCTGGCGAGGTATTCGTTTCACGCTTGATCATCCCGAGATTTTTTCTTCACAAATTCGCGCCATGCTCAAAGCCAGTATTGGTTTAAATAATTTGCATATTTTATTGCCAATGGTCACTACAGTCAGTGAAGTCGAAGAAGTACTTTATTTACTTGAGCGTGACTGGATTGCAGTGCAAGAAGAAGAGCAAGTTAAAATTACCAAACCAAAAATTGGAATTATGGTTGAGGTGCCGAGCGTACTGCTACAAATTGATGAGTTTGCCGAACTCGTCGATTTCTTCTCGGTCGGTTCAAATGACTTAACCCAGTATTTACTTGCAGTTGACCGTAATAATCCACATGTAGCAAACGTTTACTCACACTTTCACCCATCCATTCTACGTGCGCTAACCCGCTTAGTTAAAGAATGTCATGAATACAAAAAACCTATCAGTATTTGTGGTGAAATGGCAGGTGATCCATTATCAGCAATTCTGCTCATGGCAATGGGCTTTAATACCCTTTCGATGAGTTCGAGTAACATTTTGCGAGTAAGAAAAGCAATTTGTCATGTCCCTATGACAGATGCACAAAAATTGCTGGATGATGTCATGAAAATGAATAATCCACTCATCGTGAAAAGTTGGCTTGAGTACTATTTTAAAACCCACGGTTTAGCTGATATGGTGAAATCGAATCGAATCGTAAACGTTTAATATATAAACAATAAAGGAGAGCAATGCTCTCCTTTATTCCTTTGAGCTCGCTTCTAATACAATTAAATATAAAAATTTCATCTCACCATTGCTCCCCCATCTTAATCTTTTAAATAAACATACAATCGGTTTTTTAAATCAATATTGACAGTTTAATCCATTTGAAAAATAAGACTCCTACTCCTAGTATATTTACAGAGCGTTATTAAAAGATCTTACGTTGTTCCAACAATTGAAGAGGTAATTCTATGCATCGTTATTTACAAGTTTCATCTTATTTTTCCTCTTGTTTTTTAACCTTCATGCAGTAAATTGGAGGAATAACAAGTAAAGGAATCTGATGCATTATTAAATAAAAAAATAATGGGCCGACATCTCAGTGAAAAGACTTTTAAACGGTTTCTCTCACCATTTGTTCTCTCATTTCTTTATTTAATAAACATGAGTTTTTAAACCAGAAGTCCAGGAAAATGAGCCCTAACATTTTTACGAAGAGCTCAATAATTATTACCCAGAGAGAATATAACCATGTCAGACGAATCAAAATGCCCTTTTTCAGGCCATAAATCAAAACCAGAGGTAACGGTCGGTGGTGGCACGCCTAGTTTACACTGGTGGCCAAAACAACTACGCGTCGACCTACTCAACCAACATTCAGAACGCTCTAATCCACTCGGTAAAGAATTTAATTACCGTCAAGAATTTAAAAAACTCGACTACTACACCCTCAAAGCTGATATCAAAAATGTATTAACCGATTCTCAAGATTGGTGGCCAGCCGATTGGGGAAATTATACAGGCTTGTTTATTCGATTAGCATGGCATGCTGCCGGTACGTATCGTATGGGCGATGGCCGTGGCGGTGCTGGTCGTGGTCAGCAACGTTTTGCGCCATTAAATAGTTGGCCTGACAATGCAAGCTTAGATAAAGCACGCCGCTTGCTATGGCCAGTTAAGCAAAAATATGGTCAAAAAATATCATGGGCAGATTTATTTATTCTTGCTGGAAACATCGCACTTGAATCTTCAGGTTTCCGCACATTCGGTTTTGGTGCAGGTCGTGAAGATGTTTGGGAACCAGACAACGATGTAAACTGGGGCGATGAAAAAGAATGGTTAGCTCATCGCAACTCTGAAGCATTGGAAGGCAGCAATCTCGCTGCAACCGAAATGGGTCTAATTTATGTAAACCCTGAAGGCCCACAAGCCAGCGGTGACCCTAAATCAGCTGCACCATTTATTCGCGCGACTTTCGGCAATATGGCAATGGATGATGAAGAAATTGTTGCCTTAATCGCGGGCGGTCATACTTTAGGTAAAACTCACGGCGCTGCCTCTGCTGACCATGTTCAGGCTGATCCTGAGGGAGCATCAATTGAACAAATGGGCTTTGGCTGGTCAAACAGTTTTGGCACTGGTGTTGGTAAAGATGCAATCACTTCAGGTTTAGAAGTAATTTGGTCGCAAACACCAACACAATGGAGCAACTACTTCTTTGAAAACCTATTCAAATACGAGTGGGTACAAGAGCGCTCACCTGCTGGTGCAATTCAATGGGTAGCAGCAGATGCTGAGGCGATCATTCCAGATCCATTCGACCCATCGGTTAAACGTAAGCCAACAATGCTTACTACAGATTTGACCTTACGTTTTGATCCTGAGTTTGAAAAGATCTCTCGTCGTTTCCTTAACGATCCACAAGCCTTTGCCAATACCTTTGCCCGTGCATGGTTCAAATTAACTCACCGTGATATGGGACCAAAAGCACGTTATTTAGGTCCTGAAGTTCCGGCTGAAGATTTAATTTGGCAAGACCCATTACCTGCTGCCAGCGCTATACCGTCTGCTGCTAGCATAGATGATGCAAAAGCAAAAATTGTTGCATTAGGACTATCTGCTGGTGAGCTAGTTTCCCTTGGTTGGGCTTCGGCATCCACGTTCCGTGGTGGAGACAAGCGTGGCGGTGCAAACGGCGCACGTATTGCGTTATCGCCACAACGCGAATGGGACGTAAATAAAAAAGCAGTTGAGACTTTAACTAAAATTGAAGAACTCAAAGCCTCAACTCAACTGTCATTAGCTGACTTAATCGTGCTTGCAGGTAACGTTGGTGTAGAGCAAGCTGCTCAAGCGGCTGGTTTCAATATTAGCGTTCCATTTGCTCCTGGTCGTGTTGATGCATTACAAAGTCAAACTGATGTCGAATCTTTCCAATTACTCCTTGGCCTTGCCGATGGTTTTAGAAACTGGAAAAAAGAGGGTGTCAGCGCAACAACTGAGGCATTATTAATTGATAAAGCACAACAACTGACTTTGACTGCACCAGAGTTAACTGCATTGATTGGTGGCTTACGTGTACTGGGCACCAACTGGGATGGCTCACAACACGGTGTATTTACTCAGCAAGTTGGTGTACTTAGCACAGACTTCTTTACGAACTTACTCGACATGTCTACTGTATGGGCACCTGTTGACTCAACAAGCGAAGTATTTGAAGGTAAAGATCGTAAAACAGGCGCAGTAAAATTTACCGCAACACGTAATGATTTAGTCTTCGGTTCAAACTCAATCTTACGTGCATTAGCCGAAGTTTATGCTCAGGTAGATGGTAAAGAAAAATTTGTTCAAGACTTTGTTGCTGCATGGACTAAAGTCATGAATCTTGACCGTTTTGACTTAGCTTAATTTAAGTCAAAATAGTAAAAAGCCAGTTCAATTTGAACTGGCTTTTTTAATATCAAGCATCGTTTTTTAAACAGTCAGTTTGTGTCCTTCCCGAATGCAATAAAAAGGATTTGCAAGCTTTGAAGAAGCTTTAATTGCCTGCGCTAGAGCATGCTCTGGGTCTTCTCGGTCTTCATCAGTCAACTGGAAAGTTCGATAATGAATCGCAATAGAACGATGAGCCTGTAAATCGAAGTGCGCATGTAGCGCATCTTGCGGGTTCATATGAACATAGCTCATCAGTTCACGTGGCTCATACGCACCTATTGGAAGTAAGGCAACTCGCGGTGCGCCATAACGGGCATGTATTTGCTTAAAATGACCCGCATAACCGGTATCACCCGCAAAGAAACAATGACCTGTTTTAGCCACGACCGAAAAGCCGCCCCAAAGTGCCTTATTCTGGTCGCGTAAACCACGACCTGAACCATGCTGTGCAGGTGTATAGATTATTCTTAATTCGTGATAGGGAATTTCTTGCCACCAATTCATCTCAATGACATGAAACTCTTTAGGTAGATAAAAACCATTCCCGAGTCCAGTGTAAATTGGCATTGCGAATTTTTTATGTAGCCATTCAAGTGTCGCCAAGTCCATATGATCATAATGATTATGGCTGAGCAAAACTCCATGAATCGTCGGTAATTGTTCTAGTGCAAAACCTGCCGGGCATACACGGCGTGGGCCACGCCCTTGTGAAGGACTTGCATAATCACACCACACTGGGTCGGTAATAAAGTTATAAGGGCCAATCTGAACCAATACCGTTGCATGCCCAACGAACCAGACTTGCCAATCATCCAGATCTGCCTGAGGTCGATTTTGCGGCAAAGCTACAGCCGTATTTACACGAGTTTCATATTCATTTTGAATATCCACTTTCCATGTAAAAGACTCACGCGTAACTAACCAACGCAATAACTCTTTTGAGCCACGAGCAGGTGACTTAGGCTGTTGATTATAAAAACGTGTATCCGTTTCATGCCCAGACTCGGGATGACAAAAAGGAGGTTTTATCCATGTATGCGTCCAACAGGACTGAGTCGGCAATTGATATGTTAATGTCGGCTTGTCTTTCATGGGCTTTTCTATGTTTTAGCATCAGCAGAATGGATGTGATCAGGTTTCTATCTTAACGATTAAAACAAATTAAGCTATGGCACTTACACTTATTTATCATATAAATATCCATTTTATCGTGGTCATAGCCAACCTAAGTTAAATTAGAGTGCCATAAAAAGCACTTAGATGTGTTGAGTTTATGCGTCAGTAATTACCATTCTTGCTAAGACTTCTTGTATAACATAACAATTAGAAGATGCCGAAAGCCGCTATAGAACCTATCTATTTCATCTTTGTCGCCTATAATTTTTACGTTAGGATTCTTTTGTGCAATGAAAACAATATATTTAGTAACAATTAGATTTGAGTAGATCTTAGCGACCTATAGGTTATAAATTTATTTTATTATTCTAGTTTTTGCATAATATGAGAATTTCTTAAATGAATATTTAAATCCTTTAGAAAATTCTTTGATTAATTATAAATAATGTATTTATTATTTAATTATTAATATATTTTATGAATTATTTGAGCTTATATTCCCATATTAAATCTTTAATGAAAATTAAAATTCCATTTATTTTATAAATACCTAAATCACCTTCACGCTATATCTATTTATGCTTTATACTTCACTTAAATCATAGTAAGACATTTTTTGGATTAGTCTTATGGAACTACGCCATCTCCGATATTTCATTACCGTTGCTGAAGAATTAAATTTTAGTAAAGCCGCTCTTAAACTTTTTACCGCACAGCCCTCTCTTAGCCAACAAATTAAAGATTTAGAAGAAGACGTTGGTGTACGACTTTTAAACCGCACAAAACGCAAAGTTGAGTTAACAGAAGAAGGCGAAGTATTTTTAGAACATGCTCGACTCACTCTCGCTCAGGCTGAAAAAGCGGTCGCTATGGCACGACAAGTTTCTAAGGCTAAACAGCAATTGTTACGTATCGGTTTCGTTCCCATCGCAGAAATGAAAATTTTCCCTTATGTACTTCCTAATCTGCGACTACAACACCCCGACCTTACTATTGAACTATCTAATTTAAACAATACTGAACAGCTTAAAGCCTTAAAAAAAGGAGAGCTGGACATTACGTTTACTCGTGAAAATACAGATAGTGATGAAATACAAAGCCAATTTGTTTTAACTGAACCCCTGATTTTCTTACTTCCTAAAAATCATCCACTTGCTCAATATGATCGAATCCCAGTCCATGCCTTACAAGGTATTGACTTTATTATCCCGGCAGCCGAGCAATCACAAACCTTACATAACACTATTTTAGATTTCGCTAAAACTCATAACATTGAACTGAATATTGTTCAAAGAGCAGACAGTATATTATTCAATATTAACTCTCTTGGTTCTGGATTAGGCTGTACAATTTTACCTGCCTACGTTGCGCCTTTAGGCATCAAAAACACGATAGTTCGTCCACTTGATGTCGACTTACCAACACTTGATTTATTCGTAAACTATCGTAAAAACTCACAGTCTTTAGGCGTTCAAAAATTCATTGACCAGCTCACTAAAGTATTTCATTTAGATAAAAACTTAAACCACGCTTAATTATTACGAATAATTTTATTATTAAGCGCATGATTAATAAGATCATCTTTATAAAAAAGTATAAATAAATATTCCTTTTATTTATTTTATACTTTTTATAAACAGTTTAATCCGCGGTAATATCCTATTTTATCTAATAGGTAAAATTAAATATCTCATGAATATAAATGAAAAGAATTGAAATAAAATCCATATAAAACCATATATTATTTTCACCATTTAATAAAAAATAATATATTTCCCGTGTAATAAAGGAGACTAGGAAAATGGTTGGCGTATTTCAACATCTAGGACGTAGTGTACAAAACCGCCCGCATTTCTTTATTGCTTTATTCATAGGTATTGTCACAGCTGGTATTTTGACATGGTTAACATCATGGAAGTGGTCAACTATTTTATTAGTCAGCTGGAATGCTTCCGTTAGCATATATTTACTACATGTTTGGCAACTCATGAAAAGTGCCGACCATTCACAAATGCAACAGCAAGCTAAAAAACAAGATGAAAGCAAATGGGTCATTATGCTGATTGTTTTATTAGCATTAATCATGTGTTTGGTTGCTATTCTAATTCAACTGTCACAACTCCCTTCCGACAGTTCTGCAAAGTTAGGTCATGTGGCTTTAGCTTTACTCACCATTGTGTCTGCATGGCTTTTTATGCATACCGTTTTTGCTCTACATTATGCTCATGATTTTTATATAGCTTTATCTAGAAATGAAGAAAATGGAGGGTTAGATTTCCCTGGCACAAAGCAGCCAACTTATCCTGATTTTCTATATTTTAGTTATATTATTGGTACTTCTGCTCAAACTGCGGATGTGTCAATTACCACCAAGCACATGCGTCTTTTAAACTTATTTCACGCTGTGTTGTCTTTTGGATTTAATACCACCATTTTAGCGATCTGCATTAACGTTGCTGCTGGTTTTCTTACCAATTAAAACCTTTATTTGAAAACAAAAAAGCCACCCCTTTGGGTGACTTTTAAGAATATTAGGTTTACAGCAGTTGCCCCATAGTACTTTGTTTTAAGCCTTCACGCTGTTTGATCGTTTCAACATAACGGGTAATAGCAGGATGTGACTCAATCGCATTCATTTTTAACTGCCATAAAAGCATTGCTCCAACACTTACATCTGCTGCGGTAAATTGCTCACCACATACATACGGATTCGCTTCACTCAATCCCTGAACTAAAGCTTGATAAGCATCGTTGTAATCGCCATAGCCAACAAACATTTTTTGCTCAGGTGATACTTCTATTCCTAAAGCTTTATCAACACCCGCAGCTTCCCAAGGGCCCGCCATCACAAATAACCAACGGTAGTACAAACCACGTTTCGGATCATTCAAGGCTGGTGCCAAACCTTTATCACTAAACTTGTCGGCTAGATATGCACAGATTGCACCCAACTCATAAATAACCACATCGCCATCTACCAATACCGGTACTTTTCCAAAAGGATTAAGTTTTAGATATTCAGGCGACTTCATCTCGGTCTTATATGCGACTTCAATTCGTTCACATTCAACACCCAACTCGACCAAAAGCCAGTCAATAACTACACCACGTGACTCTTTGTTAGTATAAAGTTTAAGGCTCATTCTTATTGCTCCTTGTTTATCGTAGTTCCTAGTTTACAAATAACTTTTGTCAGTTTTTGTCAGTAATCTTCGATTCCTGTGCCCACCATTGCTGAAATAGTTGTTGCTTAAATGATGGGTATAATTCTTGAGTTAAACTCAACTGTTGAATGCGATCGATTCTAAAATGTCGAAAGTCTTGTCTTAGCTCACACCATGCAGCCAACACAATTTTGTCATTAAAATATCCCAAGGCAAAAGGCCACAAAGTTCGAACACTACTTCGTTGCTGCTCATCATGATAATGCAACGAAATTTTGACTTGCTGCCGAATCGCTAAGCGCACTTGTTCGACTTGATTTTCATCCACAGGTAGCCATGTGTTAAAAGCTCTTAGAGTCGTTTGCTGTAACAAATATTGGCGATGTTCAGGCAAAACCGAATTCAATTTAGCTAAGATCGATGTAGATGCCGATTGTAAGGATTGATCAGGCACACTCTTTAACCAATACAATGCCAGAAAAATAGCTTCAACTTCATTTTCATTGAGTGTCATTGGCGGCAATACAATGTCTTCTTTAAGCTGAAAACCTAAGCCTGCTGAGGCATCAATTCTTACACCTTGCTCACGTAAGCTATCAATATCTCGATAGACACTTCGAACACTAATATTTAGGCTTTCAGCCAAGACTTGTGCTGTGATTGGGTAACGGGCTTCACGGAGCTGTTGTAAAAGATTTAATAGACGAATTGAACGGCTCATTTTTCTCTTCTTATTGTTTTGTTATTCAGCTTAAAAAAAGAGGGAACGTATTCCCTCTTTAATACTATTTCAATTTAAGCGACATCTACAGTAGGTAACTGAGCATACCCTCTCAAAAAGCTGTGAAGCTCTTGTACATTTTTAGCAATCGTTAAAGGTTGGAACTTTTGTAGAACTTCAACCGAATGTACGCCATAGCCTACTCCGATACGCGGCATCCCTAAACGCTGTGCCATCTCAAGATCATAGCTGCTGTCACCAATCATGACTGCTTGCTCAACATTCACACCAGTGACTGTTAAGATTTCTTGCAGCATGAGCGGATCTGGTTTTGAACGCGTCTCGTTGGCTGCCCGAGTTACATCAAAAAGATGAGTACTCTGTGTTTTTGCGATTACACGGTCTAACCCACGACGGTTTTTACCCGTCGCTACGGCAAGTTTTAAACCTTGGGCTTTTAAATCATGGAGTAGTTCAGAAATACCCTCAAACCATGCATCACTAGTCGAGTTCGCGATATAGTGATCACCATATGCCTTTAAGATCGAGTCATGCAATTCTGGCACTTCTGGAAATAAGGTCTGCATCACCTCAGGCAAGCCTAAACCGATAATACTTTTTGCAGCTTCATCGCTTAGAGGCAGTTCATGTTGCTCTGCTGCATGTTGTAAGCTCGCAACAATCTGGCCAACAGAGTTATATAAAGTTCCATCCCAATCAAAAATTACTAATTCGGTTTTCAGACTCATTTTGCTACTCTCAAAGTCTTTAATAACTGGGTCATGTCTTCTGGTAACGGCGCTTCAATCGGTGGATAACCCGGAATATCTAAACGCATCGCGTGTAAACATAAACGTCGTGCCTGCGGACCTGCGTACTCAGTGGTGTGTCCATATTTATCATCACCCAACAACGGATGTCCAATACTTAAACCATGGACACGAATTTGATGAGTACGGCCTGATAGCGGCGATGCATGCACCAAAGTGGCATTTTTAAAACGCTCTGCAACCACCCATTCGGTTTTACTTGGCTTACCTTCTTTAGATACACGTACACGACGCTCGCCATTGGCTAACTCATAACGAAATAAAGGAGCATCAATGAGTTGTTTATCGAGACTCACCTGACCTTTTACAATTGCCGCATAAGTCTTACGAATTTTGTGCTCACGCAACATATCTTGTAGCAGCTTTAAAGTACTACGTTTCTTGCTAATCATGACCAGCCCAGAGGTATCACGGTCAATGCGGTGAATCAGTTCTAAATATTTTTTACCTGTCGCGGCGCGTAAAGCCTCAATCAAACCATACGCCACACCACTACCACCATGTACAGCAATACCTGATGGTTTATTGATGACTAACAGTCCTTCATCTTCATAGACCACACGGCTGAGTAGGCTCTGTGCTACACTGTCACTTACAGGAGCAGCGGTTTCATCCTTTTGTTCATAGCGAATAGGTGCAACACGAATCTGATCTCCAATCTCTAATTTGGTCTCAGCTTTAATACGTTTTTTGTTTATTCGAACCTGACCTTCACGAATCAAACGATAAATACGACTCTTAGGTACACCCTTTAAACGCGAAAACAGGAAATTATCAATTCGCTGTCCTGCTTGATGTTCATCCACCTCAAACCAAGTGACACTTTGCCATTGCTGTGTAGAATTCATACTAATATTTAAACCTGAAATTTTGCTAAATTTGATTAATAAATGACCGATTAGCTTAGTTTTTTCACAAGAAATCTAAGCTTAGCCCATAGGCAGATGCTGCAAGGTTTGATATAGTCAGCGCACGGATACCGCCGTAAGTGAACATCTAATAGGGAATTTCCCTGATTGAAACCTCAATCAAAATGATGCTTTCATCACCAGCTCGGATTGGTCCTAAAGAATTATGCCGACGCCGAAGGCTTATTATATCGGCAAAATGACAAACTGTTGCGTTTAATTCAGTTTGTTCAAAAAAATATGTTACCAACTCTAGTTGGTTATGGAACGTAAACTGATACACATCAGACAAATCGCTCCTTAATGTTGCCTTCAGGCTAAAGCGTTGATGCATTGGAACTGCCGAAAGCACCGATACGATGAGCATTCCGTATCAAACTTCCAAAAAGAAGTCACTTCGCGCCCAATGACAGTGAAAGTCATTAACCAATGCACCGCTCACCCGCCAGTGAAGCACTAAGGAAGTCCGATTTAAAGGTTGAAGCAGTATTGCCTACATCACAGACGAGAATCGAAGCTAAGGCTAAATGTAGCCGGTAACAGATGACTCAGACCACAAATATTTTGAGATCTGGGAAATGATCCGTCATGTTCGATGTTCGTTCAGAACCTTTAAGTTTGTGCGATATGTTTGTGTGGGTCACTATTAGGTGTCACACCCATGAAACGTATGTTGATTAATGCAACTCACGCAGAAGAAGTCCGCGTTGCACTTATCACTGGTAATCGTCTTTACGATTTTGATTTAGAGAATCGTACCCGAGAACAGAAAAAATCCAATATCTATAAAGGCCATGTAACCCGCGTAGAACCCTCTTTAGAAGCTGTTTTTGTTGAATACGGCGCAGGCCGTCAAGGCTTCTTGTCTATGCGCGAAATTGCTAACAGTTATTTCCAAGCAGACCCACGACAAACTTCAAATATTCGTGAACTTATCACTGAAGGTACCGAATTACTTGTTCAAGTCGAAAAAGAAGAACGTGGCAATAAAGGTGCAGCCCTTTCTACATTTATTTCACTTGCAGGACGTTATTTGGTTCTTATGCCAAACAACCCGAAAGGTGGCGGTATTAGTCGTCAAATTTCAGGTTCTGTACGTGAAGAGTTAAAAGAAATTCTAGCTTCTTTAAATTTACCGCGTGGTATGAGCGTTATTGTACGTACCGCTGGTATTGGCCGTACCCAAGAAGAATTACAGTTAGACTTACAGCATTTGCTTGACCTTTGGGCACAAATCCAAGGCACAGCGAGCTCTGGTCCTTCTCCAATGCTGGTTCATCAAGAAGCTGGTGTTGTTACTCGTGCTATCCGTGATTATTTACGTGATGATGTTGCAGAAATTTTAATTGATAGCGAACAGGCTTATAACGAAGCTTATAACTTTGTTAAAGCAGTGATGCCTCGTCAATTAGACAAACTTAAAACTTATACTTTAAACGAGCCATTGTTTGCTCATTTTGGTATTGAAAGTCAAATTCAAACTGCTTATGAACGTGAAGTAAAACTTCCTTCTGGCGGTTCAATTGTGATTGACCAGACTGAAGCTTTAGTTTCAATCGATATTAACTCTGCGAAATCGACTCGTGGACATGACGTTGAAGAAACTGCGCTGAATACTAACTTAGAAGCAGCAGAAGAAATTGCTCGCCAACTTCGTCTTCGTGACATTGGTGGTTTAGTTGTAATCGACTTCATCGATATGACTAAAGAGCGCAACCAACGCATGGTTGAGGCAAAACTTCGTGAAGCAACTCAAAGCGATCGCGCACGTATTCAGTTTGGCCAACTTTCTCGTTTTGGCTTAATGGAAATGAGCCGTCAACGCTTACGTCCATCTCTTGAAGAAGCAACAGGTTATGTGTGCCCACGCTGTCATGGTACAGGCATGGTTCGTGACTTACGCTCACTTTCGCTTTCTATTATGCGTAAAGTAGAAGAGATCGCGCTTCGTGAACGTCATGGTGAAGTACAAGTAGAAGTACCTGTTGAAATTGCAGCATTCTTGCTCAATGAAAAACGTCATAGTCTTGTTTATTTAGAACAAACTTCTAGTGTTCGTGTGACTGTTTTACCTCACCCGCACTTAGAAACCCCTCACTATGAAATTCAGTACAATCCAGATGGATTTGCACCATCTAGCTACGAACGTACTGAAGCAACTCGTTCAAGTGAAAAAGAGTTAGGTTATGAATCTTCTGAATGGCATTTAGAAGAAGCCGATCATGGCCATACTCATGCTGCTCCTGCTGCCAATAACGCAGCTAATCAAAAGAAAGCAAATCAAGCGGCTCAACCTGCTGCTCAGGCAAGCGCTCAAAAAGCAGCAAGCCCATGTGCATGGTTAGAAAACCTTTTTGTGCAAAAACAAGCTCAAACGGTTGATCAATCTCGCTCAGCACAAAATGCTGCTGCCGCAATTGAACAAATGGTGAATACTGGCGCTGTTAGCCGTGGGCAGTTTGGACAAGTTGTAGCACCAGCAGTTGCTGAAGTTACTTCAGCTCCATCTAACAATGCTTATATTTCTCAATCTCCTGTTAAGCAGGAAGCACGTGAGAATGTTGAAAAAGACGATAAAGTACAACAGCAACGTCCAAACAACAAAAAACGTAAGCACAAAGAGCAACGTGAACAACATCAACATCACCACAATCAAGAACCACAGCAACAACAGGTTCATGAAGAGGTTGTACAGTTATCACGCCAAGAGCAACGTGAATTAAAACGTCAACAAAAGCGTCAACAACAAGATCAGCCGCATGCGCAACATCAAAATGATGGGCAACAAGCTGAACATGCTGTACCACGTCGTGACCGTAATAATCAACAACGTCCAAACCGCCCGAATCGCCACCGCGATCCAAGCGTATTAAATGAAAATCAAAATACGCCGGCACCAGCAGTTGTTGATGAAAAACAAGTTAAGGTTGATTTGATTGATGCTCCACAGCATGAAGTCATGAATACAGCCTTAGTCATCAATGTTGATCAAGCACAAAGCGAAATTATTGCTTTAACGCCTGAGCAACCTGTTGAACGCACTGAAAAAGCACCTGTTGTTGAAGCTACTCAAGAATCAGTTCCAGCACCAGTTGTGGCAGTGGAAGAGACGGTAACTGCTGAAGCAGAAGCTCCTCAACCAAAAGCTGAGAAAACTCAACCGCAAGTTCAACGTGCAAGTAATGATCCTCGTATGCGTCGCCGTGAACAACGCAATGCAAAACGTGCTAAAGCTGCTGCACCATCAATTGCCCCATCGCAAATTCCAACGTTGGCGCAATATACAATTGGTAGCTTGATCCGTCATGTTTACGGTGAAGACTGCACAGTACTGATTGAACAGTTTGGTTTAGTCCCAACATTCAATCGTGCATTGCAAAAATTTGCAGAGCAATACGCAAGTACTCTAGTGACTGAAGTCGCAACTGAAGCTGAAGACAAAAAGCCTGTTACTCGTGATGCCGAGCTTCCAAGCAATAAGCCTTCACAAGAAGCAGATCCTGCGCCAGTACTTCCGTTGACGCCACCAAAAGAAGCGACACCACGTGTTGCTAATGATCCGCGTGAACGCCGTCGTTTAGCGAAACTTGCAGCTGAACAAGCTTTTGAGCAAGTTAAACAACAACATTCTGCACCAGAAGAAGCTGCCCCTGTAGCTGAGACTGTGGAAGAAGCCGTTGTTGCTCCTACTACTGAAACACAAGCACCTGTTGAATCAAAACAACAACCGCTTGAGCTTGATCAGCAAGTTGAAGTAGCAGCTAATGTAGAAGAGACACCAGCTGAACCTGCAGTAGAAGCTCCGGTTGCAAAACAGCCAAAAGCAGCTGCAAAAGCCAAAGCAGCTACAGAACAAGCTGTAGAGCCAACTGAAGCCCCTGCCGAGAGTGAATCAGAAGATTCTAAAGCGGATAAGGACAAACCAAGTCGTCCTCGTCGCCCTCGCGGTCGTCCACCAAAGAAAGCAAATCCTGTAGCTGAGTAAATCATTTGCTCAATTGCAGCTAATTTAAACAAACCTAGTCATTTCGATGACTAGGTTTTTTTTGTTATTTTTAGCCAATTAGGTTGATTGCACTAGAAGAAAAGTTTTAAAAGCATGGTGAACCATGAAAAATACTGTACTTTTGCCAACGCAACCTTTTTTGGATTGATCGAAAAATAAATAGGATTGATATGAGCCAGACAACACAGACCGATATCATTACGCTTGGGGATGTTGCCACCAGACTTCCTAGCTTCATTCCCAAAGTACCCCATATCCTGAATGGTCTTAAACAGGCTTATTTAAGAACAGCAAATACACCAACTGGATTAGGTGTAGCTTTTGAGAAAGCTGTTAAGCGGAATCCGAAAGGTATTGCTTTATTATTTGAAGATCAAAGTTACTCATACGAAGCTTTAAATGAATGGGCTAACCAGATTTCTCACTATTATTTATCTCTCGGCGCACGTAAAGGCGATGTGATTGCCGTAATGGTTGAGAACCGTTCTGAGCTTATTGCCACTATTGTGGGCTTAGCTAAAATTGGGGTAACTATTGCGCTTGTAAATACATCTCAAGTCGGTAAAGTTCTCGCTCATAGCATCAATCTTGTAAAACCAATTGCAGTCATTGCAGGTGAAGAAGTTCGTGCTGCAATTGATGAAATTCGTCAAGACTTAAACGTTCCTAAAGACCGTTTCCACTGGTTTGCAGATCAGGCTACTCGTCAAGATGCAGGAACAGCACCTCAAGGTTATGCCAATCTTGCAATAGAAATTGATCAATTCCCGAAATTCAATCCATCGACCACACATTCCGTTCATGGTAATGATGGTCTGTTTTATATTTATACTTCGGGTACAACGGGCTTACCAAAAGCAGTTATTTTTAAACATAGCCGCTGGACACTTGCCTACGGCACTTACGGCCACATTTTAAATCTTGGTCCAGATGATGTGATGTATGTCACTTTGCCGCTATACCATGCAACAGGTGTGGTGGTTTGCTGGTGTGGTGTGATTGCAGGAAGCTCTACCCTTGCTATTCGACGTAAATATTCAACCAGTGCATTCTGGAAAGATGTTCAGAAGTTTAATGCGTCTGCAATCGGTTATGTAGGCGAACTTTGCCGTTACTTGATGGATGCTCCAACTACAGAGCTTGACCGTGCTCACCGTGTAACCAAAATGATTGGTAACGGCATGCGTCCAAACATCTGGGATAAATTCAAACAGCGTTTTGGTGTTGAAGAAGTTCTAGAGCTTTATGCTTCAAGTGAAGGCAATGTCGGCTTTAGTAATATTTTCAACTTTGACAACACCGTAGGCTTCTCCCCTATGCCGTATGCAGTCATTCAATTTGATAAAGAAAAGAATGAGCCTGTACGCGATAAAAATGGCTGGTGCAAAAAAGTTAAAGCAGGCGAAGTCGGTTTATTGGTAGGTAAAATTACCAGTCGCTCTCCATTTGATGGCTATACTGACCCAGAAAAGAACAAATCTGTGATTATGCAAGATGTCTTTAAAAAAGGTGACTCATATTTCAACACAGGTGATCTTGTTCGTAATATTGGTTTCCGTCACGCTCAGTTTGTTGACCGCTTAGGTGATACCTTCCGCTGGAAAGGCGAAAATGTATCTACCACCGAAGTTGAAAACATGGTGTGTGAATATGACAAGATCGCTGAAGCTGTGGTTTATGGTGTAGAAATTCCAAATACTAATGGTCGTGCAGGTATGGCAGCAATCACGCTTGCTGATGGTGCTGAATTAAATGACACTGACTTAACAGAAATGGTGACTGTATTTAAAAAATGCTTACCTGCTTATGCGGTACCAGTGTTTTTACGTATACAAGCTAAAGTTGAAACTACAGGTACTTTTAAGTACCAAAAGAATAAATTGAAGGAAGATGCGTTTAATCCAAGCAAAACTTCTGAACGTTTACTCGCTTTATTGCCTGGTGCAAGCAGTTACTGTGACATCACAACTGAAATTTTTGACAACATTCAGGCATATAAATACCGTTTTTAGTTCATTTTTTAGCTAAACAAGAGGAAATCGTGCTTTTTATAGGCAATCATGCAAATGTTTTTAAATTTCCTCTTGTGTTAGTTGAATAACTTGCTAAAATACGCGACATCAAAACAAAGGTGGTGTTAGAAAACTTTTAGTTATCTTGCACTTCACATTCAAATGATATTTGAATGTTTGTTCAGGGTCGTTAGCTCAGTTGGTAGAGCAGCGGACTTTTAATCCGTTGGTCCCGCGTTCGAGTCGCGGACGACCCACCACTTATCTGTTTTGAACCTATTTGGGTCGTTAGCTCAGTTGGTAGAGCAGCGGACTTTTAATCCGTTGGTCCCGCGTTCGAGTCGCGGACGACCCACCAAATTCTAAAAAGCCTCTCAGTTCGAGAGGCTTTTTTTATTGTTAATGTATTTTAGTTTTATGACTAAAAGATGACGATGCACTTCTTATATAGAACATCCCTAGCCCATTCCATAAAGATTTCCAAACGTTTAGGAATATAACTTCTATTCGGATATAAAATATTAAGTGGAAGTGATTGAGCGGTATAGGCACTTAGTACTTCAACTAAAGTTCCCTGCTCGATTTTATCCTGAACATCGTAGTATGGAAGTTGAATAATTCCCAAACCTGCAATAGCCGCTGCAATATAGGCTTCCGTATTATTTACGCTTAAAGCACTATCCATCATCACAGCTCCATCTTGATATAAAAATACGCCCTGTTTTTCTCCTACGGCTCCCGCATAGTTAATGAGTTTGTGTTGAGATAGATCTTCTAATTGTTCAGGAATACCGTACTGTTCTAAATAGTCAGCACTTGCACAGTTCACCATAATCAAGTTACCAACGAACTTCGCAATTAAACTACTATTATCTAGCTGCCCCACCCGAACAACACAATCGATTCCTTTCTCGATTAAGTCAGTGATGTCATCAGAGCTATGAAGTTGTAAATGGATATCTGGATAGCGACTATAAAAATCGGGAAGTTCAGGAATAATCACTTGGTGTACGATTCGGCTGGGCATTGAAATTTTTAGCGTGCCACGGTAATGCTGTTTTTGTGCCTGTATAAGCTGTTCGAGCTGTTCATAATCAAATAATAGATTTTGACATTCAGGTAATATTCGTTGTCCATCTTGGGTAAGACTGACTTTACGCGTAGTACGATGAAATAAGCGTACCCCATAGTGAGTTTCTAGCTGTTGAATTGCGCTCGTTACTGTCGAGCGAGGTAAATCAAGCTGATTTGCCACTTCACTAAAGCTTTGTCGCTTAGCGACTTCTGTAAAAATAAAAAATTGCTGAAACCGATCCATTTAATTGTTCGTATTTTTTGAATAGTTAAACCAAACTAGCATAATTGATCAAAAATTACCGCCAATCTAGACTAAAAACACATTAAAACAAGTCATCATAGGAACAACCATCATGGCAGCTCATACTCTTAAAGATAAAGTTGTATTGATTACAGGCGGCGCAAAAAACTTAGGTGGACTGATTAGCCGTAAATTTGCAGAACAAGGCGCAAAAATCGCGATTCACTACAATAGCGCTGAAACTCAAGCAGATGCTGAACAGACGCTCGCAGATGTAAGAGCATTCGGTGTAGATGCCGTTTTAATTCAGGCAGACCTAACGGATATTGATAATATCGAAAAGCTGTTCTTAGATACTAAACAGCATTTTGGCGGAATTGATATTGCGATCAATACAGTTGGAAAGGTTTTAAAGAAATCTTTTTTAGAGACCACAGAGCAAGAGTTTGATAGCATGAGCGATATCAACTCAAAAATTGCCTATTTCTTTATTCAATCGGCGGGTCGTCATTTAAATGATAGTGGAAAGATTTGTTCAATCGTGACTTCTCTTCTTGCAGCCTATACTGGACTCTATTCAACCTATGAAGGTTTAAAAGCACCTGTTGAACATTACACTCGCGCTGCATCAAAAGAATTTGGTAATCGGCAGATTTCTGTGACTGCTGTTGCACCTGGCCCAATGGATACACCTTTCTTTTATGGTCAGGAATCTGCCGAAGCAGTCGCTTACCATAAATCAGCTTCAGCTTTAGGTGGACTCACCAAAATTGAAGATATTGAGCCATTAGTTCGCTTTTTGGTGACCGATGGTTGGTGGATTACTGGTCAAACTATTTTTGCAAATGGCGGCTATACCACTCGCTAAAATAAAAAAAGCCGCATCTGATGACGCGGCTTTTAGTTTGTTTAATTATAAAAACTCTTCAAGCACTGAGTTTAAGAAAATATGGCCTTGCTCCGTACAGGCTAAACGGGAAACATCATCTACCAGTAGTTTTCTAGCTCGTAGAGAAGTGAGTGCTTCATTTAAGTGATCCAGGCTTAAACCTGTACGCTGCTCATATAACTCAGCTTTTACACCATCATTTAGACGTAAAGTATTCATCATAAACTCAAAAGGTAACTCTTCTGCCTCAATCTTTTTCATTTGCAAATGTTCGGCTGGAACCTTAGCCAAATAGTCTTTCGGTAAGCGAGTTTTTTGGAAACGGTACACACCATCTGGTTGTGTAACTTTGCCATGTGCCCCTGCACCAATCGCAAGGTAATCACCAAATTCCCAATAATTTAAATTATGCGCTGAAGGCTGCTCTTTACGCCAAGCCGACACTTCATAATTTATAAAACCATTGGCTTTTAGATAAGCCTCTCCCTGCTCTTGAATATCTTCTAGCACTTCATCTTGAGGTAAAACGGGTTGAGTACGGAAGAATACGGTGTTTGGCTCAATAGTAAGTTGATACCAACTGATATGTGTCGCGCCATGCTCTACAGCAACCTTTAAATCATAAAGCGCTTGTTCTAGCGTTTGCTCAGGTAGACCATGCATTAAATCGACATTAACTCGCTTAAAGCCTGCTTGTCGTGCCTGCTCAATTGCATCCATAGCATTGTTGGCTGAATGAATACGCCCAAGCTTTTGCAAGTGCTCTGTATTAAAAGTCTGCACACCAATCGATAAACGGTTAATACCTGCGTCTAAATAGCCTGCAAACGGATCATGTTCTAGTGTTCCGGGATTTGCCTCTAGGGTGATTTCACAGCCATCTTCAAATTTGAGTAATGACTTAAGCTGTTCAAACAGCCACGCATAGCCTTTGGCAGAAATAAGTGAAGGCGTTCCACCACCAATAAATACGCTGTGAATTGAACGTCCCTGAGCCATCTCAACTTGAGTTTCAAAGTCGGCCACCAATGCTTTTAAATAGGTTTGCTCGAGTTCTGCCGAAAGCGCTCCATCTGGTACAGCATGCGAGTTAAAGTCACAATATGGACATTTACGTACGCACCAAGGCATATGGATATATAAAGATAAAGGAACAGAAGCAGGATTTAATACGGCCAAGGAGCAGGTCCAATTTACACAATATTTCTATTTTAACATGACTGCATCAATGGGCTTATGAAAACATACCTTAATTGCTTTAGACTGTTTTTAAACATACTTAAATATTGATAAAAATGATGAAATTCTCTAGTCAACTTTTCCTGATCTTACCTCTAGCTATGGGAATCGGTGTTGCCATGGCTTTTCAGACTGCAATCAATGCTCAACTGCGCGAGCAACTACACTCACCCTTGCAGGCAGCTTTATTATCATTTTTCATAGGTACTATTGTTTTAGCCGTTATGGTTTTCTTTCAAAGTGCCGAGAAGCCCACTTTAAGTGAAATATCAAATATTCCATGGCTTCTTTGGACAGGAGGATTTCTTGGGGTTTATGCAATTAGCATGAGCATTTATACTGCACCTAAACTTGGTTTTTTAACCTTTACAGGGCTAGTCGTTTTTGGGCAATTGGTCATTTCAATGTTGCTTGATCATTTTGGTTGGTTGGGTACAGAAAAGACACCTGTTACATGGCAACGGTTTCTTGGTGGCGTGATCATCTTTGTCGGTGTGTTACTCACTTTGCAACGTTAGCTTCATTTTTATATTTAAAAAGAGTACCTTTTGTGTCGAATGTCACATCTTTTCGGTCTGAATTAAAACAACTCTTCCACTTAATGCTACCGATTTTAATTACCCAGTTTGCTCAAGCGGGATTTGGATTAATTGACACTATTATGGCTGGACATTTATCTGCAACCGATTTAGCAGCAATTGCGGTAGGTGTGGGCTTATGGATCCCAGTCATGCTCCTGTTCAGTGGCATTATGATCGCAACTACACCTTTGGTCGCTGAAGCAAAGGGCGCAAGAAATACAGAACAAATTCCTGTCATTGTTCGTCAATCCTTATGGGTCGCCATCATTTTAGGCGTAATGGCTATGCTCATTTTGCAGCTTATGCCGTTTTTCTTGCATGTGTTTGGCGTACCAGAGAGCTTACAGCCTAAAGCAAGTTTGTTCTTACATGCGATTGGTTTAGGTATGCCAGCTGTGACCATGTACGCAGCCCTACGCGGTTATTCTGAGGCTTTAGGCCACCCACGTCCTGTAACGGTCATTAGCTTACTGGCCTTAGTGGTTTTAATCCCTCTAAACATGATCTTTATGTATGGCTTAGGACCAATTCCTGCCTTGGGTAGCGCAGGCTGTGGCTTTGCAACCTCCATTTTACAGTGGCTCATGCTAATTACATTAGCTGGCTATATTTATAAAGCTTCGGCTTATCGAAACACGTCTATTTTTAGCAGATTCGATAAAATTAACCTGACTTGGGTAAAAAGAATTTTACAGCTTGGCCTACCAATCGGTTTAGCCGTGTTCTTTGAGGTGAGTATTTTCAGTACAGGTGCCTTGGTCCTTAGCCCACTAGGTGAAGTCTTTATTGCCGCGCATCAAGTTGCAATTTCAGTCACCTCTGTGCTGTTTATGATTCCGCTTTCACTTGCGATTGCCTTAACCATTCGTGTGGGAACGTATTATGGTGAAAAGAATTGGGCTTCAATGTACCAAGTCCAAAAGATTGGTCTGAGCACAGCAATATTTTTTGCCTTATTGACCATGTCTTTTATTGCTCTAGGTCGTGAACAAATTGTTTCAGTTTATACTCAAGATATAGATGTAGTTCCTGTTGCCATGTATTTACTCTGGTTTGCAATGGGTTATCAGTTGATGGATGCATTGCAAGTGAGTGCCGCAGGCTGTTTAAGAGGTATGCAAGATACTCAAGCACCGATGTGGATTACACTCATGGCGTATTGGGTGATTGCGTTCCCTATCGGACTTTATTTAGCACGTTATACCCATTGGGGTGTAGCTGGCGTGTGGTTAGGCTTAATTATTGGTTTAAGCATTGCTTGTGTTTTATTACTTTCAAGGCTTTATTTAAATACCAAACGTTTAAGTCAAACCTAATAAAAAAGCCGATGAAACATCGGCTTTTTTATTTTATGCAGACTTTGCCCGCGGGCTTGCTCCAATTTGCCAGACAAAAGGTAAATCTGTACGGTTAACTTCCCAATCTCCAATCACCTTTTCTTTATAGATGAGCGGATTATGTGAAGACACCGTTCGTGCATTACGCCAGAAACGGTCGAGTTGTTTGACCTGACTACTTGCCGATGCGCCTAAAGCATTAAATAATTGACTGGTTAAATCGAGTACCAAATTAGAAATCACCACCTGCCCTTGCGCCGACTCAAGCTCTGCATCTACGTTAAACTGATGTTCTTTCACCTCTAACTCACTAAAGTGACTTTCATAAGCCTTTTGTAATGCTTCAGCTGTTTTAATCGTAATTGCTAGACTTGCATAGGCTTGAGCAGAGGCTTTACCCACCACCTGTAAAACTTGTGGATCGTGACGAACAAGATCGCCATTACCATGACTAAAAATACGTTTTCGCTCACGTATCTCCTGACTAAAAGTTTCTACTGCCGCATGTGCAATACCCGTTAAAGTTGCAAGGTGGACAACCTGATAAAAAGCAGTTTGATATTTAAAACGCTGGTCAAATGGAATAAGGTGCGAGGCTGGCAAATGCACCTGATGTACTTTTAAAGTACCACTGCCCGTTGTCTTTTGACCAAAGCCATCCCAATCATCAATCACACTTACCCCAGCTTCATGGCGATAAATAGCAGCGATCACATGACGGTCATTCACTTCATCGTAAGCAAATAAATCGATCCAGTCTGCAAAGATACTTCCCGTTGAATAGTATTTTTCACCATTCACTACCAAGTTACCCGAAGCATCTTTGGTTACTCGTGTAACGACATCACCGATTTGCACATTTCCAACTTCGGTCCATGCATTCCCAACTAAATCACCCTGTACAAAACGCTGAAACCAGACCTCTTGTGAGTGCTCTTTATGGGCAACTAAGCGGTCTTCGACAAAAGCGAAGTGTCCACGCAAAGCTTGCACAATATTCGAGTCTGCTTGTGCCAATTCTGCTAAAAGCTGGAAAAGTTGCGGTAATGACACCCCATCTCCACCATATTTAACCGGAACACGTACCGCACCTAACTTGAGTTCTTTTAACCACTGAATCGGTTCAAAAGGCAAGATTCGTTCTTTTTCTCGCTGAATTGCACCTTGGGCAATTTTTTCAAAAACTGGGCGAAATCTACTTGCGACCTTTTCATAATCGGCGCCTACAGACAGTTCTTCTAATTCAATTTGGGTAATCGTCATCTTTTTTCTCCTAATCTTATTTTTTATTCACTTTAGCTCCATGCATGACGAGGTGGATGGATGCCATTGAGGTAGTAATTACCGACAATGTGATATTTCCAACGCACTGGATCATGCAAAGTGTGAGTGCGAGCATTACGCCAATGACGGTCCAAATTAAGCTCAGACAAGGTCGATCGTGTTCCCGACAATTCAAAAAGCTTATTCGCTGCTAAAATTGCAACTTCTGTAGTGAGTACTTTTGCTTCAGCAACCAGTAATGTCGCTTGGTTTACATGCTCTTCTGTCGTGTCAGCAATTGCTTGATCGATCGCATCTCCTGCTAAATCTAATACCGCTTCTGCTGCACGCAGCTTAATTTTTAAATCACCAATATTTGCAATCGTATATGGATCATCACTCGCTTTTTCCAAACCTGAGTCGACCCATGCGCGGCTATAATTTTTGACATAGTGAATTGTTTCTTCAATTGCACCACGTGCAATACCAGCATCGACAGCAGCTTGAATAAATTGTGAAATTGCACCTGCTGGAGTAGGACGTTCGAAAGCCTGATAAATCGGAATTAGATATTCTTCACGTACTGGAACCTGATTAAGTTCAACGGTACCACTGGCTGTGGTTCTTTGTCCGAAACCAGACCAGTCATTAATAATATTAACCCCTGAAGTTTCCCGAGGAACTAGCGCCGCATAAGGCTGCCCCTGTTCATTTACAGCGACAATTGGAACCCAATGTGCCAGTAATGCGCCAGTTGCAAAAAACTTCTTCCCATTAATTTCATAACCATGCTCGGTCTTTTTTAATGTGGTAGTGAGGTCAGCCACCGTTTTGCTATGTTTTTCCGAAAAAGCATTGCCAAAACGAATTCCTCTCAACACTAAATTAAAGAAGAACTGTTGTTGTTCTGGGCCTGCATCAAGACGTAAATGTTCAATAAAAGCCAAGTGATTTTGAGGAAGCTGTGCAAGAGATGGGTCAACACTCGCAATTGTTTTGATGACCTCAGCTAAGGTTCGATATTTAACTTGGGCACCACCAAATTGCTTGGGAACCGTAATAGCCCATAAGCCACTTTGTGAGAACTGTTGAATTTCGTTTAGAGGTAAACGGCGCTCTTTGTCTCGCTCAGATGCTTCTTGTGCAAACTCTTGAGCAAGTTGTTTGGCAAGCTCAATTGCCTCTTCATCAGAACGAATAATATGCGCATCTTTTGACTGCTCAAACACAGATAAAGGAACCGCCTGAGACCGCCCATGGGCTGAACTTAAACTTGTCATAACTTTTATTGTCTCTATTTCTTATTTAACCTGCCATTCACATTACCACCAAAAAAACAGGCACTTTATAGATATTAAAGCTTTGTTTATGAAATGGATTTTCACAAGCTTTTCATATTTTTTACTATAAAAATAACATTTTGTTTTTCGAAAATTTTCTTACATGAGATAAACAATTTCATATAGGCTTTTTAAGCTTTGTCACCTATGATCAAAACTAGGCAATATTATGTTGTAGTCAATGAGGTATCGAAGATATGGCAAAGAATGCAAGTTCACCCGGCAAACGATTTATGAAACTTGCAGGAATGACCGCGAGCATTGCAACGAAAACCGTTTCTAACTCGATTCGAAACTTGACCGCAGACGAAGAGCAAAAGCTGGCTTCAAAAACCAAGTTATTTCAGGATATTGGTTTGCAAATTGCCGATACCTTAGGTGAAATGAAAGGTGCCGTCATGAAAGTCGGCCAAATTGCTTCGCAATATAAAGATATTTTTCCACCCGAGGTCGCTAAAGCAATTTCTAAGTTACAGCGCCAAGCTCCACCTATGCCCTTTGCTGCTATTCAACAACAAGTTGAACGTGAGCTTGGAAAGCCGCTGAATGTTGCCTTTAAATCTTTTGATCAAGAACCTTTTGCAGCTGCTTCAATTGGTCAAGTTCACAAAGCTGTCTTGCCAAGTGGTGAACAAGTCGTGGTTAAGGTGCAATATCCGGGTGTTGATGAAGCCTGTGAAAGTGACTTAAAACAAGTACGTTTGGCACTTCGTTTAATGGGCGTACTTAAAATTGATAAAAAGCTACAAGATCAGCTTTTTGCAGAGATTCAAGATAGTCTGTCAGCAGAGCTTAACTATGAAATCGAAGCTCAAAACCTTGAAGTTTTCAAAACATTCCATAGTCAGTTAGATGACAAAATTATCATCCCGACCGTTTATAAAGATTACTCTTCAAGACGTATTTTAACCTTGAGTCTCGAACAAGGTGACAGCATTGAAACTGCTAGCGCTTGGCCTATTGAAATTCGAAATACGATTGGACGCCGCTTGATTCGTGCTTTAGGTCAGGAAATGTTCTTTTTAAAACGTTTTCACTGTGACCCTCATCCGGGTAACTTTGCTTTTCGCCAAGATGGCAGTGTCATTATTTATGACTATGGCAGTGTTAAAACGCTCTCAAATGAAATCGTGCAGCACTTTAAACGCTTAGTAAATGCAGCTCGCCATGAAAATATTGAGCTAATCGAAACAGAATTATTTGAACTACATTCACTTGCTGAAAAAGGCAAATTCCCGAGTGATCTATATAAACTCTGGATTGAAGTATTATTACGTCCGCTTACCACCACTTGTAATTTTGCAGAGAACTCATCACATCATGATGGCATGTTACTTGTGAAAAAATCTTTGAAGTATTGGGATGTTTTCAAACCATCACCAGATACTTTAATGGTCAACAGAACCATTTCAGGACATTACTGGAACCTGATTCACTTAAAAGTTCATGACAATCTAAACGATCTATTTGAAGAGCTTGTTCCACCTTCTAACTAACTTAATTTACTGATCAGTGTAGCCTTTTATGGGTTACATTGACTTTTTAATTGTTATGTTATAACATTTCTTTAATCAAAAATAATTTAGGACAATCTCTCATGCGTAAAGATATTCATCCTGCTTATCAACAAGTGTTATTTCATGACACCAATGCAGACGTATACTTCTTAATTGGTAGTACTGTTCAGTCTAAACAAACCAAAGAATATCAAGGGAAAGTCTACCCTTATGTCACTCTTGATATTTCAAGTGCATCACACCCTTTCTACACAGGTGAAGTACGTCAAGCAAGTAACGAAGGCCGTGTAGCGAGCTTCAATAAACGCTTCGCTCGCTTTAATCGTAAGAGTTAATCTTGCGTTAAGATTTGACCAATACACTTAAATCATTGGAAGCCTAAGACTATCTCCTCCACTTAGGCTTCTTTTTTTATGTGTATTTTTTCATCATTTTTAAACTGTGTATAAAAGAAAACTTATCCACAAGTTGTCTAAAAACTCTTCTGATTTTTTTCAATAACTCCTCAATTTTTATAATTGCCAAGCTTTCAAAGCATGTATTCAATGCTATGCTTAAGCCCCATTTGATAGGAAGTTTAAAATTATGGCACAAGAGTTACTTGCCCAATTACAAGCAGGCACAGCAAAATTTTCAGACGTTTTAGCTCATATTGAGGCACGTTACCAACATACTCCAACGGCTTTTCAAAATGGTGCACAGCATAACGCTGCTACTGAAAATCAAGGCAGTGCAAAAGTTTTCTCTTTTGCCAAGCTACAAGGTTTAGACCAAGCACAAACTTTGAGTTTATTTGCAGAACACTACGCATCTGTATTAGCTACCCCAGAAGGAACTGATCATCAAAATATTCGTCAGTTTATGCAAAATGGTTGGGATGGTGTGAAGTTTGAAGGTCAGGCTTTAACTAAAAAAGCTTAATCATTTTTTTAGCACAGCCTCAAATTATGAGATTTTCTAAAGCCTATTAATAGGCAATGCCTCACTTTTGAGGGCAAAAGTGACAAAACCCTTTGTTACGCTGATGCTACATCCATGTAGCACAGCGAAACGACGGCATCCATGCCGTCTGTCACGATAGTAAATGCCTTATTTTTCTTAATTAGTTTATTAGCCTCTTACATTCGATACGCGATAACGTCATTCGCAGCCTGCGTGGTGTCAATAAAAGATCGTTTTTGCAAAGCATAAGATAAATGGATTCAGTGAACAGGTTCTGCGAATGACAGATGCCTTTGGTTACTTTGGGCAAAACCAAAGTAACTTAATTAGCTGCTTCCATTAGATAACTCAACGATAAGACTCCGTCGTGAAACTCCTACCCAACACTCAACTTCGATGAGCTCTCACAACTTGAAATCATGGTCAATTCTTAAATATAAAAAATCAATGTCCTGCCACCCAATGATAAGTCGCCAAACCCAAACACGTAAAAATTAACGACCCAATTAAATGGATGGAAATCCCCAACATGGCCATTCCCAACTTACCGCTTTGTAATAAAGTGACGATCTCAATCGAGAACGTTGAAAAGGTAGTTAAAGCTCCACAAAAACCAGTAATCATAAAAAGCTTATAGTTCGGACTTAAATCACTTTGAGCAAAATAGGCAATTGCAAAACCAATAATAAAGCCGCCCACTAAATTAACAGTCACTGTACCCAGTGGAATTTGCGGGTAAATCGGGTTGAGTTTTAAACCTAAAAACCAACGCAACCATGCCCCTAGAACTGAGCCTAAAGCAATTGAAAGTAGAGAGTAATACATAGGACCACCCCTTTAGATAGACGCTAAAAGAGCAAAAAATAATGAAGGGAAATATGACACAGCGTACTCCAAAAATAAGCAGAGTACGCAATAACCTACGTACCCAGCGATATAAATACATGAGGGTAACGTAGGCATCATTAGCCAATATGGCGGTTTTTCAAGGGAGGAATGCCATCTCCCTGTTTTAAGTATATTAGATCATCTTGAATTTGATTTAAACATACTTTTTAAAATCATGGACGTTCAGCAAATTGTGGTAAATCATCCTGAATACATTCCCATTCCGCCTTAGAAGCAGCAAAAATATGCATTGTCGGCTTTTGGTCTAGTGGTGTATCAAGTGTCCCAATTCTTAAGCGATATAATTCAGGCTGCGCATCACGAGAACTAATAAGCGGTGAACCACATTCGCTACAGAACCAACGATATACACCGTTCACAGCAAATTTTTTGACAAGGTTTTCACCTTGGGTAATTTTAAAATCTGCACTGTTGATAGGAGCATTCGTTGCAAATGCTGTTCCATTGGCTTTTCGGCATCTTTGACAGTGACACTGAATAATATCTCCGATATCGCCCTTAATTTCATAGCGAATCTCCTGACATAAACAACTTCCCTGATAGACTGGTGATGCTTGAGACATGTTATTCCGGCTCCTATTATTATTGATCGCTCAAAAATAGCACTTTTCACATATCAAACATAGCACCCAATAAGCTGTTATTTCTTTAAAAATGAATGCACACCTTCGCCAGCTGCTCGCCCTGTAGCAAAGCATGCCGTAAGCAAATAACCGCCTGTAGGCGCATCCCAATCCAGCATTTCACCGCAGCAAAATACACCTGACATTTGTTTGAGATTTAAACTTTCGGATAGCGCTTCTTGCTTAATGCCTCCCGCACAACTAATCGCTTCTTCGATGGGTCTAAAGCCATCTAACTTAATTTGAAGTGCTTTAATTTGCTGAGCCATAGCCTCTGGTTGGTTCCATAGTGCTTTATCGACCACTTCTCGAATTAAGTTAATCTTGGCTGTGTCTAAGCCTGCTTTACGCCAGATATTGGTGAGCGATTGTTTTTTGCTAACTTGTAATTTTTTAACTAACTGTGACAACTCTACATCAGGCAATAAATCTAAAAATAAATTTAAGCTTTGCCCTTGTTTTTGCTGCTCTCGTAAAGCACGTCCGAGTTTATAAATAACACCACTTTCTAAACCATAGTGAGTAATCACAATATCGCCATGAGTAATCTGGCTAGGATCAACCCATGCATTGATACGTTTTAAAGGTTCACCAAAACAGCTTTCCATAAAAGCTGACCAAGTGTGAAGTACACCTGCATTACTTGGCTGGAAAGGTTCAATATTGGATTGATCCATCCATTGCTGCCATGCACCATCACTACCTAATTGTGACCAAGACACAGCCCCACAAGCCAACACGACCGCATCGTATTGCTGAGTAAAGGTTTCAGTGCTTTGATTATTTTGGTTTTCTAAAGTTACCGTTGTGCCTTGTAAATTAATACAACGATGACGATAAAAGAATTTAACCTGCTGTTCTGCCAAGCGTTTTAGCCAAGCACGGAGTAAAGGAGCCGCTTTCATTTCGACAGGAAAAATACGACCTGAGGTCCCCACATAAGATTCAATTCCAAGACTTTTCATCCAGCTTTGAATCCAGACTGCATCCCATTTTTCCACCCACGGTTTGAGCCATTCTGCATGGTCATAGCGCTCAATAAACTGCACTAAAGGTTCAGCATGCGAGATATTTAACCCTGTTTTACCTGCCATCAGAAACTTACGCGCAGCTGAAGGTTTCTGCTCGTATACATCAATATCATAAGCATACTGGCTCAACACCTCAGCTGCCATTAAACCAGCCGGACCCGCGCCAATAATGGCAACCCGCTTATTCGCCATGCACTTGACCTTGTAATGGGGCAAACTCATCAAAACGTGTGCTGTAACCTTCAGGTTTAGTGATCACAAACTGTTGGCAAAGTTCTCCGCGTTCTAAATACTTAATTTCAAAATGAGTACGCGCAGATGTTTGAGCAATTTTTTCTTTTTGGTAAGGCAGCTTCCAGACATTAATTAATTGTTGTTCAGCTTCTTCAATATATTCAGGAATATTACTTGCCAAAGTAATGGTTCCACCTGTTTGCAGGCGAGAGATTAAGAACTCAAAAAATGGCATATTCAACCAGCGCTGTGCTGGATTATGGGGTTCTGGGTTTGGATAGAGAATAAAGAAATGTTCAACTTGAGCAGGATGTAGTGCATGTACCACCCACGGTAAAGCATCTGCATGTACAGGAATTAAATTATCTCTTGGTTCCAGACCGTGCTGTTTTTGCATTGCCAAGAATTTTTCTCGGGTTCGTTCAATTGCATACAATGTGTGCTGCGGCTGTTGCCCGCTAAAAAGCAAAGCATGTTTACCCTTGCCCGCTCCAATTTCTACACAAATTGGGGTATTTTCAATTGGGGTAAAATCGCGAGGCGCTTGCATACGTTGTGCTTGAAATTGACGAATCGACATAATCACATCAAACTAAATAAAAATCGGCATAAGTCTAACAAGTCACCTGACTTTTGCCTAATCTATTTCTCTTCACTTTGAGGATATCGCTTTATGCCACGTACATTTCCCTGCCCACGTTGTGGTGAACCAAGTGTTTGGGAAGGTAACGAATTTCGTCCATTTTGCTCTGAACGCTGTAAATTAATTGATTTAGGTGCGTGGGCAAATGATGAATATAGACTGCCTACCCAAGATGCGCCTCAGCATAACAAGGGTAGTCAAAATGAAGATGATTACGAAGATTAACCTGCTTTACCCGCGACAAAAGGGTTAAATTGTTTTTCATAGCCAATGGTACTCATCGGACCATGTCCAGAAATAAACTGAGTATCATCTGGCAGACTAAAACATTCACGTTTAATCGATTCAATCAACTGATCGTGATTACCACGCGGGAAATCTGTTCTGCCAATTGAGCCTTTAAACAAGACATCACCTGTCCACAGCAATCCATGATTTTTATTATAGAAAATAACATGCCCTGGTGTATGACCCGGCGCAAAACGTACCTCAAACTCATCTTCACCCAGTTTTAGCACTTCACCGCCTTCAAGCCATTGATCGACTTTAACAGGCTGTGGAATTGGAAAGCCATAACGTGCTGAAACTTCCTGAATCATATCTAGCCAAAACTGATCTTCTTTATGTGGCCCAATAACTGGAACGTTCCATTCTTTGGCAAGCTCACCCACCGCTCCTGCATGATCTAAATGCCCATGAGTGAGCCAAAGAGCCTTCACTTTTAAACCTAAGGCTTCTACTTCTTTTTTCAAAACCGAAGCGTCACCACCCGCATCAATCAAAACTGCTTCTTTGGTTTCACTGTCCCAAACAAGAGAACAATTTTGGGCAAATGCAGTAACTGGAACAATTTTGACTTGCAGCATAAGAACCTCTGGCTAAAACGCAATTAACGGTGGGCTAAGGTATAGGTAAGGGCATCAAGATTAGCCTGAACTAACCCTGCAAGCAAATCAATATGAGCTTGATCGCTATTTAAAGCAGGAATATAAGCATAGCTACCACCACCCGCCTCTTGAAACAACTCAGCATTTTGTATGGCCAACTCTTCAAGTGTTTCCAAGCAATCAGCAGAAAAAGCTGGGCTTAATACCTGTACTGACTTAACGCCTTGCTTCGCCCAATCTTGTAAAAGTTGGTCTGTATAAGGCTTAACCCACTCTTGTTTCCCAAAACGTGACTGGAAGCTAATTGCCCATTCATCATCTTTTAAATGCAAAGCTTCAGCGACTAACTTTGCAGTAATGCGACAACGGTCTGCATACGGATCGCCTTTGTCTGCATACGGCTGTGGAATACCGTGAAATGACATCAACAGTTTTTCAGGTTTCCCATGCTGCTCTTGGTAGGCTAAAACACTTTCTGCTAATGCCTGAATAAACATTGGATGTTGATAATAATCTTTAATAATTGTTAGACCCGGCAAGTTTCGCTGGGCTGGAATCCACTTGGCAAATGCATCGTATAATGGTGCTGTAGAAGTGGCTGAATATTGAGGAAATAAAGGCAATAGAATGACATGCTCTTGCGGGTTAGCTGCCAGTTTTTCTAAAACTGCATCAATGCCTGGATTACCATAGGTCATCGCCGGTATCACGGTTAAATCAAACTGATTATTTTCTCGCTGCAAATAAGCCTGAATACGTTGAGTTTGCTCAAACACAATTTCACGCATGGGCGAATCTTTTGACCATACCGAAGCATAGGCATGTGCTACCCTTTTTGGGCGAAAAGGTAAAACAAACAGATTTAAAATAATCCACCAAATGAATTTCGGTATTTCAATTACACGTGAATCAGATAAAAACTGCTTTAGAAAACGGCGAACCGCCGAAACAGTGGCCTCATCCGGTGTACCTAAATTCGCTAAAATGACTGTGACTTTCGGTTTTTGTTCAAACGACATGTGTAAATGCCTTTCAATTCATCTTATGTCACTAATGTAACAGCTTTTATTGTCATATATAAATTGAATCGCTCTAAGCTTTTAATCGAATGCCCCGATGATTCCATTTATAGCTAAGTAATAACTTTTGAGCTTTAGCTGTGACTTTCCATAAGCTATAGGATTGTTCAGTATGAGTTGGAACAATCCAGCCCTGTGACTGCATTTGCTTTTTTATCCGAAACAATGCCTTATGGTTAATCTGAGCGCAGGCAACAGCATGAGCACGAGGTAACTCCTGACGAGCATCTTCTAAGCCAGCCTGATTCAAATATTCATTTAAACATGTCCCAAAATTCTCTTCTGGTGTCGCTGTTTCAAACTGCTTTGCCAATATGCTTAACAACTGCGACCAAGTCATTTGTCGTTGTCGTTTAAGCTCTTTAAAATTCCCATCCTGAAATGCTTGAATTTGATATTCAAATGCAAAAACGTCTTGGGGAGCAACTTCGTTTACTTGAGCTGATGATTCTGCTAATTGTTGTTCTAACTGTAAAATTTTACTTTTTAATAACTTAATTTCATCTTCTAAGTAATGAGCCTGATGAGCAGGAACCCAACCTTGTCCTATATGCTGTTCAACCATTAAAGGCATATTTAAACGGACAGCCAGCTCTAGTTCACGTGGAGTTTTAAAGTAAAAAATATGATTTACATCAAGTAGTAACTTTTTTCTAAATGCGAGAAATTTATCTTTAAGCTGTGGATGTGTTTCTTGTAAACGTATTTCACGACTTTCGGGCTGCTCATGCATGAACACAATAATAGGTTTAGCCTGACTTAACGCATATTCATACTCTAAAGATAAATAACTCACACCAGAAATCGACTGCTCTCCATACTGGCTGCCTAAAAGTAGGATTACATAATCACATTCATCAATTTGTCGACGTGCAAGCGTAGTGGTTAGGGGTGTTCGTTGTTCTAATCCCCAAGCGAAGAAACCCATCCCTACCAAGGTTTGAGACAGAACCATCCGCTCTGGCTGCATATCGCGGCCGGATGTTGAAATAAAAATCTGATAGCGTGTATCGAGCATAACAATACCCTTTCGCCCCATGATCTGTCCGTGACTTAATATCAGCCAAGATCATGAACCGCCCCAAATAAAATAATAAATCTAAAAAACACTAGTTTCTAAATGATGCTAAAAGATCAGTTCAGATTATGAAGTGTCCAAGTTAACTCTTGTGGAATCAAATGTTGTAAAACAGGTTGCAGTGCCTCAGCATTATTACCGCTGACATAACATTCAATACGTGCAACATTCTGACCTATTTGGTCACATAATAACTCATTTTTTATTAAAATACGGGCTGTTTGTCGGGCAACTGCCAATCCAGAATCAACCAGTGTGAATTGGTTATCAAAAAGATGATGAATTGCTTGATTTAAGAAAGGATAATGCGTGCAACCGAGCACTAAATAGTCGGCACCTTGCTCAGCAGCGGGCTGTAAAACTTCTTTTAATGCCTTTAAACATGCCTCACCCATTTGCTGACCGGCCTCTACACAAGGAACGAGTTCAAGGCTAGTTAAAGTCATCACCTTAACGCCTGCTGGAACAGCAAACTTCTCGACTACATCTTTAATAAGCTGGCCGCGAAAAGTAGCAGGCGTTGCCAAGACGGCAACTACTTTAGAACGTGTCTGTAATACGGCAGGTTTTAATGCTGGAACCAATCCAACAATTGGAAAGTGTTCACCATAATGCTCACGCAAATGATCAAGGCTAAATGCAGAAGCCGTATTACAGGCTACGACTGCAATTTTACAACCTTGACGATATAGCCAATCAACAGCACGCGCAGTCAGTTCCCTAATTTCTTCATCAGAACGTGGACCATAAGGCACGTAGGCAGTATCGGCATAATACACAATACGTTCATTTGGTAAATATTTGGCAATTTCTGCTGCAACTGACATCCCTCCAATTCCCGAATCAAAAATACCAATTGGGGCATCTGCTGATGCTTTAGGCATAGGTTCTAACTCGGAAAATAAAGGTTGTATGGCGGTCATAGCTGTACTGAAGTGTCAGAAAATTTCACTTCCTAAAGCTTAAACCTCAAGTGCCTAATTGCAAGAGCAAATTACCACTTTTTAGCTCTAAAATGGTTTCACCTTTATCGTTTTCAATCAGTGTTCCATAGTTCACCAAATGATAGAAAGCCTGACGTTGAATCAGCGCATTAATCCCAAAACGGACATGCACATAAGGACGCAACTCTCCTGCATATTCACGCATAAAAATAGGATGTTCTGCATCAACCAAAATTACATCTTGATTGGTGGTGGTCAGTTGTAAAAACTGCTCACCTGAAATTTCGACCTGATCTGCCTGATTGACTAATAAAGGTTCATCTTCAACTTCGATTTCAATTTGTTCTACAGGGGTTTTCAGGTAGAATTTGCCTTCTTCTTTCCATAGGACTTTGGTAAACAGATCTAATAGAGCTTGGCGCCTGATTAATTGACCTTCGTGCCACCATTCTCCATTGGATTTCACTGTCAAATCCATTTTGCCGCAATGCTTTGGATGCCACTGCTCTAAAGGTGGAATTGACCTTTTGTGACTTTGCTGTACACCTTTTAAGTATTGTGCAATGTTCATTAAGTTTTTATCATCAGATAACGGTATTTTTCCCATATCCGATGGTGAATTATTTTGATTTACCATAGTTTATGCCTTGCTGACGAAAAAATGTTACGACTCAGCCAATTGGCTAGATCATGGTTTAAAACTATACTAGCCCAAACGATAAAAGGCACAATAGCATATTTGCGCCTATGGATTAAAACACTCACGGCAGCACCGAATTATCTGAATATGACGGTTGCCACCTTTAAGTATTGAGGAGTCCTACATGGAACACATCGAACGTGAATCGATGGAGTTTGACGTTGTCATCGTAGGTGCAGGACCTGCAGGTCTATCTGCTGCGATTAAGATCCGTCAATTAGCGATTGAAAAAAACTTACCCGATCTTTCTGTTTGTGTAGTTGAAAAAGGCTCTGAAGTAGGTGCGCATATCTTGTCTGGTGCTGTGCTTGAGCCACGTGCCATCAATGAACTTTTCCCGAACTGGAAAGATGAAGGCGCGCCTCTTAATGTCCCTGTAACTGAAGACAAAACATTCTTCTTACTTTCAGACACCACTTCTAAAGAAGTACCTCACTGGATGGTTCCTAAAACCATGCATAACGATGGTAACTATGTTATTTCGTTAGGTAACGTTGTTCGCTGGTTAGGTCAAAAAGCTGAAGAGCTAGAAGTTTCTATCTTCCCTGGCTTTGCTGCATCTGAAGTGCTTTATCATGAAGACGGTACTGTAAAAGGGATTCAAACTGGTGACATGGGTATTGGTAAAGACGGCGAACCAACGCATAACTTTACTCCAGGCTATGAGCTTCACGCTAAATATACCCTCTTTGCTGAAGGTTGCCGTGGTCACTTAGGTAAACGCCTAATTGCGAAATACAACCTCGATAAAGATGCTGATCCACAGCACTACGGTATCGGGATTAAAGAGCTTTGGGAAATTGACCCAGCAAAACATAAACCGGGCTTAGTTATGCACGGTGCAGGTTGGCCTTTAGCTGAAACAGCTTCTTCAGGTGGCTGGTGGTTATACCACGCTGAAAACAACCAAGTGACTTTGGGCATGATCGTGGACTTGTCTTATGAAAATCCACACATGTATCCATTTATGGAAATGCAGCGCTGGAAAACTCACCCACTGATTAAACAGTATTTAGAAGGTGGTAAGCGTATTTCTTACGGCGCACGTGCTGTAGTGAAAGGCGGCTTCAACTCATTGCCTAAATTGACTTTCCCAGGTGGTTGCTTAATTGGTGATGATGCAGGTTTCTTAAACTTTGCAAAAATCAAAGGCTCACACACTGCCATGAAATCAGGCATGTTATGTGGTGAAGCTGTATTTGAAGCGATTGCTGCGGGTGTAGAAAAAGGCGGTGATCTTGCGATTGCACGTGTTACTGAAGGCGAAGATTTATTCGTTAAAGAATTGACTTCATACACTGACAAATTTAACAACAGCTGGTTAAAAGAAGAGCTTTATAACTCTCGTAACTTTGGTCCAGCAATGCATAAATTTGGTCAATGGATGGGTGGTGCATTTAACTTTATCGACCAGAATGTCTTTAAAGTGCCATTCACTTTACATGACTTGAAGCAAGACTTTGCTGCATTGAAAACTGTTGATGCAACAAGCTTTAAACCAAACTATCCAAAACCAGATGGCAAGCTTACATTTGACCGTCTGTCTTCTGTGTTTATCTCAAACACTGTACATGAAGAAAACCAGCCAGCTCACTTGAAGCTTACTGACCCTTCAATTCCAGTGAATGTGAACTTACCAAAATGGGATGAGCCTGCACAGCGCTACTGCCCAGCTGGTGTTTACGAAATCATGGAAAATGATGATGGTTCTAAACGCTTCCAGATTAACGCAGCGAACTGTGTTCACTGTAAGACCTGTGATATTAAAGACCCATCTCAAAATATCACATGGGTAACGCCTGAAGGCGGCGGTGGTCCGAATTACCCTAACATGTAATTCCTTGCGCCGCTTTAGCCGCGGCTCATATCCTAATATGTAATAAAAAAGCCCCGATTATTCGGGGCTTTTTTATTAGTATCCACTTATTGAAAAGGCGGTATTTTTGCTACGTTTAAATTAAAATTCTTTTTATAGAAAATAAATGTACCTAATAAAAATAAGCCAAGAAAACCAAAGTTTCGTGCTAAATCGAAGTACCAAACTGACTTCCCAAACAATAAATCAACAACTAACATAAGCCCCATAAAACCTGTATGTAAAATCAGACTCATCTTTATCTTTGGTTCAGGAGCAAAAGATGTATTTCTATAACCGAGGAGAATAGAACCTAAAATAATAAGAATAGATATAATAATGATAGCGACAGTTTCAGATAACCAAGAGATCTCTAAATGTAATAACCCAGCAATTGAGAAAAACCAAAGAAAAATAAATAAACTTCGTTTCACAAAATAATCATTCATTTTCATACGTCATTTATATACTTAATTTTATAAATTATATAACGATTCTTATTTGTAAAAAATTATCATTTCAAATTAAAATTGAATTATTCATGGCTTCTAATCGTCGTTATTAGAAGCCTTATTATTATTCTATTAACCTTTCTTCACTAAGTAATGAAATTCTTTATGACCATTTTCATCTAAGCATTCTTCTTGCAACAACAACTCATGCCCTAAATGCATACAAAATTTAGGAATATCCCAAGAAGTTGACGGATCGGTTGCCAATACCTCAACAACATCTCCTGATTTTGCCTTACGAATCGCTTTATGTAGCATCATGATAGGTTCAGGACAGCGTAAACCACGTGTATTAAGTTGCACAGTAGGTGATATAGATTGTTCTGACATGACAAACTCGAACAAATAGAATTTTCACATTTTAGCATAAACAAATTACTGAGCTGTTAACTGTAACTGGCTTTTACATAACAATATACGTTTTGTCTTTTAGCTTGTTTTATAGATGCATAAGCATCTTTTCTTCGGTATGATCTGTGTATTCATTTGATACATTGAGTCTTTAGGAAAGATCATGCAAGAGGAACCAAGTCCGTCGTGGGGAATGCGAGGCTTACGAAAATGGTTAGGTACAGCGCCAGAAACCCGTGATGAATTATTAAAATTAGTCCAAAATTCACGCCGCTTTTTAGAACCAGATACCGTTGCTATGCTTGAAGGCGTTCTTGACCTTCCGGCTACAAAAATTCGTGAAGTCATGACGCCACGAACAGCAATGATCAGTTTGCAAGAAGATGATCAATTACTTGATATTCTTGATGTACTGGTTGAGTCTGCTCACTCACGCTTTCCAGTCTTCTCTGCCGATCAGCCTGACAATGTTGTCGGGATTTTGCTCGCAAAAGATTTGTTGCCGTTTCTAACTGAACCGAATACCAAAGTTGATATTCGAGTTCTTATGCGCCAACCTTTATTTGTTCCTGAAAGTGCACGTTCCGATCAGGTCCTACGTATGTTGAAACATACTCAGACTCACATTGCGATTGTGATTGATGAATATGGTTCAACAGCAGGTCTTGTTACACTTGAAGATATTCTTGAAGAGATCGTTGGCGAAATTGAAGATGAGCACGACACGGTTGATGAAGATGCTCAGTACATTGTTCCTGACAATGACCATACGGTAGCAAATGCATGGATGGTGCAAGCACTTACACCAATCGAACATTTCAATACTGTTTTAGATGCTGATTTTTCTGACGATGAAGTAGAAACTGTCGGCGGTTTATTGCTTCAAGAGATTGGTCTGGTAAGTGATTTACAAGGTCAAACTGTTGAGCTTGGAAATTGGTTATTTACAATCGTTGAAGCAGATGCCCGCACTATCCATCTGATTCGAGCTGTACGTCAATGAGAGCATACTTTGAAAAGCTGTTAGATTCTTCGCAACAACAAAAACAGCTTCCTTTAATTTTTCCTTTACTCATTGCTTTATTTTCAGGTGCCGTATTCAGTTTTTCACTGGCACCTTATTATTGGTGGTGGTTGGCAATTTTATCTCCGGCCCTACTCTATGCAACACTACATAAGCGCTCAGCTAAACAAGCCTTTGCTATTGGTTGGAGCTATGGCTTTGGCTTATGGTTTGTAGGCGCTTTCTGGCTCTATACTTCGATCCATGTATATGGCGATACCAACGCTTTTCTAAGCGTGTGTATGATTGCTGTTATGGCCCTTGTGATGGGCTTATTTACGGCATTTCAGACCTGGATTTACCGACGATTCTTCCCTGAAACACCACTGACTTTTGCCCCACTCTGGATTGTTTTCGAGTGGGCAAAAACTTGGGTGTTTACAGGTTTCCCATGGCTGTTTGTAGGTTATGCTTTTACCGAGCGTTTACTCGATGGTTATGCACCGCTATTTGGTATTTATGCAATTTCCTTCGTGGTCATTGTATTAGCATGTGCTTTAGTTGAAGTTCTACGCAAGCGTGTTTTCTGGATTATCCCTTCTGCCCTATTGGTTTTGGGTGCTTGGGGAGCATCGTATATTCAGTTTGTAAAACCTAAAGCTGCTAAACCACTTAGCGTTTCGCTCATTCAAGGTAACATTCCACAAGATTTAAAATGGCTAACCGAATATCAAGTTAGAACATTAGAAATTTATGCTGGTTTGACACAATCTGAATGGGGCCGTGATCTGATTGTATGGCCTGAGTCTTCAATTCCGCTTTTCCAAACTGATATTGAACCGTTTTTGGATGCAATGGATGCACAAGCTAAAAAGAACCATACTGCATGGGTAACCGGAATTCCCTACTGGGATGTTGCAAAATCACATCAAGTTGGTAGCCCGCTGTATTACAACAGTATTATGGCTTCTGGCAGTGATTCAAGTGGACTCTATAAAAAGCAGCGTCTTGTTCCATTTGGTGAATACATCCCTCTTTCAGGTTTACTCTCTTGGGTGTTACCAGCCATGCAAAATGATATTAGCATGAGCGGTTTTACACGTGGTGAGAGTGACCAGAAACCCCTCTTAATTAAAGGGCATGCACTTGCTGCTGCAATTTGTTATGAAGTGGCTTACCCGAACCTGACAAGGCGTAATGCAGAAGACAGCGACTTTTTGGTGACTGTATCGAATGATGCTTGGTTTACGGGCACTGCTGGGCCTTGGCAACATTTACAAATGGTGCAGATGCGCGCGAAAGAAAATGGCCGCTGGTTTATTCGTGCAACCAACACAGGTGTAACAGCGTTTATTGATCAAAATGGTCATATCACTGAACAAGCACCAATCGATAAAGAGTTTGTCTTGAGAGGCGATTTACCTGCTATGCAAGGCCAAACTCTTTATAACCGTTTAGGTGATTATCCAATTTTAGGATTCGCGGTCTTACTGCTGATTTTAGGTTGGGTTTATCGTCCGCGTAAAGTTGACGTTTCTTTTAAATCCCGCCGCTAAATCACAATAACTTTGTACCCAGAGGTACTTCAAACTCTGGGATACAAAGTGCAACGTCACCATCTGCATTATGAAATCCTGTCACTAAACATTCCGACTGGATAGGCCCTATTTGTTTTTTAGGGAAATTCACTACGGCAACGACTAATTTACCCACCAAATCTTGTGGCTGATAAAGCTTGGTAATTTGTGCACTTGATTTACGCACACCCAATTCTTCACCAAAATCTACATGCAAAATATAAGCAGGTTTACGCGCCTTTTCAAAAACCTCGGCTTGAATAATTTTACCAACACGCAGCTCTACTTTTAAAAAATCATTCCAATCGATTTGTTCCATTTCATATTTCTCATTTTCTTAAATTGCTGATTTGAAGCATATAATATGTACAAATGAAGAAACATCCTGTTTTTAAGTCCAGTTAAAAAATAAAACGTAGATGTTGAGTCTACGTTTTATCTAAAAATTTGTTTTTAAAATATTATTAAAAAGTGATCGATAATTGCAAAGATAAATAAGCAACTAAACTCGATAAAAAAACCATGGGTACATAACGGTAAGCTTTAAAAAGAAATTGCTCATATTGAGTAGAGATTTGTTTAGCTTGCCAGACGCTCGCTTTTAATGCAGTAAAGAAGCTCACCATTAACCATGCGCTCACAATACTTAATGCGAAGAAACCAATCATGATTTGGCTACTTCCCTCTGTACTCAGCCATAACTTTAATGAAACCTCAGCAATCGGCAATAAACCCAAAATCAATAGGACAGACTTGAGCATTACCCAATGAAACTGAGTCAGTTCATCTAATATGAGAAATGCTTTCATTTAATCTCTCCTTTTAATTGAATAAAGTGCTTTTTAGTTATTATGCAAAGCTTTCATTTAAATATATAGCTTATTTTTCTCTACATTTTAACTTTCTTGTAACTATTAAATATGGGAATAATTCTTATTATAAATCTCAAATATTTATATTAACTTTAATTTATATTTTTCAGTTAGTTATTATATTTTTCTGATTGAGAGAGATTATCAATTCGTATTTAACATTTTAACTGTTTAACTGAATTGATAATCTCCATTACATTTTAATTAAGGTTGATAATAAATATCTGCATCATTACCTTCACCGCCTTCTTTGCCATCTGCTCCAAATGAGTACAAATCAAAAGCTCGCCCATCTGCCCCAGGAATGACATATTGAATATCATTTTTCCAGCTGTCTTTAGGATAACCACCTTTTACATAACCACCTGGCATCCAGTTTTTCGCTGTAGCTGGCTGGTTAACCAAAGCATCTAGCCCACCTTCTTGCATGGTTGGGAAATGGCCATTATCGAGCTTGTACTGATCTAAAGCACCCGCCACACCCTTTAATGCAATTTGAGTCGTATCAATTTTAGCTTTTTCACTACGCCCCATGACATTTGGTACGATTAAAGCTGCTAACACACCTAAAATTACAATCACGACCATGACTTCAATGAGGGTAAAGCCTGAGGCACGCTTCATTCGAGCACCGCTCGAACGTGCCGCAAGTCCGAAAGCTACGCTTGAGGTTTTTTGAGCATCCTTAACGTGCTCTTTTTGTTTCATGACCATCTTCATCATTATCTCTAATATCAAAGTTATTAAATCATATTGTTCATATTTACGATTGGCAGCATAACCGCGATTACAATAACCAGTACAATGCTTGCCATTAAAACCAGCATAAGCGGTTCAAGTAATGCCAGTAAGGTTGAAATAAATGTCGTCACCTCACGGTCTTGCATGGTCGATGCTCGTTCTAACATCCTGTCAAGCTCGCCTGATGCCTCTCCACTTCGAATCATTTGTACCATCATTGGTGGGAAATAACCACTGCGCTCCAGTTGCGTACCCAAGTTACCGCCCTCTGTCACTCGCTCAGCCGCATGAGCAATTGAATCTCGGATAACCCAGTTGTTGGTCACTGCTGCACCAATTTTTAAGGCATCCACCAAAGGAACACCTGAACGGGTCAAAATAGATAAGGTACTGGCAAATCGTGCAGCATTAATACCACGTGATAGTTTACCGAATAATGGCAATTTGAGTGTTAATCGATCAAAAGCATAATGTCCAGCAGTGGTTTTTAAAAACCGTACGAATGCAATAACACCCACCACTGCAAAAAGAATAATGAACACCCACGCGTGACGAATAAAATCACTGGCTTTCATTAAAGCGACTGTAATCCACGGTAAAGCATCTTTATTTTGATCAAAAGTTTTTACAATCTCTGGCACAACATAAGTCATTAAGCCCATCACAATACCAAAAGACATCAGCATTAAAATGATTGGATAAATCATGGCGCCCTGAACTTTCTTTTGCATGGCAAAGCGGTTTTCAGTGTAATCCGAAAGCTGATCTAAAATGAGATCTAAATGTCCCGAGCGCTCGCCAGCAGCCACCGTTGCAATATAAAGGTCAGGGAAACGTCCAGACTGCTGCATACCTTGTGCAAGTGAATGCCCTTCTAAGACTCGAGAACGAACAGATAATAAAAGATTTTGTACATGTGTTTTTTCACTTTGCCTACTCACGGCGCGTAAAGCTTCTTCAAGTGGAATAGCAGCGGCAACCAAGACCGAAAGTTGTCTAGTCATGAGTGCCAAATCGTAAGCACTGAACTTTTTTTGGAATACCCCCTGACTCTGATGTTTATCTTTTTGTTCAACAGGGTCAACGCTAATTGGTGTCCATGCTTTATCGCGTAATTGTTGGCGAATCTGGCGCGCTGAGTCTCCCTCAAGCACCCCTTTTTGCTGCTTCCCTGAAGCATCAATGGCAGTAAATTGATATGCAGGCATGGTAATGTTCTAATTTTCCAAAAATAATAGTCGCTGCTGTTGCATCTATGCTACGCAATCATTCATATTCGTTCTATAGCCTGTGTAGAATACCCAAGTCCTCTTCACGACGCTATGCCGTTTTTTAAAATTGACGAAATGAGCCTCTATGACCATAACGCCAAAGCCTGATTCAGTTGTTTATCGTGTGCGTGTAGCCGTACCTGTACATCTGTACGACACTTTTGACTATACACTCACCCAAGCACAATATGAACGGGCTCATGTAGGCTCACGCGTCGCTATTTCATTTGGGCGCCAAAACCTGATTGGCATCATTACTGAAAAAGTTAATCCAAGTGAATCATTTACAGGCACCTTTCAGCTTAAAGCCATTTCTGACCTTTTAGACGAACAGCCTATTTTAGATGAACAAGTTTTAAGTTTATTGACATGGTCGGCTCAGTATTACCAATTTCCAATTGGCGAGGTCATGCAAACCGCCCTACCCGCATTATTGCGTCAGGGCAAACCAATGGATGTTTTGTTCCATCTTTGGAAAATCACACCATGTGATAATGTTGAAGCACTTCTTAAACGCTCTGTTAAGCAACAAGACGCATATCAAATTTTAAAGTTACACCCTGCCGGAACTACAGAGAATATTCTTAATTTAAGTGGTGTAGAAACGGCTACGCTTAAAGCACTTCAAAAGAAAGGACTGGTTGACTGTACGCTTGAACCACACGATTTTAGCCCATCGCCTGTTCAATTGGCACAAATGCCGCTTACACTCAATGAAGACCAAAAGAAAGCAACCCAGCACGTCGTAAACGCACAGCATCAATACCAAGCCTTTTTATTAGATGGTTTAACAGGAAGTGGTAAAACTGAAGTTTATCTGCACATCATGCACGAGGTTCTAAAGCAAGGTAAACAAGTACTGGTGTTAGTTCCAGAAATTGGTTTAACCCCTCAAACGATTTCTCGTTTTAAGTCTCGTTTTAACTGTGATATTGCTCTATTACACTCAGGCTTAAATGACTCCAAACGCCTACAAGCATGGCAACAGGCCCAGACTGGTAAAGCATCTATTATTTTAGGAACACGCTCTGCGATCTATACGCCACTGCCACGTTTAGGCTTAATCATTTTAGATGAAGAACATGACCTCTCTTATAAACAGCAAGAAGGTTTCCGTTACCATGCACGTGATGTCGCACTGTACCGAGGTCACTTACAAAACTGTCCAGTTATTTTAGGTTCAGCAACACCGAGCATCGATAGTTATTATTTGGTCGAAACTGGTAAATTAACTTCACTGCAACTTAACCAACGTGCAGGCCATGCGCTTTTGCCTAAAATGCATTTGATTGACCTTAAAATTGTCAAAAAGCAACATGGAATTAGCCAACCTCTTATTGAGCAAATCAAGCATACGTTAGCAAGAAAAGAACAGGTTTTAATCTTTTTAAACCGTCGTGGCTATGCACCTGTACTGGTCTGTGAAAGTTGTGGGTGGCAAGCAAATTGTCCACATTGTGATGCACATTTTACGTTGCACACTCAGCCTTATTCTTATTTACACTGCCACCACTGCGGTACTGTTCATCGCTTACCCGATCAATGCCCTGAATGCCAGCAAAAAAGCCTAAAAACCCTAGGTGCTGGAACAGCTAAGGTTGAAGAGCACTTACAAGAACTATTTCCAGACTATGATGTGATTCGGGTTGACCGTGACAGCACCAGTCGTGTCGGTAGCTGGCAAAAAATCTATGATCGGATTCATCAAAACAAACCAACAATTTTGCTTGGTACTCAAATGTTGGCAAAAGGTCACCATTTCCCACACGTGACTTTGGTTGCTATTTTAGATATTGATGCTGGGTTATTGAGTGTCGACATTCGTGCGCCAGAACGTACTGCACAGTTAATTGTACAAGTCGCGGGTCGTGCAGGCCGTGGTGAACATAAAGGCCATGTTTATTTACAAACCCTAAGACCAGATCACCCTTTACTGACCACGCTCATCGAAAAAGATTATCGGGCGGTTGCCAAACAGACTCTTGCGGAACGTAAAGTTGCTTTGCTGCCACCTTACCGTTATGCAGTACTGATACGTGCGGAATCCAAAGATCGTGACTATACCTTGCAATTTTTAAATGAAGCGGCAGAACATTTACGCCAAATTGCGGGTGAAATTGTTGATATTTGGGGGCCAATTCCAGCCCCTATGGAGCGTAAAGCTGGACGCTACCGCGCCCACATGGTGATTTTATCTGCTGACCGTGCTCGCCTCCATTTTTACTTAAGACAATGGTGGTCACAATTGGTTCATGCACCTCGGCAGCATCAACTTCGACTCTCAATTGATGTTGATCCGCAAGAATTTAATTAGATGGCTTGAATATCATGGTGTGAAGAAGCCTTTTTGGCTTTACACTTAAAAGAGACTAATACATTCGAGGCAATGAATGTCATTCTTACTGCAAGCAACAATTTTTCTTGGAGCTTCTCTGATTTTAGTCCCTCTTGGCAAACGCCTAGGGATAGCAACAGTTTTAGGCTATTTATTTACAGGAATACTTCTAGGTCCTAGTGTTTTAAATATTGCACATGACCCTGAAGCGATTATGGAACTTGCCGAATTTGGCGTTATCTTATTAATGTTCCTGATTGGTTTAGAGTTGCGCCCACAACGTTTATGGGAAATGCGTAACTCTATTTTTGTAATGGGAAGTCTGCAAGTCCTCATTAGTGGGGCCATTCTTATGCTGATCGTACTGTTACTCTTTCAACAGCAGCTTTCTGTCAGCTTTGTGATTGGTTTTGCCCTTGCGCTGTCTTCCACCGCTTTTGTATTACAACTTCTGACTGAAAAGCAGCAACTCAATACGACTTATGGTCAGCAGTCTTTTTCCATTTTACTTTTCCAAGATATAGCGGCTATCCCCTTACTTGCCATTATTCCACTCTTGGCAGGAACAGAATCAACCCATCATGGGGTGGCTTATTTTGCGGCTATCATTGCAACCTTTACTGGTCTGTTTCTGTTTAGTCGCTATGTGATGCGTCCATTCTTCCGCTTTGTTGCCAAAAGTGGAGCGACTGAACTTATTACAGCAGTAGGATTATTTATTATTCTTGCTGTTGTCTTGCTTATGGATACTTTAGGAATTAGCACCACATTAGGTGCATTCCTTACAGGTGTATTATTAGCAGATTCAGAATTTCGCCATGAAGTTGAAGCGAGTATTGCACCGTTTAAAGGTTTATTGCTTGGCTTATTCTTTATGACCGTCGGCATGACTACACAGCTGTCACTGCTCATTGAAATGCCTTTGCTTATTATTGGTGGTGCGGTCGGCTTATTGCTCATCAAAACGCTGATATTGACCGCCATCGCCCGCTATAAAAAATACAGTTGGAATAACAGCTTGCTTTTAGGTACTTGCTTGGCCCAAGGCGGAGAATTTGCTTTTGTAATTTTGAGCCTTGCAAAAAGTGAGAAGATTTTAACTCAAGCTCTATTAGAGCCAGTGACGCTGATCGTAACGTTGTCGATGGTACTTACTCCAGTAATTTACTGGATTATGGCAACTCAGATCATTCCTCTGTTTAATAAAGAACGTCCACCTGAGTATGACGAAATTCCTCAGCAGGATAATCCGATTATCATTGCTGGTTTTGGCCGATTTGGACAAATTATCGCGCGTATTGCCCGCCTACAACATTTAGGCTTTACTGCAATCGACAACAATCTTCATCAAGTAGACTTTGTTCGTCGCTACGGCGGTAAACTCTATTATGGCGATGTAACCCAGCCCGATTTACTGCGTTCTGCCGGTATTGAAAAAGCTAAAGTATTTATTTTAGCGATTGATGATGTTGAAGACTCCATGAATGTTGCTCGTCATCTTAGATTAAATTATCCAAACTTAAAGCTATTAGCCCGTGCTCGCGACCGTCACCATGTCCATCTTTTAAGAGATTTAGGCGTGGAATATATTTGGCGTGAAACGTACTTATCTTCATTAGGAATGGCTTATCGCGCTTTACGAGAACTTGGAATCTCTGATGAACAAGCCTATAACAATATCGAAATCTTTCGGGATTATGATGAGAAATTGCTCATACAGCAGCAAAGTATTTATACTGATGAACAGAAGATTTTTGAAACACATCGTAATGCCTTAGCCGAGCTTGAACATTTGTTTGAAAGTGATGCGCAGCAACAGGCTACATCAAAACATGATGTTAATTTAAAGCGTCATTTACAACCAAATCGCATCGACATTACAAGAGATCATCTAGAATAACTTGAGATTTCAGAAAATGGCTATATTAAGGACTTATTCACATTGCCTAAATAATTGGACAATGGGCACAAAGCTGCCCCTGTCCGGCTTGCGGCTTAGCTGCATTTCCTGAGCTTGATTAAAACGAAATAGTTATACTCTGCTTAGGGCCCTGGAGAATATTATGTCTGATTTACGCCAACGCTTTTATATAGAGAACTTTCCAGTACGTGGAGAAGTAGTTCATCTAGAAGAAGCCCTACAAACTATCTTAGCTCAACGTGACTATATGCCTGCGGTTAAAATTCTGCTAGGTGAAATGTTGAGTGCGACTGCATTACTTGCAAGTACACTAAAAATCAAAGGCCGTATCAGCTTGCAAATCCAGGCTAGCGGCACCTTCAAATGGGCGATGGCTGAATGTAACCATTTAGGAGAGGTTCGTGCTTTAGCGGACTATGAAACCGACCCTCGCTTTGTTGAAGCAACAGACAGCAGCACAGTTCTTGGTGCCTTAGTTAATCCGGTTTTATTTATTAATATTGAACCGGAATTTGGCGAACGTTATCAAGGGATCGTGCCGCTTGATCAAGTGACTTTAGCAGGTTGCTTGATGCAGTATTATGATTTATCTGCTCAAATTCCAACTCGTATTGTGTTGGCAAGTACAGATAAGCGTTCTGGTGGTTTACTGATTCAACTCTTACCACGTCATGATGAAGAAGAGCAAAACTTGGTCGATGAAGATTTATGGCCACGTTTGACGATGTTGACCGAAACATTAAAAGCTGAAGAGCTTACCAATTTAGATGCAAACGAAATCTTATATCGTTTATATAATGAAGAAGAAGTTCGTTTACCAGAAATTGAAGCATTAAAATTTGGCTGTACATGTTCAAAAGAACGCTGTGCAAATGCCCTGATTCAAATTGGTGTAGACGCTGTTCACGAAACCCTAGAACATCAGAACCCGATTCGTATGGACTGTCAGTTCTGTAATACGCAATATACCTTTACCGCTGAAGAAGCTTTAGCATTATTTGGTGAACATTTAAGTTAATATTTTAATTTTATAAAAAGGCGGTTATACCGCCTTTTTATTTACCTGTATTTTTTGATGATAATTTTCAACATGTTAATTTAAATAGGATAATATAAGGCTACTTTATAGCCTAATAAATAAGATGCCTAAATACCATGGATTATTTTGATTATTTTCTCTTTATTTTTAGTGTAGTTATTATGATTGCGACCCCTGGCCCTGTCATGATTTTAGTTGCAAGCGCTGGACTTAAAGGAGGCTATAAAAAAGCACTTGAAACCATTTTTGGTACAAACCTAGCATCCCTTGTTTTAATTTTTATTTCAGTACTGGTTTTAAAAGGAGTACTGAGTGTTAATGATAGTTACCTCAATATCATTCGTATTTTAGGCTGCCTATATATTGGTTATTTGGGTTTGAGTATTCTCAAAGAAGTTATTCAAGCTCCTCACCCAGAAGCAATACAAACAGTTTCAGCACAAAATGGTGGCTTTAAAAAAGGTTTTCTCGTCGGTATTTCAAACCCAAAAGATATTATCTTTTTCTCGGCTTTCTTTCCGCAATTTGTCTCTATTACACCTCAGTTAAATTTAAGTCTAACCCTACTTACGCTGACATGGATTGTTTTAGATTTCCTCACACTATCTTTGGTTTATATCTTTTTCCGCCGCCTTGCTAACAGTCATTTATATCCCAAAATATTAGGCCTATGCGGTTTATTACTTCTACTTATTGCCCTGTATGGCTTATATCAAAGTTTCATCTAATTCATTAGAGGTATAGTCTAATTTTTCTATACCTCTTTACGTTCCTCTGTATTTCGTAATAGAACAACTCTTATACAATCTAGCTTATTGAAAACTCTAAAAATCGTTTCATAATGAAATAAACAACACCATCGTGATAAAACATTATGGCAAAAAATTATTATGAAGAATTAGGGGTTACACGCAAAGCCTCTGCTGATGAAATTAAAAAAGCTTATCGAAAATTAGCCCGTAAATATCATCCCGACATCAGCAAAGAAAAAGATGCAGAAGAAAAAATGCAGGCCATTAATGTTGCCTACGACACATTAAGCAATGCGGATAAAAAAGCCGAATATGACCAAATGTTAGATCATCCTCAAGGTTTTAATAACTTTGGTCAAGGTGCTGCACAAGGGGGCTTTGATGGAGCACAGTTTTATCGTCAAGGTTTTACAGGCGGTGAACAAGCAGACTTTAGCGGTTTTGAAGATTTATTTGGTCGCTTTGGTGCAGGCTTTGGCGGTGGCCAACAACAATATCAAAGACAACAACGTAGTTATCGCGGTGAAGATCAACATGCCAGCATAGAGGTTGATCTTGATATTGCCTATCATGGTTCAACACAGCAAATTACTTTGCAAATTCCAACCATAAACGCTTATGGCGAACCTGAAGTTCAACGCAAAACTTTACAGGTAAAAATACCAAAAGGCATGAAAGAAGGTCAGCAAATCCGCTTAAGTGGGCAAGGCCAAAGTGGGATTAATGGTGGTGCTAACGGCGATCTTTATATTGAAATCCAGTATAAAGATACAGACCGTGTTCATGTCGAAGGCAGTGACGTATATTTGACTGTAGATGTAACCCCATGGGAAGCGGCATTAGGTCAAGGTATTGAAGTGAAAACACCAGCAGGATCTTTACATGTAAATTTACCTAAAAATGCAAAACAAGGACAACAGCTACGTTTAAAAGACAAAGGGATACCAAATAAAACGCCAGGGCATCTGTATTTAATTTTAAATATTGTATTCCCGCCTGCAAATTCTGAAAAAGAAAAAGAAGCGTATCAGCAATTGGCAGAAGCCTTTGCTTCATTCGAACCTCGTTCATCTCATTAGGGAGCAAGATCATGACAACCATTCACTATCGAGAAATTGTATATGACGGCCATACCTTTAGTGCAGAGGTCGTTGATGAACAATCGACATTTGATTTACAACAATTTGCCCAAGCTTGTGGCCAAAGTCCTGACTGGATTCTTCAGCTCATTGAATATGACATTTTATCAGTCGAAAATAAACCTGAAGCACACCAGTTTATGGGCGAAGATGTCGCACGTGCACGTAAAGCGTATCGTCTACAACGTGACTTTGACGCAAGTTTGGCGGCAGTTGCTGTGATGTTAGATTTGATTGATGAAGTACAGCAATTAAGGAAAGAGTTGAAGCATTTTCATTAGATTAGATAGTCACGACGGAGTCCTACTGGCACTCACTATCTATTCCGTCAGCTAATTACGTTACTTTTGTTTTGGCAAAAGTAACCAAAACCATTGTCATCCACAAAACCTGTTCACTATATTCATTTAAAGCATTATCTTGCAAAAACAATAATTTTTTAAATTATGGGCAGGTTGTGGATGACGCTTAGCTCAAGCAAATTTGGAACAAAATTCAATAAAAAAATGAAGAACTATTTCAACCGAGTAATCTTCTCCACTTCCTTCAAAGTCTGCTTAATCGGTTCATATTCCAAAAACCAAAATAAATTCATCCGATCTTGACGATGTTGCTGGGCCAATAAATCAATGACACTTCGTTCACCACGTCCAACTAAATGCTGTCGATAAAAATAGTACAACAGTACAATAGTGCTCAGCAGCATGACCCCGAGCATAATCCAGAAACCAACTGGCGATTTAAGACCAGGAATAAACTCAAAGTTCATTCCATAAATACCCGTTAAAAGAGTAAGCGGTGCAAATACGGCAGTAATAATGGCAAGAATACGCATATTTTCATTGGTCTGGTTTGCAATTGCCGAGAAATGCAAATCAATCGCCGACTGAATAGCGCTACGTAAACGTAAAGTATGTTTTTGAATACGTTCGACATGACTCATTAAATCATTCAAACGAACCAACAAAAGATCTTGAGAACTATGCGTCTTCTCACCAATAACATGATGATAGTTTTCTACAATTTCATCTCGAAACTCTTGTAAGGTTTCGATTTGCTCTTCGCATAAATTTTCAACTTGCTGAAAGGCCATGTTTTCATGAAACAGCTGATGCCATTGTTTAAAACGGCGATTACCTTGCAGCAATTGCTGTTGCCAATGCTCAACCCTTCTAGTCAAAGGTGAACGGATATCAAGGTAGCCATCCACCATACTATTGAGCAGTCGTAAACATAAATCTACAGGTGAATTAGGCAGCTTACGGGTTTTGTTTTGTTCTTCCAAAGTTTTACATAAAATATTTTCGAGACGTTGAATATAGTTTTCAATCGACTTATTGCCCTGCTCACGAACACTAATCAGAACTTTAGGAGTAAAAATAAAGCTAATCGGCGTGGTTGCTAGGCCAAATACACTCTCATGGGATTCCCCATTTTTAATTTCGTCATCAGGTGTAACGAGCTTTCTAAAAATAAGCAAATCATATTCTTCAAGCGTATCAAATGCACAAGGATGCTCAATATTGGCAATATCCCGCATATGAAATTCATTAATAACCACACCTGAAAGCTGTTGAATCTTTTGTTGCCATTCTTCGTTATGGTTCACCACATCAGCTCTGACACTATCAATCCAGAAAAACTCCAGAATGTGTTCATTATGCTGTTCACGGCTTAAAAAGACATAGCCATCAGCTTGATGGCGATAAAAGTAATAAACCTGCATACCACAATGATCTGTTTTTGTATTACTTGCATCATGCCATAAAAAAAGTCCGCATCAAGCGGACTTTTTCATGTCACCAGAACAATTATGCTTGTTCAATGTCTTTCATAGTCAATTTAATACGACCACGATTATCAACATCAGCAACTTGTACTTTCACTTCCTGACCTTCTTTAAGAACATCAGTTACGTTCGCAATACGTTCATTTGAAATTTGCGAAATGTGAAGAAGACCATCAGTACCCGGCATGATGTTTACAAACGCACCGAATTCTACGATACGGATTACTTTACCGTCATAGATCTTACCTGGTTCAACTTCAGCAGTAATTGCTTGAATCTTAGCAATTGCAGCTTTAGCAGCAGCTTTAGTTTCACCAAATACGCGAACTGTACCATTGTCTTCGATATCAATTGCAGCTTTAGTTTCTTCAGTAATTTGACGGATAGTTGCACCGCCTTTACCAATAACATCACGGATCTTGTCTGGGTTAATGTTAATCACTTCAAACGTCGGTGCATGAGCACTGATTTCAGCACGAGCACGTGAAATGACTTTATTCATTTCGTTTAGGATGTGCATACGACCAGCAAATGCTTGGTTTAATGCAACTTCCATGATTTCTTCAGTAATACCTTCAATTTTGATGTCCATTTGAAGCGCAGTAATACCGTTTGCAGAACCTGCTACTTTAAAGTCCATATCACCTAAGTGATCTTCATCACCCAAGATGTCAGAAAGTACTGCGAAACGCTCGCCTTCTTTCACTAAGCCCATTGCGATACCCGCAACTGGAGCTTTAAGCGGAACACCTGCATCCATAAGTGATAATGAAGCACCACATACAGAAGCCATTGAAGACGAACCGTTTGATTCAGTAATGTCAGATACAATACGAATTACATACGGGAAGCGGTCAGCAGCAGGAAGAACTGCTTGAACACCACGACGTGCTAAACGACCGTGACCAATTTCACGACGCTTAGGACCAGATTCACGGCCTGTTTCACCTACAGAGTATGCAGGGAAGTTGTAGTGCAACATGAAGTTGTCAGTTTTAGTACCAGCAAGGGTATCAACCATTAACGCATCACGAGTATTACCCAAAGTTGTTGTTACCAACGCCTGAGTTTCACCACGTGTAAACAATGCAGAACCGTGTGCACGATCTAATACGCCAACTTGAACGTCGATAGCACGAACAGTTTTAGTATCACGACCATCAATACGTGGCTTACCTGACAAGATGTTGTCACGTACTGTACGGTATTTAAGGTCTTCGAATAATTCGTTTACTTCATCAGCAATACCAGTTTCGTCATTTTCTGGAACGAACTGAGCTACAGCTTCTGCATAAAGTGCATCAAGTGCTGCATAACGATCTTGTTTAACCGCAATCGTATATGCTTCAGAGATTTTCGCTTCGAAAGCTGCTTTTAATTGCTCAAGAAGAGCTTCGTTTTTAGTTGGAGCAACCCAAGTTGATTCAACAGCACCAGCAGCGGCAGCAAATTCTTTAATCGCTTGAATTGCAATTTGCATTTCGTCATGACCGAAAAGCACAGCACCAAGCATTTGGTCTTCTGAAAGTTCTTTCGCTTCAGATTCAACCATCAATACAGCAGATTCTGTACCTGCAACCACAAGGTCAAGGTCACTTTCTTTCAACTGTTCGAAGTTCGGGTTAAGAACATATTCACCGTTGATTAAACCAACACGTGCGCCACCAATTGGACCACGGAAAGGAGTACCAGCAATAGACAATGCTGCTGATGTACCAAGCATTGCTGCAATGTCAGCATCCATAGTTTTGTCAGAAGAAACAACAGTTGCTGTTACTTGGATTTCGTTGAAGTAACCTTCTGGGAACAACGGACGAATTGGACGGTCAATAAGACGTGAAATTAAAGTTTCAGCTTCAGAAGCACGACCTTCACGCTTACCGTAACCACCAGGGATACGACCAGCTGCATATTGTTTTTCTTGATAGTTAACTGTTAACGGGAAGAAGTCTTGACCCGCTTTTGCTTTAGGTTGAGCAACAACTGCAACTAAAACAGTTACGCCACCCATAGTGATTAAAACTGTGTTTGCTTGACGTGCAACGCGACCCGTTTCTAAAACGACTTGATGTTGACCGAATTGGAATTCTTTACGAACGATATTAAACATTGACATGTATTGTATTTTCCTAATTTTATTCTAGTGAGACCCCTAAGGTTTGGCATTCAGACTACACCGATTGGTAGATAAATGACAAAGCTTAGAAGCCATCACACTAGATCAATTATTTAAAATAAGTTAAACGCAAAGAAGGAGCGCACAAGCGCCCCTTCTAAAAATCACTTAACCTAACATTAAGTGAAACTCTCTTTTCAGCGATAAAGCATTGCGACATGCGAAATAGCGAAAACAAAGTAAAAATCGAATTAACGACGTAAACCTAAAGCACCGATCAAAGCAGTGTAACGACCGTGGTCTTTACCATTTAAGTAGTCAAGCAATTTACGACGTTGGTTAACCATACGGATCAAACCACGACGGCTGTGGTGGTCGTGTTTGTGAGCTTTGAAGTGACCTTGTAAATCATTGATTTGAGCAGTCAATAAAGCTACTTGTACTTCTGGTGAACCAGTGTCATTTTCAGCGCGAGCAAATTTAGCAATGATCTCTGCGCGGTCTGCATTAGTTAAAGCCATTCGATTTCTCCGAGATGCTTAAAAAAGTAAACGATATGAATCAGTTGAGGCAACTGACTGCCGTGCATCACTACAGCAAGTCGCCTATTTTAAGGTATCTATAGGTGGATTGCAAAATAGTTTTCAGTAACTTGTCATTTTAGACACTGACATGAGGACCTTAACCCTGCACACTAGCCTCGAATAAAAAGAAAGAAGCGCGAGGGACGTGTGAAAATTTTTTCAACCAACACTTGTCCAGTACCGGACAATATTGAGCAAGTCATTCGACAAAAAGATGAAGTTGCTGCTGAACAGGGTGGAATGAGTGATCACCAGATTCAAAAAATCTGGAAAAGTATAGAAGCACTATATAAAACCGGAAACTATCCACTCATTACCTTTTGTTTACGCAGGCAAGGTAAAATTTTGCTAAATAGAAGCATTGGATATGCCCAAGGAAACTCTCCGGCAGGCCTTCAAGAAAATGCCCTGATTGCAACACCTGACACACCTGTTTGCCTATTTTCAGCATCAAAGATGATCACAGCCATGTTGATTCATCTATTAGATGAAAAAGGCGAAATCAATTTGCTTGATCCTGTGAGCTATTATGTTCCTGAATATGGTGTCAACGGTAAGCGTCGTGCAACGATCTTTCATTTATTAGCACATCGTGGTGGCATTCCTTATATTGATGGCGATGTCACACCAGATTTATTATTTGATAAAGACGAAATTTTAAAACGTTTATATGCTGCCCGACCTGTGTCTCCTGCTGGTAATCACCTTGCCTATCATGCTGTTACGGCAGGTTATATTTTAGGAGAAGTTATTGAACGGGTGACTGGGCAGGATTTACGTGAGTTTGTACATCAAACTATCGAAAAACCAATGGGGATGCCTTATTTCAATTATGGTTTAAAACCAGAATATCGTTCAGAAGTCGCCTTAAACTGTTCAACAGGTCTGCACCCACGCCTTGGTACCGATCACTACCTGAATCATGTGTTAGGTGGCGGTTTACAACTTGCAGTTGATGTGACTAACGATAGTCGTTTTATGGACACCATTTGCCCAGCTGGAAACATCTATACCAGTGCAGAACAAGCCGGCCGCTTCTTTGAAATGCTTTTAAGTGGAGGAAGCTACGGCGGTCAGCAAATCTTTAGTGAGAAAACAATTTTCAGAGCAACACTGCCAACCACAGGCGTTAACATTGACCGTACTTTGCTGATTCCAATGCGCTATGCTTTAGGACCAATGTTAGGTAGCAATCCTATAGGTCTTTTTGGCCCAATGACAGGACAAGCATTTGGTCATTTAGGATTCTCTAACATTTTATGTTGGGCCGACCCTGAAAGAGATATCAGTGTTTCCTTATTAACAACTGGTAAATCTGTAGTGGGTACTCACCTACCTGCTTTAGCTAAAGTGCTCTATCAAATCTCAACCCAATGTCCACGTATACCGAGAGATCAACGCCGTTCGTTATTCGGTAGTGATTCTCATGAAACTGACTTAGTGTAGAAACAAATAAAAAACCCAAGCATTTCTGCTTGGGTTTTTTGCGCTGTAGTTTTTGTTTATCGTGTTATTACTGTTTTTATTGTCGTTGGTGAGATGCTAGTCACATCCTTCTTGTTGTTTTAACTCACTTCCGATGTTTTTGTTTCTATTTCCTTATGTGATGTATTGTGACATATCCAATTATGAAGAAAAGTAGTATTTTTCTTATCATCATGTAAGTGAAAACGTACAGGTCTGTATAATATTTGGTAAATAGCCATTTTTTACCTTTAACGTACAGTTCTGTATAACATATAACTTAACAATTCACAGGAAAAATGCCTGTTTTGAAATCATATTATAGATAAATATATTGATATTATTGATTTAAATCTTTAGACAAAAACAGAGTGAAGATAGTGCTAAAAACGAAATGTTGTAATGCTTTTTTAAACATAGTGAAAAGTAGAATATAAAAAAGCCCTGTAGTCTCTCCCAAAACTACAAGGCTTAGCGGCTGTAAGTTTCCTCTTTATACACCTACTTCATTGTAAGTTCGCAGTCTCTCGACTTAAGTTATTATTATTGTGCGATTTTGCCCGACATTCCGTGCCAAGCTCGTTGTGCGTTTATAATCTCAAAAACACGGGGTGTACTCTAGCAGCAAATATCTCGAATCTATGTAAGCTTTTTCTTACAAGGGTAAAAATATTAAGTTTGTCTTAACGAACTAACCGATTAACTTTTTGAACTAAACCGCTTTTTCGTGTAGTACGAACTGTAAATGCTTGTAATAAAGCCTCTTGATGCACTAAAAGACTGACTACTTTCTTAGCTCGTGTAATCGCAGTGTAAATAAGCTCTTGGCTTAATAAGTTCTTGGCAGCCTGATCTAAAACGACAGCAGTATGGGTAAATTCAGACCCTTGCGATTTATGAATTGTTAAGGCGAATGCACTTTGAATACTTTTAGGTAATCGATTTGCAGCAACCCATTTGTTCAAACTTGGAAAATATACTTCAAACTTCTGTGGCTGAGTTCTGTGCTCAAAACACAAACCAATATCGCCATTTGAAATACCGAGCTGATAATCGTTATAGGTCATCATTACAGGACGACCGACATACCATCCTCCAAGAGTCACGATTGAAAGTTGCTGCTGCAACCAACGCTGCGCATATTGGTTTAACTGCTGCAATCCAAACGGACCATGACGAACCGCGGTTAAAATCCGGTAGTCATCAAATGCTTTTACTACGTTTTGGACCTGTTCAATCGAGCGTTCTTCTTTTAAATAATTTTTTAGGCTTTTTACATATCCTTGGAAACCTAGCATGAGCTTCTGATAATAAATTTCGACTTCTGCGTGATTTCCTTCTGGTAAATACTCAAGCTGAACCACATCTGGCATGTCACTTTGTAAAACTATAGGCTTTAATTCTGAAACCTCAACAATATCAATTTCAAACTGCTGCAAAACAGCTGCATGATCCTGTTGATAGGTTTGTGCCTGAATAAATTTGGCCACTTGTCCAATCAATGCCCCTTCAGCAAAACGACGACTGGTTTGTAATTGTACTCGGTTATCAGCCAATGCCTGTATTTGCTGCAAATCTGCAAGAACCGCGCCGACATCGACAGAAGCAAGCTGATTTGCATCTCCTAATAAAATAATTCGACAAGACTCAGGCACAGCTTCAAATAAAAGAGTAGCCAGATTTAAATCCAGCATGGAAGCTTCATCGACGACAATCACGTCATAAGGCAAAGGCTGTTTTTGATTAAACCGTGGTGTCTGGCTATGTCCCATCCCCAACAAACGGTGAATCGTTTGTGTTCCCTGATTTCTGAGCTCTTCGCTAACTAATCCGGACTCAAGCAATTTAGGATCGTTAAATGAGTTCTGTAAAGCCTCTTGCATTCGCTGTGCTGCCTTACCAGTTGGAGCAGCCATCGCCACACGAATATGCGGAATTGCTTGACTCAGCACAGCAATAATACGTGCCAGCGTATAAGTCTTACCTGTACCCGGCCCACCCGTAATAATACTCAGGCTCTGCCGAGCAACCATTTGTAAAGCTGCCTGTTGATGAGGATCGGTAAGCAGGTCTAAATAGTCATCACAAGAGACTGGTTGAATTAATTGTTGCTTTAATCGACAAATTTGTTCTGCAAGTCGTTGCTCTAGGTGCCAATATCGGTATAATGCCAACCCCTGCTCATCGTAGACGCACGGCGCAACTTTTGAGGTTGCTTGATCGGCAGATATAGCAAGCTGACCAAGTGCTGCAATTTGCTCTGAACTGATATCAATACAACTATCGCCTTGTAAGCTCGCTTCAATAAGCTGCTGCAAGTAAGAAGTAGCTTCTGACACTTGCGATTGTTCAGTAAATGGAGCCTGATTTAAGAAGTTACTCCACGTTGTTAACCAGCTTAAATCGGCTTGTTCAGGGCTGTTTAGATTGTCCACACACTTATCCACCTAGTTTTCCACACGCTTGTCCACATGGTTATAGACAGGCTTATCCACATGCCAAGTATTTATTAATCTTCAAATTACGCATTTTATCAGCATTTTTCATGCTATTTTATCCTCAGCAAAATACCCCAAAATGGCATCAAGACGCAGAATAAACTCAATGCTAGGCTGCCAGTAATAATAGCCCTGCTCTGCTTCACCATTCATGCCACGTAAATAAAGATAAGTTGCCCCACCTAAGTGTTGCTCAATCTGGTAATCCTGCATTTTGACTTGCAAATAGCGATGTAACGCAACGAGATATAAACCTGCTTGTAGCCAGTAACTTGCCAAAGACATGCTTTGAGCAATGCTATCGCTACGATAGTCTGCAAGATCATCACCTAAGTAATTACTTTTATAATCGGCAATGTGGTAACGCTGCCCATCAAAATAAACCAAATCGATAGAACCATTAAGGTAACGCGCTGAACGAGCCTCAAGTAACTCCGGCATATTCAATCCATACTCAGCGAAGAGCTGCTGAATACGTGTCATCGCTAGAACCCGATCTGACAGTGCCAAATAAAAAGGAAACTCTGACAAATACTGATCTTGTTGGAGCTGGTTTAGTCGAAAGCCTTGAGAAAGCGGTGTTCGCAAAATATCTTTTAACCACTCTGCAACTGACTGGTAAAGCAAATTTTCGGTATCTTCTTGCTCTGGGAAACTCTCGTTATATTTATTAAGTAAATCTTGCCAAAGACTACTATAGTCATTTTTAAAACGACGACGTATTTCTATGACCCAGTCATCTGAACATTGAAAATCAATATGTTCAAATATTTCATGTAAGAAATTACCGGCAAGCGTTCCTCGAGGGAAGTTACTCTTTATCCAGTCAATCGGCTGAGCACTGCTTGCTTCAGCAGTGTTGATTAAGTCCAACTCATCTTCTGCTAATACAGCATCATTGCTCTGGCTGGCCAATAAATCCGTGCCAGCCTTATGTTTTAAATGCTGTGCCAAATAACTGAAACTGGTTTTACCTCTCGAATAAAAACGTTGTTCAGGAAACCGTTGCGCTTGTATTTCAATAATACTTGTTTGTTTGGCTAAATGAATTGCCTGTGGAATCTGCTCCAAAACCATTTCATCCGTACAGCAACGGTGTTGAAAAGGCTCAGTCCTATTTTTCCAAAACGCGAGACCTGATACTGACTTGCCATCAAGATCTTGTAGAACAGCATAGACGCGGTGGCTTGCTCGCGTTAAAGCGACATACCAAAGACGATTCTGTTCAGCGAGCGCTCGTTCTTCGTGCTGCTTAAGTTCTATTTCATTCAAATAAGTCTTGTCAGCAATCGCAACGACACGTTGAGTCAAAGTCTGGTTTGAGTCCGGTTTGACAATGTCTTGGGTCGAAAAATTCAGAGTTTTGTTATTTTCTCGAAAGGGCTTGTCTGCACCTAGTAAAAATACAATCTTAAATTCCAGCCCTTTTGACTGGTGAATGGTCATGAGCTGAACACCAGCTTCACTCGACAATTTACGTTCTAACTCCCAATCACGGTCAAGAGGAGAACGCAACTGTTTGAGATACCAGTGATAAAGGTTCTGAGCACCTGAGTATTTTTCACTGTGCTGACTCAGAATTTCAGTTAAATGACGCAAGTTCACCACAACCCGTTCATTATCTTTACTTTGAGCTGCAACCAAATTTTGCCATATATCAAACTGGATGAGGCATTGTTGCCATGCCACTAAAAAGCCTTGAGCGGACCACAACTCTCTAATCGTGTCAAAACCAGTCATAAACTGGCTTAACCCTTCGGCTGTCTGCTCAAGTTGCAAGAGTTGTTTTAAATCCATGGCAAATAGACGGCTAATTAAAGCTCGCTTCACTTTTGCCTCATCGTAAGGATGAAGTATGGCAGTCAACAAAGCACCCACGTCTTGAGCAATCGAGCAATCAAAAACACTTCGTTTTGATGGCCTATTAACCCGAATTCCTAAACGTTCTAGCTCAAATTGAACTTTATCCAGCCCATCATGATTACGAGACAATACCGCAATATCATCTTCGTTTAAGGTTTGAGTCTGAGCATCTTTTTGAAAATATAGTTGTCCAGCATGTGACTGGTTGAGTAGATCTCGAATCTTCCAAGCAACTTGCTGAGCCTCTGTTTCTTTATCTTTGAGCATTAACCAGCGCAAAGGGTGAGGATTATGATTGTTCTGCTCAATCAGTACAGGATGAGGCCGAGTGCCTGCTCGAATTGGGTCATATTGAACTTCTTCACCAAAATCAATTTGTCGTTGAAATAAGGCATCGACCACTTCAACCAGATCAGCAACAGAACGATGGTTATGAATTAACTTATATTCACGACCATGTTTGGCTTGAATATCTTTATAGGCATTTAAGAAGGTGAGCATATCCCCACCGCGGAAACCGTAAATCGCCTGTTTACGGTCGCCCACCATAATCATGCAACCTTTTTTGTAGCGCTCTGGATGGCGCCAAATGCTCGCCAGCATATCGTCTTGATCTTGGTTGGTATCCTGAAATTCATCAACCAAAATTAAGGGATATCGAGCCTGCACAAACACAGCAAAACGTTGCCCCTGCTCACCTTTTAAAGCTTCAGAAAGTGTACGAATTTGCTGAGAAAAAGTAGTCTCACCTTTATTTTGCAAAACCTGCGGTAAACGTTTTTTCACCTCTACACATAAATAGGCTTTTAAATAAATATGAAGCTGGTCGAACTGCTCGGCGTAGTTTTTCAGCACACCAAATAGCTTCTGAATTTGCTGAATACAGGAATGTTGATAAAAACCATCTGAAATTTCAGCAGGACATTTCTTGAAAACTTTCTGATCGGCAAGTTGACCTAAAAATTTGAAAACGAGTTCACGTTGTGCAGTCAAAGACCCATCAAAAACCAAAATGCTGTCGCTTTGCGTTAGAACTTGCAGAAGCTGTGGCAAACATTCACTAAATAATTTGTTAAACGCCCCATTACGAAATACCGTCCCGCTCACATGCTTATAGTGTTCGCCATCAAGCTGGTAATACGGCTTTAAAAGGCTTAAGTCAATTTCTGTTGCTAACTGTTTGAGCTGTGCAAGTTGTTCAAATTGAATGGTTGGTTTTTCGGGAAGTTTAAAATGAGCAGAACTAAAGTTAAGTGAGTCTTCAACAAGTTTGACAAAACTATCGACACTTTTTAACTCACCTGCCAGATACAACGCATCAATCACGGTCTGAGGTTGAGACTGTATCCATTCACGCAGTACATCATGAATCAATTGTCGACTATAGGTTTTGGCATCATCGGTAATTTGAGCACGTTCAATTTTGCCACTCTCAAAGGCAAACTCTCGTAATAGTTTTTGACTAAAGCTATCGAGTGTCCCGACAAATAACTCGTCTAACTGATCGATGACTAATTTTAAACGTTCACACGCATAGGCAATACGCGTCGCAAAGCTTTTTAAAATATGTTGGAGTAATAAGTCAGATTCTTGCTCGGCCTGCGTAAGTAGCTCTTGTTCTGTAAAGCTACGCTTGGCATCTAAATAACGATAAGTTTCGACCAAACGTGCACGAATACGGCTTTTTAACTCGGCAGCGGCAGCCCGGGTAAACGTGGTCGCAATGACTTGTCTAGGCAGGTATTTTTCAAGAAAGATACGGACCATCAAACTTGATAAAGTATAAGTTTTTCCTGTACCTGCCGAAGCTTCAATTAAGTGTAAGCCACTAAATTCAATATCAATAATAGGTTGATAAGACACCTGTACTCTTGAGTTCATGCCTTACTCCGAATGTTGAAATTGAAAAACCGGATGATACAAATCATATGCAAACTCATCACAAGCATGTTGAAGCAAAGCCTGTGCATCTTGTTCTTGTAAAATAAAGCTCCAGTCTTGGTGCAACTTACAAGCTTCATTTTGAGTCATATCCATCGTGGTAAATGACCCTGTTTCATTCCAGTATTTTAGCAGCTCGGCATAGCTCTTCTCATCCAGTTTTGCTTTTTCTGTCTGATTTGTGGTTTCCCACTGATATGCTTTAGCTTTTTCTAACGGCTTTAATAATAAGGCTGCTGGTAGAACCAAAGGTTGTTGCTGTGCATGGCGCCAGATTTTAAACCATGGTTGTAAATATTGCCGAGCTTGCTCAGAACTAATCCCACTACAAATCACAGTTTGATCGCTAAAAACCACAATACGGCGCTTTTCAGCTCCTGCACTACCCTCATTCAAATAAGCTAACCAGAGCAGATATTCTAACCAGACTTTAGCGCGTCTTTTTGCGCGAGCGCTTGAAGGCTCCATACTCACCCAGTCCCGAGTTTCAGACTTCGGAACCGTAATATTCATATGCAGCTGTTTAGCAATTCGCCAAATACGCTGAGTTGTTTGTGTCACTGCTGGTGCATAATGGTGAAGGCGTTCAAGTAAACATTCTTGCTCAAAAACACCTTGTTGCCATGCGCTATATTTGACTTTACCGACAGGCAACTGATCAATTAATACTTCAGGTTGTGCTTGCTGTTCAGATTGTTGTAAAAAATGTCGAATCGCATAGCGCCCTAAACCATCTAATAATAAAGGTTCATTTTGGTCGAGTACTCCGACACTTCCTAAGTTTTCTACACCTAAAGTTTTCAAATATAACCGTGCAGGGAACGTCACATCCTGTATCCACTGCTGACTTTCTAAAACCAGCATGTCAGGCGCTTGTAGCGGATAGGTCGTATTCGCCCAAGGTTGACGGCTTCCTGAAACTTGCTGAATTTGTGAAGCGACCTTAAACCAATGATCTTGGTAGCGAATAACACTTTTTTCAACAGTAAAACCTTTCGGATCGAAGGGCTGTAAATCATGTAAGTGATAGAGTTGTTTTAACTGTGATGGAATTTCAATCCCTTCAATAACGACACTTTCAGATACACCATCTTCAGCTTTCACAATCAAGGCAAGATGTTCACGAAACTCTTGAAGAATACTGGAAGGTTCGCGCACCTCGCCATCGTTCACATCAAAGCCGTTATAAAACAGCCATAAATTTTCTTGGGCTAATAATAAAGCATCTAAAAAAGCACCTTGATCATCTTCAAGTCGAGAACGATCACCTAACTGTTGGCGCAGTGCATCCATCAAATCAAATGGAACGTGTGTATCACGGTTTGGAAATTGTCCTGCATCAAGATTTAGCATGACCATTAAACGATAAGGTAACGGTCGAATGTGTCCAATTTGGGCAAAGGTAATTTGCCCTGTCGGTTCAGCTTGTGCACTTTGGCTTTCTAATGTCCGTTGAATTTCTTCAATAATATAAGGCAGAGGCAAGGTAATTTTGCGCAAAGTTCCTGTTTCTGTCTCGGCGTAATAGCTTGCGAGCGTCAACATTCGCTCTTGTTTTTTAACAATTTCACGCACAGCTTTTAGAGCAGCAACACCAACCTGCTCAAATTCAACAATATCTTTGCCTAGTACCTGAAGCCAATATTCAACCGTATAGACTTTTCCTTGTTCATGCAGAGTCAGCCAATCACGGCGCTCATTCAAATCTTGATAAATCTGAATGAGTGTACCAATCAGCTCGAAATCACCCGGTTGAACTTTGGCGTAACTCAACACCTGATTAAAGGTCGCATGTACAGGCACAGCAATACCAAGAGCCAATCGCTCTAAGGCAAATTTAAAGCTATATCGATAATCATCATCACCGTCACACAAACTGCGCTTGAGATGCTCTGCATCAAGCCCTCGTTTAAAGCCTGCATCGGCAAGCAAATTTAAAATCCGCTCGACCTGAACATACTCAAGTTCGTAACGTTGCTGGGTAGCATGCAAGCTTAACCAATCAGCAAAATCATCAAAGCTAAAACGGCCCTGCATCAGTTGAATACGCCCAATTACGGCACGCCAAGCATTAAGTGCATCAAGTGATGCAACACCTGCAATTTTCACTGGCAAATGTACACCTTGCTCAGTGGCAGTAGCGGGAAATACACTTCGAATTAAAGGTTCTATGTCGGCCAAATTAGGAACTAAAACTAAAATATCGTTTGGTCGGCGCGGCTGCTCATGTGGTTTAGCCAACCAACAGATTAATTGCTCTTTTAGAACTTCAAGCTGACGTAAAGTCGAATGACAAACATGAATCTGAATCGAGTCATCGTCTGGGGCAAGCTCATATTGCTTAGCTTGAGGTTCAACTAAATGCAAAATATCTGACTGAACTTTACCGAGTAAACTTTCAGGAAAATCATCCACAAAAGCATCAACCCACTTACCTTCTTCACCCGTAGATAAATTCGATAATAAAGAAAAGTGGTCGCGGGCTTGTTTACCCAATCTGGTTAAAAGCGGATGTCTAGACTCACGCGCTTCAGCATTAAAATTGAGTGTGAATTTATTAAAGAAATCACTAATTTCAGCATCAGTAGCCTTTGGATTTTTCGCAATAAAACGCTCTTTTACCCCTAAGTCATAACGCTGTTTCCAGAGTGGATCGACACTATCGGCCCAATATTCTTGTGAAGGGTTATAGTGCAAAATCAAGACATCAATATATTGGCCTAAACGGCGCAAGAACTGTAACTGACTTGGCGGCAAATCTAATAACGTAAAAATCACTACTTGATTAGGTAATCTTGAAATAGCACGCTTACCACGGTCTGGATGATCTAACTCTTGCCAAAACAACGCGTCAATTTGCTGCATTTGCACAAAATCATCATGAAAATGTTGCTGCCACAACCAACGCTGCCAACGCTCTAGCTCCTCAGTTTGATGTAATGCAAAAGCAGTCACTTCTTCATCTTTCTGCACAATATATTTTTCAATATCGAGTGCTCGGCCCTGTCCCCAAGCAGACAACCAGTTTTCCGGACAGGTACAACTATTTTCACAACCACGCTGGCACTGTCCACGATAAATCATATAGTTGCTAAATAGATCGGCAACCTGCTCAGCGACCCAATACAGCATTTTTTGTTTTTTTAATTGTTTATCTATGCCTTGTTCGAGTCGATCTGCACTGTCATAAATACGCTGAACAATAGAATGTAAAGGATGCGACGTATCGATGCTCATCGTGTCAGGTTGAATAAATTCGTGTAGAGCCTGATGCACCCGCCATTTAAAAATCAAACGCGGGATGTTCGCTTTACGGACCTGTTCTTTATGCGCAGTTAAAACTTGCTGATAGGCAAACCATTGGAAACCTCGTACCCGTTGGTGAAACTGGTAATTGGCACTCATGCCTTGCTGTTCTGCAAGTTTTTGTATCAGCCACTGCTCGACCGCAGGACTTGGAACAATAAAATGTTGGGTTTTCAAAACCTGTAATGGATGCGTTGAAGCTTGAGATGTAGACGCCAATACACCTTGCAACAACACATCAATACGTTGACTTTGAATAACATGGATCCCCATTTATTTCATTTCCTGCTTGCATAATTTATGCACAAAATCATAAACATTCATTACTATACAACTGAATCTGACTATGTCACGTTGGTTTAAACACAGCATAATTTAACTTAAGGTGTCACTTACACTTGGTTTGAATGACGCCATCAAGAACTTATACAGGTAGACATTATGAAAATTGACAAGATTCCTGACTATATTGATCCTAGCCTAAATCTGGAACAAATTCGCGATGAGTGCCATGATCTCATCAAAAAAAGAGCTTACGTCTCAGCCGGAGCGGCAATTGTACCGATTCCTTTTTTTGACGTGGCGGTAGATTTGGGAATTTTGTCGCACCTGATTCCAGATATCAATTCCCGTTTTGGTTTAGCACCTGAGCACGTGAGCGTTTACGACCCAAAAACTAAAACTATTCATTGGGATGAGTTACGTAAACGCGGTTTTGAATTTTCAGGTTTTGTAGTCGCACGTACTACCGTTAAAAAAACATTTAACGGCTTTTTAGGCAAAATCGTAACAAAACAGGTGACTAAATTTATACCGCTAGGCGGACAAATTGTAGCAGCAAGTTTAGGCTATTTCATGATGAAAAAAATAGCAGAAACTCATCTGAATGACAGTTATAACCTTGCAAAACGTATTCAGCAAAAAAGCCGTGGCACTATTGTAAATTAATGTTTGCCTTGTAGCTGAGAGCTTAGTCTGCTCTCAGCTGTTTTAAAATGGCCTTCAATACTTCCAGACGTGCCGTATATTTATCATCAGTTGCGACGATATACCACGGTGCATATTCAGTACTGGTTCGCTCAAACATATCGGCTGCTGCTTTTAAATAATCGTCCCACTTATCACGATTACGCCAATCTTCTGCTGTGATTTTAAAACGTTTATGCGGTGTTTCTTCTCTGGCCTTAAAACGCTGCTCTTGCTCATCTTTACTAATCGCTAGCCAAATTTTTACTACAATCGTTTGACTATCAAATAAATCTTTTTCAAAGCGGTTTATTTCATCATAGGCACGCTGCCATTCTAAAGGTGAAGCAAAACCTTCGACACGTTCAACGAGTACACGTCCATACCATGTCCGATCAAAAATCGTGATTTTTTCAGCTTCATTAATGCGGTTCCAAAAGCGCCATAAGTAAGGATGTCGAGCTTCAAAGCGTTCAGGTGCACCAATACAATGAATATCATATTCACGTGGGTCTAAGTTTTTAACAATTCGCTTAATGGCCCCGCCTTTACCAGCAGCATCCATACCTTCAAAAGCAATGACGACATTGCGTTTATCAAAACGCATGGCATCGGCAATTTTCTTACTCAGCTTATCCAGCTCTTTTTTATATTCAGCTTTTTCAAGTGGTTCATTAGAAGGTTTTAATAAACTCTCTGGAATTTTAGCTTGCTGCCATTTTCCTTTAACTTCAGTTTCATGCTCTGGAAGTTGACGCATGTGTTGTAAAAGGTATTGAGCAAAAAATTGATCACGCTGCTTTTCATCTTCGCCATCAATAATGTACCAATCATCGGTAAAACGACGGCGTAACTTTTGCAAAGTGTCATATTGTTTTTTATTACGCCAGTCTAGGCCGTGGAGCTTATGCCAGTGTTGCTCTGACGGGTCAATTTTGTCTAAACGTTTTTGTAGTGATTTCCATGAAAGATCAAACCAGACTTTAACCACATCGACATAGTTATTTTTTAAATCTTGCTCAAATGCCCGCATATTTTCAACGTATTCATCAAAGCGCGAATCATCTAAAGGCTCGGAAACATGCGTTGCTGTGACGAGCAAATCGCTATACCAGTTGCCGAACATCACCACAATTTGTCCTTCAGTCGGAATAAACTCCGAATAAGATTGCCAAAATGCTTCTGTATCTGTCAGCACACGTGGCGCGTCTGCTTTGACTCGTAAATATCGTGGATCTAGCCACTCACGAAGCTGCTTAACGGCCTCGCCTTTTCCAGCCAGTTCAATACCACTCATTAAAATGAGTGTGCTTTTAGCGTTAGGTTTTCCCCGACTTTCTTTTAACTCATATTGTGCTTCAATCAAATCAACTGAAAGCTGTTCTTCATCACGAATCTCAAATTTTGGTTGTTGTTCACTCATAGTCCACGGCTCTAATCTTTTATTGTTTAATTTCGATGATCTTTAACTTATGCGGTTAATTGGTGAATTGCTATACAAATTATGTCATTGCGACAAAATTCTGTTTAAAAATTGACGCATGAATCATTTTTTTTACATCTACTCGCCATAGTACAAGGTTACAATGCCTTTTATGATTTTTTGCAAATAGCCCAATATTAGAGCCTTAAATGTCTAAACTCGCTGCTTTTGATGATCTTTTACAACAATATAAAACGTTTAATTATCACGATAATCCAGTGCTTGCCCAGCGTTTGCAAGATGTACAAACATGGCTAAAAGAGCGGATGAAAGATACGCATCATGACTTTTTTAATCTGCCAACACACAAGCTCATGTCAGAGTACTTTTTAAATCGTTTATATGGTGGCCCAGAGTTTGATGCTCTTGCAGCTCAAATTGAACGCCTATTAAAATATGCGCATAAAGCCGAAAAAGTCTTACCTGAAAATGCAATTAAAACGGGTACTAAATCGGTAAGTTTGGCTGTACTTGCAACCCAACTTGATGAGCAAGTAGCAATGCAACTTCTTGAGGACTATCCTGCAGATACAGTACTCACTGATGAAATTATGCGTTTAACCTTACTCAAGCTTGATCAGGCCGAAGCTCGTTATCAACAACTTGCTCTTCTTGACGATTTAGGTGCAGCACTCGATAAATACATGCGCTCATTTATGATGTTTACTGCTTTTAAAATGTGTAAAGGTATTGCCCAAAAATATCACTTCGAATTGATGTATGATTTCATTCAAGATGGTTTTAGTGCGATGAAACCGTTAAAATCAGCCGAGACCTTTATTAAGACTTTTACTGAAAAAGAACGCCAGATTATTGAAAATGTACATTCAGGGCATCCGAATCCGTTTAGAGTGTGATAAGGTCGGCACATAGAAAAACTCAACCTCACGAAGTTGAGATTTTATTCATTATATTTGCATGATGATGCCTGTAAAAATAGACAAAATCTGTCATCATGCAGAACTTATTCCGTTTCACTTGAGTTTGAGTCTAGGAGAGACAATATGTCTAACGAAAACCAAAAGCCAACATCTCCAACTGAGCAGGCACAAAGTTCAGACAAAGTTAGCCCATTCCTAAGCTCACCTTTACCTCAAGGTACTCCTCAAGGGCAACAACAAACTTTACAGCAAACCTTAACAGACACACCTGTGAATGGTTCTGTACCTAAATACAATTTACCTCGTGGTGCTGGCAATACTGGCAACGTTGGTGAAACCACACACTTTGGTTACTCAACTGTTAGAACTGAAGATAAAGCACAAAAAGTTGCAGAAGTTTTCCATTCAGTTGCAAGCAAATATGACTTGATGAATGACTTGATGTCATTTGGTATTCACCGTTTGTGGAAGCGTTTCGCAATTAACATGTCTGGTGTCCGCCGCGGTCAACACGTGTTAGACATTGCTGGCGGTACAGGCGACTTAGCAAAAGTATTTAGCCGTGAAGTTGGTCCGCAAGGTCATGTTGTACTTTCAGACATTAACGAATCTATGCTCAATGTTGGTCGTGACCGTCTAATTGATGCAGGCTGTACCAATGTTGACTTCGTTCTTGCCAATGCAGAAACATTAGAACCTTTTGCAGACAACAGCTTTGACCTTGTAACAATCAGCTTTGGTTTACGTAACGTGACAGATAAAGACGCAGCACTTGCATCTATGTTCCGTGTGTTAAAACCAGGTGGCCGTTTACTGATTCTTGAATTTTCTAAACCTGTATTTGAGCCATTCTCGAAACTTTATGACCTCTATTCATTCACCGCTTTACCGATCATGGGTAAATTGGTTGCGAATGACTCAGAAAGCTATAAGTATTTGGCTGAATCAATCCGTATGCACCCAGACCAACGTACTTTAAAAGGTATGATGGAAAATGCTGGCTTCCAGAACTGTGACTATCACAACCTTACTGCAGGTATCGTTGCTGTTCACCGTGGCTTTAAACTGTAAGGGATAACGATATGTGGTCGATTCTGGCACTCGGTGCAGTCGAACGTATCATTCATCATCTGATCGATCTGGATGCGGTTACACGCATTCAGCTTAATCAGTTACAGGGCAAAATGTTGCGTGTTGTGATTGATAGCCCGCAGCTTTCTGTCGATGTATTCTTTGACCAAGAAAAAGTACGTCTTGAACCTACCGTAACAGGTCATAGTGAAAAGCCTTCTATTTTTGAACAGCGTCCTTTTGATGCCCAATTCAAAATTTCTGAAGCAACTGCAACTTTGCATGTTAAAGATGTCGTCGAACTGATTAAATTATTGGTCAGCGATCCAGATCAGATTGGTAATATCCCGCTCCAAGGTGATTACCACCTGCTACAGGATATTCAAAAAATTATGCAGCAAGCTGAACCTGATTTAGCTGCGCATTTATCAAGATGGGTGGGTCCTCAACTCGCCCATGAAATTGGCAAGATTCAACTTGCACCAAAACATTTAAAACGCTCCGTGCAAAGCCATCTATTTTTCGCAGAAGACGCATTAAAAGAAGATAGCGGCCTATTTGCCCCTCGCTGGGAAATGGATGACTTAACTCAAGCAACTCGCAAGCTTAATCAAGACATTGACCGTCTTGAAGCAAGATTGCAGCAACTCAACGCACAACTACAACCCTCTCAAGACTAGGTAAGACTGTATATGATTCCGCACGTTTCACGTTTACTCGAACTTTGGCGTATTGCAGCGCACTATAGACTCGATACGTTGTTCCCTGCGGATGAATTACCAGTTAAAGCTCAGCATGCATTAAATATTATTAAAATGCATCCAGCTGCATGGTCGAGTCGTGAACGTAAAAATCCTTTAAAGCTCAAAGAAGCTTTAGAAGATATGGGACCACTTGCAATCAAGCTTGGTCAATTACTCTCTACTCGCCGTGACCTGATTCCACCTGAGGTGCTCGCTCAACTGGTTTTACTTCAAGATCAAGTAAAACCTTTTGATGGAGATGTTGCCAAACAACGTATTCAAGATTCGTTAAAAGCTGACGTTAATACATTGTTTGCACGATTTGATGACCAGCCATTAGCTGCTGCATCAATTGCCCAAGTGCATACTGCTGCATTGCATGATGGTCGCGAAGTTGTTGTTAAGGTCACTCGTCCTGATATTCGCAATCAAATCTTACAAGACTTTGAAATTTTGGCATGGTTAGGCAATACGCTAGAAAGCCGCCTTGAAGCTGCTCGTGCGTTGCATCTCACTGAAATTATTCAAGACTACCGCCAGATCATTTTAAATGAACTGGACTTGAGTATTGAGGCAGATAACACCCGTCGTATGCGCCATTACTTTACTGGCTCAACCATGATGTATGTGCCAGAAGTGTACATGGACACCAAAGATGTCATGGTGGCTGAGCGCATTACTGGTGTGCCTATTTCAGATACAGCAACCTTTGACCGTTTAGGCATGGACCGCGCACAACTTGCAGAAAAGGGTTTAACCATTTTCTTTACGCAAGTCTTCCGCGATAACTTTTTCCATGCCGACATGCATCCCGGTAATGTCTTTGTAGAAACCATTAATCCAAGCAATCCACGCTTTATTGCACTGGACTGTGCGATTATGGGTGAGCTTTCTAAGCACGACCAGATGACAGTTGCCCGTATGTTGCTTGCTGTGATGAACAGCAACTTTATGCAGCTTATTCAAATTGTGCATCAAGCTGGCTGGATTCCACCGGGTACAGATCAAGACGCGTTAGCACGTGAAATGCGTCGCACTGTTGGGCCAATGGTGTCTAAACCAATGGATCAACTTGATTTTGCGGGTATCTTAATTCAAGTCATGGATATTGCTCGACGCTTCCATCTTGAGATACCACCACAACTCATGCTGCTACTAAAAACTTTAGTGCATGTAGAAGGCTTAGGTACTGATCTTTATCCGCAGCTCGACATCTGGAAATTGGCAAAACCAATTTTGACAGAATGGGTCAAATCCAATATGAACCCAGTCAAAAATGTAAAAGAGCTCGGCCAGCAATTACCTGACCTGCTTTTAGGTGCTCAAGATTTCCCAAGTTTAATTATTGACAGCCTAAATGGTTTAAAAAATCAGTCTGCTTGGCAAGACCGTCAGTTACGTGAAATTCAGCAACTTCGTTTGCAAATGGAACACCAACAACGCCGTAGCTGGATATTCGGCAGTACTATGCTGATTTTACTAACTATTGCGATTATTAGTCCTTGGTTTGTCTCGATTATTCTGATTGTGCTGAGTAGTTTATTAGCACTTTGGCGCATATTGAAATAAGTTCAAAATCCCTTGCCAGTGCAAGGGATTTTTTTATGGAAAAACTTTAATTTTAAAAAAATTTATAGCTCAACTATTCGTTCATTGCTAAATTGAACCTATAAATGCTTCAAAAGAACAAACAATGAAAACACCTCATTTTGCCATTATCGGTGCCGGCACTGCAGGTTTAGCCACAGCGATTTTACTCGCCCGCCAAGGCAATAACGTTACTATTTTTGAACAAGTTGATGAGTTATCTCCAGTAGGTGCCGGTTTATTACTACAACCTGCGGGCTTAGCTGTATTTGAACACTTAGGTGTGCTCGACAAAGCTTTAACATTAGGTGCAAGAGTCACAGGTCTAGAAGGACAACTTCCAGACAAGCGTCTTTTAGTTAACAGTCACTATCACGAAGCATCAGCACATCTCTATGGTTTAGGTATACACCGAGCTACTTTATGTCATGTGCTCACTCAAAAGCTTAGTGAATATTCAAGCCAAATTACTTGGCGTATGAACCACTCTGTTGAAAGCTTCGAAGAACATAACAATGAAGTTCAGCTATTCAGCATACATAAAAACCAAAAGGTTGATGCTCGCTTTGATGCCGTACTTATTGCCAATGGTGCTCGTAGTCAATTAAGACCTAAAGCATGGGTAAAGGTTGACCAAGCTTACCCTTGGGGTGCGGCGTGGAGTATCGTGCCTGAGTGCCCAGTGCTCGACTCTGAAATTCTGCATCAATTTTATGATCGCTCGAAAATTATGATGGGAATTCTTCCTACAGGAGCCATTCCAACAGAACCTCAACAGCGCCTTTCAAGTGTATTTTGGAGCTTACCTAAGCCACAATTACAAAGCTTTTTGCAAGATGAGCAGGCTAAACAAGCTTGGTTAAAGCAAGTCTCTGAGCGTTGGCCCACAGTTGCAGAATGGCTGAAAGAAATTTTGTATAACAGTCAAACTCAGCCCAAATGGTTATCTGCAAACTACCGTGATGTCGTTATGACTCAATTTGGTCAAGGTCGAATTGGGGTGATTGGCGATGCCGCTCACGCGATGAGTCCGCAGTTAGGTCAAGGCGCAAATATGGAATTATTGGATGCTTGGGCTTTCTCTCAATCATTGCAACATGCTCAAAAAAACAAGAATATTGATTGGTCCCTGCTCTGGCAGCACTACCACCAGCTTCGCCGTTCATCTACTCAGTTTTATCAGTTCCTCAGTCGCTTATTAACACCACTTTATCAATCTGATCATTGGTGGGCTGGAGGTTTAAGAGATCTAGTTTTTCCGTGGATGTATCAAATCCCTTATTTTCGAAAAGAAATGGCAATCACAATTTCAGGCTTAAAAACAGGGCCATTCAAGCAACTTGATTATGATCAGGTTGCTCAATTGCCTAAAGAAAACAGTGCGTTTCATTTAGAAAGCGAATCTCTGTCTGACTATTAACCCCACCAAATAATAGTGATTAACACATGAAAATCAGCCATCTTGATCATCTTGTTTTAACTGTCTCAAATATTGAATCTACCTGTCATTTCTATCAAACCGTATTGGGGTTTGAAGTCATCACGTTTAAAGGTGATAGAAAGTCTCTAAAGTTTGGAAATCAAAAGATAAATTTACACCAGCAAGGCAACGAGTTTGAACCGAAGGCATTACAGCCGACTCCCGGATCTGCCGACTTGTGTTTTATTTCAGACACTCCCATTTCAGAAGTGGTTGCACACCTTAATCAATTAAATATTCAAATTGAAGAAGGTCCGATTGAGCGTACTGGTGCAATGCATCCTATTCTTTCAGTTTATATTCGCGATCCAGATCAAAATTTGATTGAGATTTCAAATATCCTCACGCCTTAGTCATTTGAATAAGATACAGATTGGTAAGTGTTACAACCTATTCATTACGCTGACAAAGACAAAAAGGACAAAGAATTTTTCCGCAAAGCGACGTTGATGCCGTACACTATACAAGCTATTTTTAGCATCTGATTGAAATCAATTTATAGTTCATATTTCTTTGGTGATTCCTCATGAATAACACGCAATGGCTCGATGAAGTAAAATTTAACGAACAAGGTCTTATCCCTGCCATTGCTCAACATCATCAAACCGGACGTATTTTGATGGTGGCGTGGATGAACCGTGAAGCACTCGCACTTACAGCAGAAAAAAATCAGGCTGTTTATTTCTCTCGCTCTCGCCAAAAACTTTGGCACAAGGGTGAAGAATCAGGCCATTTCCAAACGGTTTATGAAATTCGTCTGGACTGCGATGGTGATGTAATCGTATTACAAGTTGAGCAACACGGCGGTATTGCATGCCATACAGGTCGTGAGTCTTGTTTCTACCGTAAACTTACCCCACAGGGCTGGGAAATTGTCGATGCACAATTAAAAGACCCTACTGCAATTTATGGTGACAAAGCCAAAACTGAAGGCCACGATCATGCTCACACCGCTGAACAAGTGGATGTACTTGCTCACTTAGGGCAATTGATGCAAGAGCGTAAGCAAGCTGAAGCGGACACTTCATATGTTGCAAGCCTCTACAAAAAAGGCATCAATAAAATCTTGGAAAAAGTCGGCGAAGAAAGCGTAGAAACTATTATTGCTGCGAAAGACTACGCTGCTCAAAATACAGAAAGCAATTTAAATGACTTGATTTATGAAACTACCGATTTGTGGTTCCATAGCATTGTCATGTTGGGTTATTTCGATCTTAATCCACAACTTATTATTGACGAATTAGCTCGTCGTCAGGGTTTATCTGGTTTAGTTGAAAAAGCTAACCGCAACAAGGTTTAAAATCACTCAGTGTCGAATATCGAAAAACCTAAAGCCACCTATGAACAAGCAATTGCCATAGATAACGCACGTCTTGGGCAATCATTTAAAGTGATTGCCTATGCGGGTACAGGTAAAACTACTACGTTACAAATGATTAGTGATGCCATGCCTGAACGGCGCGGTATGTATTTGGCTTTTAACAAAGCAATTGCTGGTGAAGCTCAGAACAAATTTCATCGTAATGTAGACTGCCGGACTTTTCACTCACTCGCGTTTCGCAGTGTGCCACGCGGTGTGACTGATAAATTACGCTTGCCTCGCTTAAGCCCAAGCTTTATTGCAAAAGAATATCGACTAGAACCAATTACCTTACGACGCATGATGGGTGGACGTTATGAAAAATATGTCTTAATGCCAAGTCGTCTGGCTAGTCTTGTTGCCAATGCTGTCAGCTATTTCTGTTCAACCAGTTCTCAATATCCAGCTCCTCGACATATTCAGGCACCCAACTGGTTACATCCGGATGATATTACTGAGCTACAAACTCACCTTTACCCTGCTGTAGAGCGCCGTTGGTTAGAGTCCATCGACCCAAATCATCAGGCAGGAATTGGTCACGATATTTACCTCAAACTTTGGGCATTGTCTGAACCTAACATTCCAGCCGATTATGTACTATTTGATGAAGCACAAGATGCTGATCCTTTAATGCTGGGTATTTTACTTCGCCAAAAAAGTACGCAGGTCATCTATGTAGGCGATGCACATCAGCAAATCTATGCGTGGCGTGGTGCAATTAATGCAATGCAACAATTACCCTTGCCAGAGTCTCGCCTCACCACTTCTTTTCGTTTTGGTGAAACGATTGCGGATGTTGCCAATGCATTGCTGGGCGGATTAAATGAAACTGTTCCTTTGCTTGGTAATCCAAATCAAAAATCAAGTGTCGTAAATAAACCGCATACCAAAATGCGTGATGCGATTTTATGCCGTACCAATGCTCGGGCTATGGAACTTCTATTAGCAGGTTTAGTTCACGGCGATAAAGTGAGTTTGCAAGCTGATCATCAAAAACTAAACCGTTTTGTAGATGCCGCAAGTCTCTTAAAACAAGGAAAACGGGTTACTGATGTGCCTGAATTAGCATGGTTCAATTCATGGCATGATGTCCATGAATACTGTGAAACCAATGAAGGTAGTGATATTAAACCATTGGTTAAATTGGTGGATGATCACGGCACTGACCCACTAAAAAAAGCGCTTGCAAAGATTACACCACTTGAGCAAGCGGACTATGTCATCTCTACAGCCCATAAAGCGAAAGGCTTAGAATGGAACCGTGTTCATATTGAAGATGACTATCAATTTAAAATTAATGGGTTAGAACACAAGATTACTGATGAAGAGTTAAGACTACTGTACGTTGCCTGTACTCGTGCTAAAGTAAGTCTAAATATCCATCATCTTTATGATCTGATACAACAATTAAAACTAAGGGCGCCTTTAAGTCTTCGTCAATCGGTTGGTTGAAGCGCTCATATTTAGGTGAGCCTATGAAACTTGAATCTGTCCAATTTAAACATATTGCTCTGTTTCACGACCTTAAAATACACTTTCATTATGAAAAACAGCCAATCACCTTAATTTTAGGTGAACAAGCAACTGGTAAAAGTATGTTACTCAAACATACTTACCATGCTTTAACTTGGCTCCCTGCTCGCCTTAAAGATTTGCGTAGCCCCGGTATTGTCATGCCTGATCAAGACATTACTCAGTCACGCCTACAATCAAAAATTGAAGTGACCATTCAAGTTCCTTCAGAAATTGGTCACTTGCCAGAAAGTACCTCTGCTCAGCAGCTAGACTCTTCGCTGTGTAGCTGGAAACTTTTTAAAACCTTAAATGCAAGTGGGATTGGAGTGAGCCAAGTTGAAACTCAGCAACTTGACCAAACCATGGCTCTTTATCAACAAGTCATAAAAAAAGATCCATTACAGGGGCTTCCCTTAATCGCTTACTACCCAGCCGAGCGATTTGTAAATGATATTAATCTGCTTAATAAAAATTTACCCGGCATTACTCAAGCCATTTCAGCCTATGACATTAGCCCACTACCGTTTACAACTTTTACACGCTTTTTTGAATGGCTACGAGAAATTAGTGATATCGAAAATGCTCAAGCTGCATATCTAGTTCAACGGATTAAATCGAAACAATCAGATCAGCAAGATCAAACAGAATTATTAAATGAACTTCAAAAAGAGTTATCAGGGCAACCTAAACAGCTTACTTCACCCAATCTCTACGCCCTCAAGAATGCATTAAATATAGTTCTGCCTGAGCTTAAAGATCTATATCTACAATATCAGCCTCGACTGCAACTTATGGTCGACTATGAAGATCAAACCTTACCTTTTCAGCAGCTTTCAAATACAACCAAAACTTGGATTGCTTTAGTAGGCGATATAGTCCGCAGACTCTGTTTACTCAATCCATTAAGTTTAAACCCTTGCCTTGAAGGAGACGGCGTTTTACTCATTGACCAGATTGATGCACAGCTCGACTCAACACATTGCTCCGAGATCTTAAATCGACTTCATCAAGCATTCCCACGCCTACAAATTATTGCAACAGGAAGTCGCGAAGAGTTACTTGAACATGCCTCGACCTATCAATGTCTAAAATTAGAGCACGGTAAAGTTAGCCATCTTGATTTAAACACCACCAAACAACAGCTTGAACATATCTATACCTTACTTCAAAGAAGCGAACCTTTAACACCATCTATAGAAGCACAGCCTCTGAGTTTAATAGATCCGACGCCAACACCAGCACAGATTGAGGTTTTATTTCAGCAGATTCAGGGTTTAACTGAACAACAAAAAAATGAATTATTAAGGATGATTCATGCGGGAGACACACCAGAAGAAAGCCCTTCGGTTTGAGTTTTATAATCAAAAAACCACACTCACAAAATATATGGTGGAGTACGGTTTTTTAGGCACTAAAATAACTAGATGTTGTTACTACATGTAATAACATCAGATTTTCAATGCTTTTTTAGTGTACAATAAATTTCATTTTGCGTTTTTATTCTTCAAGTTGCGCAATACAACTTGTTTCTCGCTTTATTTTCTAATTTGGTTGGGTTTTCGGAATAATAAGCTTTGGAACTCTCTTTGAATTCCTATCTATTCTGAAATTAAAATTTCACCTTTAGGTTTCGGCCTAAATCACATATGGATACGAGTGTGCTACCGATAATTATCTTATTACCGTTAATATTAGGCACCACCCTTGTTTCATTGCTTCAACGGTTCTCGCGTGGAGTAACGGCTTTAGGGGCAATTGGAGTCAGTTTAACCAGTTTTGGTTTATTACTGACTCAAGCTAAAACTGTGCTTGGTGGTGCAAGCATTCAACAAAGCTGGGATTGGTTACCTCAATTAGGGATCAATCTGAGCTTTAGACTTGATGCTCTTGGTTTATTATTTTCTCTTCTTATTACCGGTATCGGTACACTCATTTATATATACGCCTATTATTATTTAGGCCCTAAAAACTCATTAAGTAAACTCTATACGTTACTCATGCTGTTTATGGCAGCAATGCTGGGTATTTCGCTCTCTAATAATCTTATTATTTTATTAGTCTTTTGGGAGCTCACCAGTATTTCATCTTTCTTGTTAGTGGGTTATTGGAGTCATTATGAAGCTGCTCAACGTGGCTCTCGGATGGCACTCACCATTACAGGAATGGGCGGTTTAGCAATGCTAGGTGGATTTGTTCTCTTGGGACAAATCACTGGGACCTATGAAATTAGCGAAATCATGGGCATGAAAGATGCGATCCAAGCCCACGCTCTTTTTATTCCAATGTTATTGCTTGTTTTGCTTGGCGCATTTACAAAGAGTGCTCAGTTCCCATTTCATTTTTGGTTACCTAATGCAATGGCAGCACCAACACCAGTGTCTGCTTACCTACACTCTGCGACCATGGTAAAAGCCGGGATTTTTCTACTTGCCCGCTTACTTCCAATTTTTATAGGCGCTGCGATTTATCATAATATCGTTACGTTTGTCGGCCTATTTACGCTCTGTATGGCAGCGTGTTTTGCCATTTTCAAAGAAGATTTAAAAGGACTGTTAGCCTATTCAACCATTAGTCATTTAGGACTTATTGTTTGTTTACTCGGGATCGGTTCTCCTTTAGCGGTTGCCGCTGCTATTTTCCATATTATTAATCATGCAACATTTAAAGCAGCGCTGTTTATGCTTGCAGGGATTATTGATCATGAAACCGGCACACGTGATCTTCGAAAACTCAGTGGTATTTGGCAATTACTTCCTTTCACTGCCACACTCACCATGATTACCGCTGCCTCTATGGCAGGTGTACCACTTACCAACGGCTTTATTTCAAAAGAGATGTTCTTTACCGAGCTATTGGCAAATCTTTCAGGCTCAACGGTTATCTTTGCCAGCATCATTGCAACTCTGGCTGGTATCTTCGCAGTAAGTTATTCAATCCGCTTAGTGCATGGTGTTTTCTTTGACGGCCCAATTGGTAAACAAGTTCCAAATAAAGATGCACATGAACCACCACTCGGGATGCGTGCTCCCGCCCTTCTTCTTGCTGTGCTCTGTATCTTAGTCGGCGTTCTGCCTTCGTTATTGGTAGAACCACTGGTCAATAGCGTCACTAGAGCAAGCTTGATGCAACCAGAATTTGCGGGTACACACCTTGCAATTTGGCATGGTTTCAACGCTCCTCTTGTGATGAGTATTATTGCTTTAGTTGGTGGTACGCTGTTCTACTTTGCTTTAGCAAAAGACGGCATGATTCGTAAAATTGACCTTGACCCACGTCTAGGCAGATTACAAGGCCGCATCTTATTTGATTTATTTTTAAAACATCTGCTGCTTACAAGCCGAAAAATCAAACAAAAAACTGAAAATGGTTCATTGCAAAGTTATTTGTTCTGGATCATTGCTTTTAGCGTCATCATGGTCACCATGCCTTTACTCAATCAAGGGTTGAGCACTGGTACACGCGAACTCACCCATGCTCCATGGATTGCTGTGGTTCTTTGGCTGACGTTGTTCTCAGGCTGTTGGATGATGCTCTGGTTCCACCATGAGCGTATTAAAGCAGTACTTATTAGTGGTGCAATTGGTCTAGTGGTAACGATGGTCTTCGTCACCATGTCAGCACCAGATTTAGCACTGACTCAAATTACAGTAGACGTTGTAACGACCGTTCTTTTATTAATGAGCTTATCGTTACTTCCACAGCTCACACCGTATGAGTCTCGTCGTTCTAGACGTTTGAGAGATGCTGCCTTAGCAATTATTGGAGGTTTAGGAATTGGCTGGATTACTTGGCTCATTTTAACCCGTGATCATAATTCAATTTCTTGGTTCTTTGCCCAACAGTCTTTACCACTTGGTGGTGGCTCAAATATTGTAAATGTCATTTTAGTTGACTTCCGTGGCTTCGATACCTTCGGTGAAATTACGGTATTAGGAATCGCTGCGATTGGTGCACTATGTTTAATGGATGGTATGCGTGTACACGGCACCACCATGACGCAAGGTCTCACCTATCGTTTCAATCCATCTCCGCTTATGTTCCGTATTACGGCCTCTTGGGTATTACCGTTAGCGCTTGTCGTCAGTGTTTATATCTTTTTGCGAGGACATAACTATCCAGGCGGTGGCTTCATTGCAGGTCTAATCACCTCAATGGCGCTAATCATTCAATATATTGCACTAGGTCAAGATCAAGCAGAACAGCTGTTAAAAGCGAAGTCTGGCCGCCTTTACGAAGTCTGGATTGGCACAGGATTAACGATTGCAGGCCTGACTGGTATAGCAGCATGGTTCTGGTTACGTCCGTTCCTCACGAGTGCTCATGTCTATGTTGAATTACCAATTCTAGGAAAACTACATCTAGCTTCAGCTGCAAGTTTTGACTTGGGTGTTTATATCACCGTTGTAGGCGCGACAATGTTGCTCATCTCTGTATTAGGCGACTCTCGTCATTCGAGTATGTCCGGTCCTGTACCACATCGGGAGGAATCATCATGATCAGTTTAGAATTCTTACTGGCTTCTGCTATTGGTTTACTTGTTGCCACAGGTATTTATCTGATTTTACGTGCTCGTACTTTCCCTGTTGTGCTCGGATTGGCTGTAATCGGTTATGCAGTAAACCTATTTTTATTTGCTATGGGTCGATTACAAATCAGCTCACCGGCAATTTTAACTGAAACGACAAAAATAACTGATCCACTCCCTCAGGCGTTGGTGTTAACCGCCATCGTGATCGGTTTTGCAACTACAGCGTTTATTGTACAACTTGCGCTACGTAGCCGTTATGAATCAGGTAGTGATCATGTTGATGCTAAAGAAGATGCTTCCCCAACATACGACCCACGTGAGGATGAGCCGTGATGTTTGATTTTTTATCTTTTTGGCAAAAACACACGCCTATTTTTAGCATTCTCATCCCAGCATTTACTGCTTTTATCTTATTACTGTTAGGCAACCCCGGGGCAGGAGCTTTAAAAGATGACTGGCGTCAGCCTTGGCGTCGTGGCATTAGCCTCGTCTCAGCAATTGCCGGATTAATTACCGCTATTGTTTATCTTAGTTACGCCAGCACGGGTCAAATTACTGTTTACCAATTAAGTGAGTGGTCAGCACCATTTGGTATTGTGCTTGTACTCGATCGCCTTTCAGCTTTTATGCTGGCACTGACTTACGCATTAGCAGTACCAGTTTTATGGTATGCAAGTGATAATTGGGACACGCGTGGCCGCTATTTCCATGCCATGGTACATTTCCTATTAATGGGAATCTGTGGAGCATTTCTAACAGGCGACTTATTTAACCTTTTCGTCTTTTTTGAAATCCTATTGATGGCTTCGTATGTATTGCTCTTACATGGACAAGGCAAACCTCGTTTTCAGCTTGGCGTTCACTATGTCATTATCAATCTTTTAGCCTCTGCTCTCTTCTTAATTGGGCTTGGTATGATTTATGGCAGTGTGGGTAGCCTCAACATGGCGGATGTCTCACGTCTTATACCGACACTTGAAGCAGATCAACACAAATTAGCAGTCGCTGGTTCGTTACTTCTCTTTGTCGTTTTCGGTATTAAAGCAGCAATGCTTCCTGTCGGTTTTTGGCTACCAAAAACCTATGCTGTTGCAAGTACGCCTGTAGCTGCAATTTTCACTATTATGACTAAAGTCGGGATCTATTCTATTTTACGTGTAAATGGAACAGTATTTGACGATGCGCTTAGTCAAGAAATCTTAAAAAACTGGTTATTGCCTATTGGCTTAATTACTTCTCTTTATGGGGTGATTGCAGCAATTGGAGCAGATCGTTTACGTCGATTTGTCGGCTTTATGGTCCTTTCTTCAATTGGTACCTTGCTTACAGCAATTGCCATGTCTAATACGCAGGCATGGTCTGGTGCTTTATATTACTTAGTGCACAGTACATTGATTGGTGCAGCTTTTTATCTATTTTGTGGATGGATCACTTCACAACGTGGAGATTTTAAAGATCATTTAAAAGTTGCCCCAAGAATCAAACAAGAAAAAGCGGCGATGCTGACTTATTTCTTGATTGCCATGATGCTTGCAGGTTTGCCACCTTTTAGTGGTTTTCTTGGAAAAGTATTCATTTTACAAGCGACAGTTGAAGCTAGCTATCAAGGCTGGATTATTGGTGTTGTGCTTGTTGTGAGCCTATTAAGTATTATTGCACTCACACGTGTTGGTTTTATCTTATTCTGGCGCGCATCCCCTCCAGAAGAAGATCCAATCCATCCAGCTTATATTCTTTATCGTGCTTTGCCGGAACGCGCACCACCACGTAACGATCAAGTCATTTATCTATTACTGGCTGGTTTAATCGCTTATGTTGTCTTTGCTGCACCAATTCAGCATTACACATTAAGCACCGCACAACAGATTCAGGACCATGCACTTTACCAACACTCTATTCTTAAAGTAGATCAAAACGGTGAAGTCATCAGTGTGCAACCATATGACCCAGCTTACTTACCAGAAACCAAGTACGGCGGTGAAGTTGAAGATCATAATGCTTATCTTGTTCCAGATATTATTTCGAAAGATACGCTCAATGGCGAACATATTTCTGAATATAAACAACGACAAATTCAGCAACAGGATAAACTCCAAACACCTACCATTGTTGATGAAAGTCAATTGAAACCTATGGAGCCATAACAATGCAGTTATCTCATTTGCTTGAACGCTGGTTTCCACATCCATTTGTTTCGGTTCTCATCGTTTTATTTTGGTTGATGCTGGCGCATAGTCTTGATGCGAGTGATCTTTTGACTGCGATGCTTTTGGGCTTAATCATCCCTCGTTTAGTCAAACCGTTTATTACCCGTACACCGCATATTCACTGGAAACCTGCGGTTAAACTATGTTTTGTGGTTCTTTGGGATATTATTATTTCTAACTTTAAGGTCGCAAAACTTGTTTTGGGACCTACTAAAAAATTACATCCTAAATGGTATCGTGTACCTTTAGAGACAGAACATGAGCAGGTCAACACCTTACTGGCAATGATCATTACCACAACACCAGGTACGGTTTCTGCGGGTATTGATCAGGAACGCGGGGATATTCTGGTTCACGCTTTAAGCACAGATAATACCGAATCTGATATTCAAGACATCAAAGAACGTTATGAAATTCCTCTTATGGAAATTTTTGATGTGAAAAGTAAAACGGAGGCAAGTGCATGACAATCCTACCCTATGCTCTAGGTATTAGCTTGATTGCCGTTACAATCTCGATGCTACTTTGCCTTTTCAGACTAGTTATGGGCCCATCAATTGTAGACCGCCTTTTAGCGCTCGATACACTTTTCCTCAATGCAACTTGCCTCATTGTTGTGTTAGGCATTTATTGGATGACGACTTCTCTATTTGAAGGAGCACTATTGGTTGCGATGTTAGGTTTCGTATCTACAGCCGCCTTAGCACGTTACTTCACAACCGGTCATGTTATCGATTAAGGAGAGGTCAAATGCAATTTACAATGGAAATTATTGTTTCGGTCTTTCTGGTTTTTGGCGCCTTCTTCATGTTAGTTGGCTCAATCGGTATGGTCCGTTTACCCGACTTATTCATGCGCTTACATGCGCCAACTAAGTCGAGTACGCTCGGCTTAGGAAGCTTTCTGATCGCTTCCATGATCTTTTTTGCTTTCCAAGGTCGCTTTGGTTTTGCCGAATTACTTATTACCCTTTTAGCTTTTATTACCGCGCCTGTTTCGGCTAATTTGATTGCACAAGCTGCGCTACATTTACGTTTACGCTCACTGAGTTGTGAAGTACCTGAAGCCATTGAACGCCCGCTCCCTTGGGACCGGTACAAAATTGGTCAACGCTTTTCACAAAACAAACCACCAATGGAACCTCCTAAAGAATAAGAAATTGAATCAATAAAAAAGCCACCCGAAGGTGGCTTTTTTATTTTGAGTTTTAATTACTCTTGGTCATCTGACTTACGTTCTGGCAAATCTTGTACCGCTTTTTCGATTAGACCAAACATATAGTTACCATATGCATTCGTCTTATCGTAATGGAAACGTAAGCGAGGCGTAATACGAGTCTTAATGCGACGGCTCAATTCATGACGCAAGAAACCAGAAGCTTTATTTAATACATCTAAAGTTTCTTTATTTGCTGCTTCACTTTGCTCATCGCCGAGTTCACGTCCCATAACAGTGACATAAACTTCAGCATAACCCATATCCGCACTAACTTTCACCGCAGAGATGGTCACTAGACCACCTAAGCGAGGATCTTTAAGCTCTTGACGGATTAGCTCAGACAACTCACGTTGTACTGAATCCGCCATGCGCTTTAAGCGTTGGCTACCCGCCATTAAAGACTCCGTTTAATCAATTGAACATCATACACTTCGATCTTATCTTGTGGTTTGATGTCTTTATAACCTTTCACCGCAAGGCCACATTCCATACCTGCACGAACTTCATCAACAACGTCTTTATAACGACGAAGAGATTCAAGCTCACCTTGGAAAATTACAACATCATCACGTAATACGCGAATCGGTTTATTACGATGTAATGTGCCTTCAAGTACCATACAGCCTGCTGCTGCACCAAACTTACTTGAGTGGAATACTTCACGTACTTCCGCAACACCCAAGATTGTTTCACGATGTTCAGGAGCAAGTTTACCGCTCATGGCATCTTTCACATCATCAATTAATTCATAAATGATGCTGTAGTAACGAATATCAATACCGTCTTGGTCACTTCGTTGACGAGCAGTCGTATCGGCACGGACGTTAAAGCCTAACAATACAGCTTCTGAAGATTCAGCAAGAATTACATCAGACTCAGTAATCGCACCAACACCTGAGCTAATTACACGAACTTTTACTTCGTCAGTAGATAATTCATGTAGAGCAGCATTCAATGCTTCTAAAGTACCACGTACGTCTGTTTTCAAAACAACGTTCACTGTAGGAACATCTTTTTTGCCCATTGACGACATGATATTTTCAAGACGCATAGCACTTTGACGATCAATACGTTTTTGACGCTCACGGTCAGCACGAGCATCGGCAACTTCACGCGCTTTCTTCTCGTCATTTACAACAAGAACTTCATCACCCGCCATTGGAGCATCTGGAAGACCCAGAATTTCTACTGGAATAGATGGTCCTGCTGATTTAATCGGCTTACCGTTTTCATCAGACATTGCACGGACACGACCATAAGATGAACCTGCAAGAACAAGGTCACCAATGTTTAATGTACCGTTTTGAACAAGAATCGAAGTTACTGCACCACGGCCTTTATCAACACGTGCTTCAATAACAACACCTTGCGCAGCACCTTCAGCAGATGCTTTTAATTCCATCAATTCTGATTGAATAAGAATTAAATCAAGGAGTTCATCAATACCTTGTCCGCTGTGTGCAGAAACTTTAGCAATCGGAACATCACCACCCCATTCTTCTGGAACGATTTGTTTCGTTGTTAATTCATTTAACACACGGTCTGGATCAGCAGATTCTTTATCCATTTTGTTGATTGCAACAATAATTGGAGTACCTGCTGCACGAGCATGGTCAATTGCTTCTGCAGTTTGTGGCATTACACCATCATCTGCAGCAACAACTAATACAACGATATCCGTTGCTTTAGCACCACGTGCACGCATTGAAGTAAATGCCGCATGTCCCGGTGTATCAAGGAATGTAATAATTCCTTTGTCTGTTTCAACGTGATATGCACCAATATGCTGAGTAATACCACCTGCTTCTCCAGCCGCCACTTTCGAACGACGGATACGGTCAAGCAATGATGTTTTACCATGGTCAACGTGACCCATAATGGTAACAACTGGCGGACGAGTTGTTTGCTCACCACGAGCTTCTTCAGCTGCTTCAAGCAAGTTATCTTCCGCTTGTGTATCAGAAACTAAAACAGGATTGTGGCCCATTTCTTCTACAACAAGTGCCGCTGTGTCTTGATCAATAGCTTGATCTTGATTAACCAATTCACCCATTTTCATAAGTGTTTTGATAACTTCACGTACTTTAATCGCCATTTTTTGAGCAAGATCGGCAACAACAATGCTTGAACCGATTTCTACATCATAAACTTGCTTTTTAACTGGCTTTTCAAATCCATGCTTATTCGCTTGGCTTGATTTTAAACCACGTTTGTTATGGTTAACAAAGCTTTGCTCTTCTTGACCACGACGACCACCTTTCTTCCCAGCACGTGGGTTAGTGGTTGCGCCACCGCGTTTAATTTCACGGTCTTCTTGCTTAAATGAATCTTCATAAGCTTGGCCAACTAGACCTGAAGCAAGTGGAGAATCATCAATCACACGAATTGTCGTAGTAGCATCGTCATTTGAATACTTAGACGCCATTTTGCGCATTTGTTCAAGTGTACGTTGCTGAGCTTCTTCAGCTGCTTTACGACGTGCAGCTTCTTCAGTTGCTTTTAACTGAGCTGACTGCTCTTCACGAGCTCTTTTCTGTTCTGGAGTTTCAGCTGGTTTTGGTGCAGGTTTTACTGTACCACCACCACGCTTTTTCACTACAACAGCAGCTTTTGGGGCTGTCTGTGCAGCACTATCTTGTTGATGAGCAGCACGCATAGCATCTAAAGTTGCTTTTGCTTTTTGCTCTGTTTGAAGACGCGCTTTTTGCTCGGCAGTTTCACGCGTTTGCTGTTCTACACGTGCTTTCGCTTCTGCTTCTGCACGTGCTTTAGCTTCTGCTGCAATTTGTTCAGGGTTTGGTTTAGCAAAAACCTGCTTTTTACGTACTTCTACGTTAATTGTTTTTGCTTTACCTGAAGTACTTGCAACTTTAGCGGTACTGGTTGTTTTACGTTTCAACGCAATTTTTCCTGTGTTACCACTTTCCTGACCATGAACTTTTTTCAAATGATTGACCAAAGTATCCTGTTGTTCAGTGGTAATAATGTCGTCTGCTGTACGTTGAGGCAAACCTGCTTCACGAGCCTGTTCTAGGAGCTTCTCAACAGGACGTCCTACACTGAGAGCTAACTCTTTAATCGACTTGTCCGTCATATTTCATCTCCTAGTTAAACCATGATTCGCGAGCTTTCATGATCAATTGACCTGCTTTTTCATGACCAAGTCCTTCAATATCAGAGATATCGTCAGTAGCTTGATCTGCCAAATCGTCGACAGTAATAATACCGCGAGCGGCAAGCGAGTAAGCGATCTCAGAAGTCATGCCTTCCATAGTGAGAAGGTCTGCGCTCGGTTCTTGAATATTTTCTTGCTGTTTCAAAGCATCAGTAAGGGCTGCTTCTTTTGCACGACTTTGCAATAACTCAACCAATTCAGCATCAAGCTCAATTTCGTCAAAAGTTTCAGCAGGAACATAAGCAATCTCTTCTAAAGAAGTGAAGCCCATTTCCACCAATGCCATTGCTAAATCTTCTTCAATATCGAGACGTGATACAAACATATCAAGATATTGCTGAGCTTCATTTTGCTGACGAGCACGATACTCTTCTTCAAGCATCATGTCGAGTTTGTAGCCAGTTAAATCAGAAGCTAAACGAACGTTTTGACCTTGAGAGCCAATCGCACGAGCTAATTGATCGCTGGTTGCAAAAATAATGTCGGCACTTCTTGCATCTTCATCAAGCACGATGCCTGAAACATCAGCTGGTTCTAATGCACTAGCAATGTATTGAGCCGGATCATCAGACCAGACCACTACATCAATACGCTCACCATTTAACTCTTGCTGTACAGCTTGAATACGCGTACCACGCATACCAATACATGCACCCACAGGGTCAATACGGTGATCATTTGTTTTCACTGCAATTTTAGCACGAACGCCCGGTTGACGTGCCGCTGCTTTAATTTCAATAATTTCTTCAGAAATTTCAGGAATTTCTTTTTTCATTAAAGCAATTAACATTTCAGGCTTAGCACGTGATAACAACAACTGAGCGCCACGACCTTCACGGTTAACATTATATAAAATAGCGTTTACACGTTGTTTTGGACGAAGAATTTCTTTTGGAATCATCTCTTCGCGTGCAAGATAAGCTTCTGCGTTGTCGCCTAAGTCGATAATGAAGCCATCTTTGGTTTGTTTTTTCACTTCACCGTAAATTAACTCACCAACTTTAGACTCGTATGCATCAGCAACTAAAGCACGCTCAGCTTCACGAATTTTTTGTACGATAACTTGTTTTGCAATTTGTGCAGCAATACGACCAAACTCAATAGATTCTACTTCGAGTTCACGCACGTCACCAATTGACCATTTAGCTGGATCAACGTCAGAAATTGCATCTTGGCAAGCTGGCATTTCGTGATCTTCATCTGCCACAACAGTCCATTGACGGAACGTACGGTAATCACCAGTTTTACGATCAATTTCTACACGAAGCTGAGCTTCTTCAGCATGCGTACCTTCGTAAAATCTTTTCTTCGTTGCAGCAACTAGAGCTTGTTCTAAAGCTTCGAAGATCGCTTCACGACTAACACCTTTTTCATTACTAACCGTTTCAACAACGGTAAGAATTTCGCGGCCCATAAGTCACCTACCGATTTCTTATAAAATTTAAATAAATTTAATCTTGATAGATCAAGTTTGCTTTATCGATATTGTTGCTGTCGATCACAAGCACATGCTTCCCATCAACTTCAACCTGAATTTCTTCATTTTCAAGGTCTACTGCGATAAGTTTTGCTTGAAATTTACGACGGTTTTCTACTGCTGCAATTAAACGCAAAGCAATTTGTTGTCCGATGTAGCCTTGTAACTGTTCTAGTTGAAAAAATGGACGGTCCCAACCTGGTGAAGAAACTTCTAATGAATACTCACCTGAGATTGGATCATGAACATCCAACATTGCGCCAACTTGTTGTGTTACACGCACACAATCTTGTACACCAATACCACGGCCTAGTTCTACTTCACCATCTTCATTAATTACAGGCTCAGCATCTTCACTTACCGCTTTATCGATATAAATACGCAATAATGAACGTTTACCTTGTGGGAGAAACTCGATCCCCCAAAGGTCGACACCACATGCTTCCACTGCAGGAACAATTAAGTCATGCAATGCTTGGGATTTATTTGATAATTTCATTTACTCTCGTCATTCTCGTGCGATTCAATCGGTTGTTTTAACCGACACAGACCTACTATAGTGAAGCATGACTATTTGACCAATTGATGTCGACACTACACGATAGCGATACGATAACCAATAAAAAAGGGCGTTAATCGCCCCTATTTAGCACAGAAAACAATAGTCCACTGTGCAAAAAGGCCCACCTGTCTGTGAGCCTCTTTTAAGAAACTTGGTAGCGGGAGCTGGATTTGAACCAACGACCTTCGGGTTATGAGCCCGACGAGCTACCAGACTGCTCCATCCCGCATCAACGTGCAAAAATTATATACAAATATCGAAAAAAGTCAATGTAAACTTATCCAATATTCGCTTGATTAAGTTGCACCTTAATCAAATTGGTAGCGGGAGCTGGATTTGAACCAACGACCTTCGGGTTATGAGCCCGACGAGCTACCAGACTGCTCCATCCCGCATCAAAAAACTGCTTGCACTCAACTTTCTGGTTCAAAGTTGGTGCGGAAGGGGGGACTTGAACCCCCACGCCCGAAGGCACTACCACCTCAAGGTAGCGTGTCTACCAATTCCACCACCACCGCAGCTTGTGGGACGCATTCTAGTCCTTCCCACTACAAAAGGAAAGCCCTATTTCGAATTATTGACTCGATTTTGGTGCATTTGGTGAAGTTTCAGGCGATGTCGTTTGAACAGGCGCTGTAGTTTGTACAGTTTTCAAACTATATGCATCAGTAGTCTGCTTTTTCGCAAAAACAGCTAGAGTTAAACTCGTCACAAAAAACAACGCTGTTAAGATAGCAGTAAGTCGAGTAAGGAAGTTACCTGAACCTGATGCACCGAATACAGTTGCTGCTCCGCCACCACCGAAAGAAGCACCGGCATCAGCACCTTTACCGTGTTGCACTAGAATTAAGGCAATCATCAGTACCGCTAAAATAATATGTACGATCAGTACAAAAGAGTGCATACCCTATCCTCGTTATTTACTTTGTGCAAAGGCTTGTACGATTTGATAAAAAGATGCTGCATTTAATGAAGCACCGCCTACCAACGCACCATTAATATCTGGACATGCCGCCAATTCGACCGCATTTTCAGCTTTTACACTACCGCCATATAAAATCGCAATGTCTGAACCCGCTGGGGTAATCTGACTTAAACCTTCACGAATCTTAGCATGCATTGCCTGTGCATCTTGTGGAGAAGCAGTTTTACCTGTCCCAATTGCCCAGATTGGCTCATAGGCAACTACAATTTGCTTTTGCCATTGCTCAGCAGTCACTACAGGAGCAATATCACAAATTTGTTGCAATACAACTTGCTCTGCCAAACCTTGTTCACGTTGTTCGAGGCTTTCACCAACACAATAAATGACAGTCAAGCCCGCATTTAATGCATTTTGGAGTTTAGCTTTCAAAATTTCAACGTTATCGCCAAAAATATCACGGCGCTCAGAATGCCCAACCAGTACAAAATTAATTTGGCTATCTTTTAATAATTCTGCGCTGACTTCGCCAGTATACGCACCCGTACCCGCTACACGTGATACATCTTGTGCAACTGTATATACTGTTCTTGCAGCATCTTGCAATTGTGTTTGTACCATTGCAAGCGCAATAGAAACCGGAGCAACCCCTACATGACAGCTTTCATCTGCAATTTGGTTTTGTTGCAATAGTTGTTTAAATTCTTCTATAAGTTGTTTGGCATTGGCACGCATTGGGTTCATTTTCCAGTTGCCAACTACCCAAGGCGTAATCGTCGAACCCGACATACGGCTCACCTTTCATCAAAAATGCAGCACATTCTACACGCATTTATACAAATTTCAGATACTTTTCTTTAACGGCTTTGCCCATATCTTTTCTACTAATTGAAAACAGTTATAAAACTTTATCGAGTCTAAAGAATCGTCTTTTAAAAATTAATGAATAAAAACTTCGACTAGTTCAAGCTTTGGCGAGTGGATCAAGACCAGAGCATCATTTTCTCAGGTAGTAATTTTAGATAACAAAAGTATAATTTTTTATATACCAATTATAAACATATGAGCACAGGTAGGCAGATGTCAGTCATACATACATCTCCAAAATTTTCGGGGTTTTTTCGACGATTAGTCGAAGAAAAACATGTGTCGGCAGCGACCATGCAAACAGCATTAGATGCAGCAAAGAGAGCTAAACGGGATACAGTTGCGTACCTGATTGAAGAGGTTCATCTCTCCCCTTCTTTATTAGCTGAAACAATTTCTATTGAATTTGCTGAACCATATTTTGATCTGGATGTTTACGATACAAGCCAAATTCCCAAGGATTTGGTCGATCAGAAACTGGTTTTAAAACATCGGGTCTTACCTCTCATACAAAGAGGACAGATTTTATATGTCGCGACCAGCAACCCGAGTAATATTGAAGCGATTGATGCCATTCGCTTTAATAGCAAGCTCATGGTTGAACCAGTCATTGTCGAGCACCATAAGCTTGAGAAAATTCTGGCGCAGCAATTTACCGAAGAAAGCAGCTTCGAATTTAGTGATGAAGAGTTTGATCTTGATGTAGACCTTGAAGCTCCACCCTCACAAGAGGATGAGGAAGAAACGCCTCAAGGTGATGAAGCACCTATTGTTAAATATATTAATAAATTACTCATCGATGCAATTCGTATGGGGGCTTCAGACTTACATTTTGAACCCTATGAGAAATCATATCGGGTCCGTTATCGAGTCGACGGCGTGTTACGTCAGATTGCAAATCCACCTTTGCAATTGGCTAACCGTTTGGCTTCACGTTTAAAAGTTATGTCTCAAATGGATATTTCCGAAAAGCGGGTACCTCAAGATGGCCGTATCAAGCTGAAGTTATCAAAAACTAAAGCAATCGATTTTCGTGTGAACTCACTTCCAACGTTGTTTGGTGAAAAACTGGTTCTGCGTATTCTCGATCCATCTAGCGCGATGCTCGGAATTGATGCTTTAGGATATGAAGAAGATCAGAAAGCTCTTTTTTTAGAAGCACTCGATAAACCACAAGGTATGCTTTTAATTACAGGTCCTACCGGTTCTGGTAAAACGGTATCTTTATATACTGGCTTAAATATTTTAAATACTGAAAGCTCTAATATTTCCACTGCCGAAGATCCAGTCGAAATCAACCTTGAAGGCATTAATCAGGTTAACGTTAACCCAAAAGTAGGTCTTACTTTTTCGGCCGCACTGAAATCATTTTTACGTCAAGACCCTGACATTATTATGGTCGGTGAGATTCGTGACTTAGAAACGGCTGAAATTGCGATTAAAGCTGCACAAACCGGTCACATGGTAATGTCCACACTGCATACCAATAGTGCGCCAGAAACACTTACTCGCCTACGTAATATGGGTGTTCCATCCTTTAATATCGCAACGTCTGTCAATCTGGTGATTGCTCAACGTTTGGCGCGTCGGTTATGCCCACAGTGTAAAACACCTGCCGACATTCCTAAACAGAGCCTATTAGAAATGGGCTTTACCGATCAAGATTTAACCCATCCCGATTTTCAAGTTTTTCAACCTGTAGGTTGTACTGAGTGTCGTGAAGGCTACAAAGGTCGAGTAGGTATTTACGAGGTGATGAAAGTTACACCTGAAATTTCCAAGATTATTATGGAAGATGGCAATGCTTTAGAAATCGCTGCTGCTTCTGAAAAACTGGGGTTTAATAATCTGCGTCGTTCAGGGTTAAAGAAAGTCATGCAAGGTGTAACTTCCTTACAAGAAGTTAACCGCGTGACCAGTGAATAAAAGACAATTTAAAATAAGGATAATTCATGACTGTCAAAAAGGCACAAATGATGCCGACTTTTGCTTATGAAGGGGTTGACCGTAAGGGCATAAAAATTAAGGGCGAACTTCCAGCTAAGAATATGGCCTTAGCCAAAGTCACCCTACGCAAACAAGGTGTAACTGTCCGTAATATTCGGGAAAAGCGTAAAAATATTCTTGAGGGTTTGTTCAAGAAGAAAGTATCAACGCTCGATATCACAATTTTTACTAGGCAACTTGCAACCATGATGAAAGCTGGTGTCCCACTGGTACAAGGCTTTGAAATTGTAGCGGAGGGTCTAGAAAACCCAGCCATGCGCGAGGTGGTACTCGGGATTAAAGGTGAAGTTGAAGGCGGTAGTACCTTTGCTTCAGCTTTAAGGAAGTATCCTCAACACTTCGATAACTTGTTTTGTTCTCTTGTAGAGTCTGGCGAACAATCTGGTGCGCTTGAAACCATGTTGGACCGTGTGGCAATTTACAAAGAAAAAAGTGAATTACTTAAGCAGAAAATTAAGAAGGCTATGAAATATCCAGCAACGGTTATTGTAGTTGCTGTGGTTGTTACCATTATTTTGATGGTTAAAGTAGTGCCTGTTTTCCAAGACCTGTTTTCTTCTTTTGGTGCAGATTTACCTGCATTTACCCAAATGGTCGTGAATATGTCGAAATGGATGCAGGAATACTGGTTCATTATGATTATTGTGATTGGAGCAGTGATTGCTGCCTTTCTGGAAGCCAAGAAGCGTAGTAAGAAATTTCGTGATGGTTTAGACAAACTCACCCTGAAACTACCTATCTTTGGTGATTTGGTTTATAAGGCGATTATTGCCCGTTATAGCCGTACTTTAGCCACTACGTTTGCGGCTGGTGTTCCACTCATTGATGCCCTTGAATCAACTGCTGGTGCAACCAACAATGTCATTTATGAAGAAGCCGTCATGAAAATTCGTGAAGATGTTGCTACTGGTCAACAACTCCAATTTGCAATGCGTGTTTCAAATCGTTTTCCATCTATGGCTATACAAATGGTCGCAATTGGTGAAGAATCTGGTGCGCTAGACAGCATGCTCGATAAAGTTGCTACTTATTATGAAAATGAAGTTGATAATGCCGTTGATGGTTTAACTTCAATGATGGAACCTTTAATCATGGCAATTTTAGGGGTGCTCGTAGGTGGTCTAGTGATTGCTATGTATCTTCCAATTTTCCAAATGGGCTCAGTCATATAATGCAAGAAATTATTGCTTATTTTATTCAAAACTTAACTGCACTTTATATTGCAGTCGCACTATTGAGCCTATGTATTGGTAGCTTTTTGAATGTGGTAATTTATCGCACCCCCAAAATGATGGAACAAGATTGGCAGCAGGAATGTCAAATGTTGCTTAATCCCGAACTACCCATCATTGAGCATGAAAAGCTGACATTAAGTAAACCTGCTTCATCATGTCCTGCATGTCAGCAACCGATCCGTTGGTATCAAAATATTCCAGTTATAAGCTGGTTAATGTTAAGAGGAAAATGTGGCCATTGCCAACATCCTATTAGCATGCGTTATCCAGCGATTGAATTACTCACGATGCTATGTTCATTAGTCATCGTCATGGTTTTTGGTCCAACCCTACAAATGCTTTGGGGGCTAGTGCTCACTTGGATTTTGATTGCTTTAACATTTATAGACTTTGATACTCAGCTACTACCTGACCGTTTCACCCTACCTTTGGCTGCGCTCGGCTTAGGTATTAATACCTTTAATATTTACACCTCGCCTAACTCAGCCATTTGGGGATATTTAATCGGCTTTTTATGTCTTTGGATTGTGTATTACTTATTTAAAGTGATTACAGGCAAAGAAGGTATGGGTTACGGCGACTTTAAATTGCTTGCCGCATTAGGCGCGTGGATGGGACCATTGATGCTGCCATTAATTGTGCTATTGTCATCTTTACTCGGTGCAATTATTGGCATCATTTTACTAAAATTACGTAATGATAATCAGCCCTTTGCGTTTGGGCCATATATTGCCATTGCGGGTTGGGTTGCCTTCTTATGGGGTGACCAAATTATGAAAATTTATCTGGGAGGTTAAGATGGCTTTTATTCTGGGAGTCACAGGTGGTATTGGCAGTGGGAAATCTGCTGCAACACAATGGTTTGAATCCCAAGGAATCCAAGTCGTCGATGCTGATATTGTTGCTCGCGAAGTGGTTGAAAAAGGCCGACCTACCCTCCAAAAAATCCAACAAACTTTTGGAGATTGGGTACTTCAACCCGACGGCAATCTAGATCGTCGTGCACTACGTGAATATATTTTTCAAAACCCTGAAGCAAGACAAACACTTGAGAAAATCACGCATCCAGCCATTCGCCAATCTATTATTCAGCAGCTACAAAACCCAAAAAGTCCTTATGTGATTTTAGTTTCACCCCTGCTTTTTGAAACCAACCAGCATGAATTGGTTAATCACACGCTATTAATTGATGCGAGTGAACAAACTCAAATTCAGCGTGCAAGCCAGCGAGATGGGCAAAACCAAGAACAAATCCAGAAAATTATTGCAGCACAAATGCCACGCGAGCGTAAACGTGAACTTGCCAATGACATTGTGTTTAATGACGGATTACTCGAACATTTATATCAGCAATTAGAGCCTTTACATCAAAGCTATTTGAAGCGCGCCAACTAATCCTGCTTATTTTGCTGCTGAATCTTTTGTGCCAAGCTATCTTGTCGAAACCAGCGCCAAGGTTGTAAGGCACCGATTCCCATTCCCACCAAGCCCACAACAATTGATGGACTTAATGACTCACCAAGTAAAGGTACAGCTAAAATGGCGGCAATAAACGGCGCCAAAGTAACAATACTTCCCGTTTTAAAAGCACCAAGTCTTTGGATAGCCGCAACATAGGTTAATGTCGCAATAATCACGACAAACACACCATGGAAAATACCTTGTATCGCTAGATGAACAGGACTGACTTCCATGAAATGTTTAGGTAAGAATAAAGCATAGATGGGTAAGTAAATAATTGCAGACCAAATCGCAACACTCGCCATAGAGTGCCATGCGGAAAGTTTCCACTGTTTAAGTAATACAGTGAAAATGCCCCACCAAATCGCACTAATAAAAAGAAGTAAATCCCCCACGCCAAAAGCAGAAGCATTACCTCGCAACATCAACACACTCATGAGAGCCAAGGCAGTGATCATAATTGCCAGACTCACCCATGTATGCTTATCAAATGGTTGTCTAAATAAAATGTATGCTGCAATTGCAGTACAAATTGGGATACAACCATTTAAAAAAATGGCAGCATGTGCAGCGGGAGCATAGAGAAATGCGGTGTAGACGGTAAGACAATAAATGACTCCGCCAATGAGCGCCAAAATAACAGCGTGCTTACTCCATAAAAAAGCGAGATCTTTCTTATAGATCAAAATCGGCATCAAAATCAGGAAGGCGATAGCAAAGCGCAGTGCAGCGATGTCCCAAGCACTGATGTGCCACTGTGCATTTAAACGGGCAAAAAGTGTAAACCCGCCCCAAATGCACATGGTCACCAATACAAAAAAATAACCTTGCTTACGGGGAGACATATCAAGACTGCTTACAAACTAGAAAGGCAGCTAGATTATACCTCAGAACGCTGACGACAAGCCTCATAAAGTGCCATACCCGTTGCCACGCTCACATTTAGACTCTGTAAATTTCCAGACATCGGAATATAAACTTTATGATCACACTGTGCCTGTGTAATTGGACGTAAACCTGTATCTTCGGCTCCCATTACGATCACGACTGGGCCAGAGAAATCACATTTTTGAATTGGCATTGCACTTTCATCAAGCATAGTGCCAATCACACGTGTATGAGTCGTCTCTTTGAGATGGGCTAATGTACGAGCCAAATTTGTTACTTGAATGAATTTAACTTTTTCAGCTCCACCCGCTGCAACTTTACGAGCTGTTGGGGTTAAACTTGCCGAACGATCACGAGGTACAATCACTGCTTGCACGCCCATTGCAGCCGCGGTACGGATGCAAGCCCCTAAGTTATGCGGGTCTGTCACCTGATCTAATGCCAGCAATAAAGCATCTGGGGTTTCAGCCAAGATCTGATCTAGATCTTTTTCATTTAAAGTCGGATGCGGACGTACTGCTGCAACCACGCCTTGATGAAACGGTAGACCTGCAAGCTTTTCGAGACTATCACGGCTTGCTTTTTGTACACTAATTCCAAAAGGCTCTGCCAATTGCAAAATCTTTTGCAAACGCTGGTCATCCCGTCCTTTTAAAGTAAACAGGGTTAGCACACGTTCCGGCTCAAGTTCTAACAATGACTCCACTGAATGAACGCCATAATAATATTCCGGTTTTGCCATGCATGACCTCTAACAACGTTTGAGCAAAAAAATAAAAATCCTGCAAAGCCAACTTCACAGGATTTCTTTGGGCATAGTGTACCCGATTTGAATAGGAATTTCTTAGCCTTCTAAATGGCACACGTAATCGAGCACTTCATCAGTTTCAATTTTAAAAAGACTATTACCAGGCACATAAAATGATTGGCCTGCACGGAACAACTCACTTTCATTACTATCCGCAATTGTTACGCGGCATTCACCTGAAATAATTTCCATACGCTCAGGAACATGGGTTTCAAAAGTTAAAGCTTGCTCAGTCGGCAAAATAACACCTAGTGTTTTTTTTGTTCCATCTTCAAATTGCACGGTATGGCTGATACATGCTCCACCAAAATAAACGTTTGATTTTTTGATGACCGTTACATGATCAAATTGGGTTGAACTCATGCACACTCTCCAGATAATGCCGTATTTATATAAATTATGATGAATGTAGTTTAATTGTGCCTAAATAACTAATCAATCAGTTTTCATACGGATAGACTTGTAATTTCCACTGCTGTGCCTGAATTTTTTTGGCAAAAGCATAAGGTAAGTTAATCTCAATATTTCGACTATTCGACACAATTGCATCGTATCTGCAAACTTCGACCTGATTTTCATCTAGAAGTACCCAACACACTCTCTGTGCAGTTGGATGGGCAACTGCTGTAGCAACTACCGATGAACCGTCATTCATTCCTACATGAAAATTTTCGCTGTCGTTTTGCATTAACGCCAGATCATAAGCTGGAAAATCGATGGCATCTGAATCGAATTGCTGGCTATCGTGTATAAGCACACTTTGTTTTAAAGTCGGCCAAATACAGTAGCGCAAATAATGCTGATCCATCACCCGATTATCCAGATAACGTCCGGTGGCAACATAATCCCTGATATGTGCTTCAATATTATGAAAAATCCCCGTACATCCACCCCACATTCCCGCCAAAATTAACTCGGTATGAGAATAATTGTCTCGCATTAAGTGAAACCATTTATCACTCTTGAGCCAAGCATCTACAGCTGCTTTTTCGCGGTGCGAGACAATGGAGTCGGCATCACGTATCAGAAAACGCTTAATTGTCGGATCATCCATCACCAAAAAGCGCCAAAACAAACCAGATAGCTGTTTTTGAGAATCTGTAACCTGAATAACTTGCGCGCCCTTCTCTTTTAAACGCTGTTGCACCAGTACTGGCACAGTATCATCGACATAAAAGCGACACGTCCATTCAGGATAAATTTGTTTGGCTAACTGAATATTTAAAATAGAGGTTTCACAATAGCGAGGGTTTGCCCCAAACAATGAAAAAGCAATAATATTTTCTTGAGGATTTGCACTAAATGCTGGTGGTGCATGATTGGGAATTGCCAAAACAGGTTCGCTCTTCACTAATTCTTTTTTGGTTGCAATTGCCAAGCGTCCAAATTTGATTGTTTCTTCTTTTTTCTTTAAGTGATGACAAACTTCTGTGAGTCCATCATATAAGTTTGTATTTACGTTAGCTCCACTTGCTTGAATCGCTTGTAAATAATGTTGATAGGCATCGTTATAACGGCCTAAGCGCAATTCGGTATAAGCTAAATCTGATAAGGCACCAGCATGCTTGGGAACCAAATTAACAGCTTGTTTAACATGTTGATAAGCTTTGGCATAATCCCCTTGTGCTGCTGCCTGTTTAAATGCATTAAAATGCTGATTTAGAATTTTATTCATTTCCGCAGGATTGTTTTTTTTATGGCGGTTGATCATCCCTATTGGTGGTTTCGGTAAGCTTAATGTTTTTTTCATTGTAAATATCCGCAATCTTGCTGTTCTATAATTTCAGTTAGAATAATAGATCACTTGTAGCAAATTCAAAACTTCTCTATCTTTAACCCATAATTTGGCGCGTTGGATGCGTTTATGCTCACACATTTAACTTTAATTAATTTTGCATTAGCTGATCATTTGGCTATTGATATAGAACAAGGATTTAATGTTCTAACAGGCGAAACAGGTGCCGGAAAATCATTATTACTGGATGCACTCTCTGCCTGCCTAGGGGAACGTACAGATACAAATTATGTCCGTTATGGTTCGGACAAAGCGGATATTACCGCTGTTTTTACCTATCAAAATAATAGTCCTGAAGCAAAATGGCTCCAAGACCACGAGCTAGATGATGATTCTGGGGAAATTCATTTACGTCGTGTGATTTTTGCAACTGGCCGTAGTAAAGCATGGGTCAATGGACGCCCAAGTAGTCTATCTGAACTCAAAGAATTAGGCCGTTTGCTGGTTCAGCTCTATAGTCAGCACAGCCAGCAGCAGCTGCTTGAACCACCTTATCCAAAGCATTGGTTAGATCGTTATAACAATTTTTATGCTGAAGCAAATGATGTACGTGAAGCCTATAGCACATGGCAACGTACCATTCGTTTGCATCAGGCAGCCTTAGATGCGCAAGCAACCCGCCTACAACGCATTGGTACTTTAGAGCATCAAATTGAAGAGCTCGAAGAGGTCATTCAAACTGACTATAAAGAAATTGAGCAAGAGTTCGATCGCCTCAGTCATCATGAACATATCATGCAAGATTGTAGCTACAGCCTAAATGTGCTTGATGAAGCTGAGCAAAACATTACTCAAGAAATGTCTTCGATTATTCGCAGATTAGAATCCCACGCGGGCCGTAGCGAACAACTTTCCGAGATTTATAATTCTCTACTGAATGCTCAAAGTGAAATAGATGATGCAACGGCAAACTTGCGTCAATTTATTGACCGTCAAAGTTTTGATCCAGAGCGAATGGAAGAACTAAATTCCAAGTTGGAAGTTTTCCACCGTCTGGCACGTAAATACCGCACTCAACCAGAAACACTTAAAGAAGAATATGAAGCTTGGCAAAGTGAGCTTGAGCAATTGCATCAACTTGAAGACCCAGAAACATTGGCAGAACAAGTTGAAAAGTCGCATGAGGAGTTCTTAGAAAAAGCTCAGCATTTAGACAATATTCGTCGTGAAGCTGCCGCTCCTCTTGCGAAGCAATTAACTGAACAAGTGAAGCCTTTAGCGCTACCAGAAGCACACTTTGAGTTTAAGTTTGAACCACTAGAGCAACCTACCGCTGAAGGTTTGAGTTTTATTCAACTATTATTTACTGCCAATAAGGGTATTCCTCCTCAACCATTAGCACGAGTAGCTTCAGGTGGTGAACTTTCACGTATTGCACTTGTCATGCAAGTCATGAACGCTGAAAAAACCGAAGCAGAAGTTTTAGTGTTTGATGAAATTGATGTTGGTATTAGTGGTGGTACAGCAGAAGTTGTGGGACGTTTACTTGCTGACTTAGCCCAACATGTTCAACTTTTATGTATTACTCACCAAGCACAAGTTGCTGCTCAGTCAGATCAGCATTTATTAGTGAAGAAACAGCAAACTGATCCAGCAAGCAGTACCATTGTACAACTTGATGAAAATCAAATTATTTCTGAGTTAGCACGCATGTCAGGCGGTGTTGAAATTAATGAAACAACCTTGCAACACGCAAAACAATTACGCCAACTTAAATTTCAGGCTTCTTCAAATTAATAAAAAATGAGAGAAAAAGATTGGCGAAATCCGATTAACTCTTGTATGTTGATAAAAAGAACCTATATAGATAAAAGGGTCGAGAGACCCTCTAGTGACATTTTTTGAGGGAGAACCGCTTAGGTGACCAAACAATATCTGACTCACCGTTGTCTGATTGCCCCGCCAGAAATGGCAGATGACTTTTTCGCAAACACTGTAATTTATCTTGCCCGTCATGATGAAGAAGGTGCTCAAGGCATTATTATTAACCGCCCTTCCGGCATTCAAATTAAAGAATTACTCAATGATCTCGACATTGAAGCAGACAATGTAAATCCACATGTGGTTTTACAAGGTGGCCCATTACGTCCCGAGGCTGGATTCGTTCTTCATACTGGACAACCGACATGGCATTCATCTATCGCTGTAGGTGAAAATGTTTGTATTACCACCAGTAAAGATATTCTTGATGCGATTGCCCACAATGAAGGTGTTGGTCGATATCAAATTGCTTTAGGTTATGCGAGCTGGGGTAAAAACCAGCTAGAAGATGAAATTACACGCGGTGACTGGCTCATTTGTGATGCCGATATGGACCTAATTTTTAACCTGCCTTATGACGATCGTTGGGATGCAGCTTATAAAAAAATCGGTGTAGATCGTGCTTGGTTAGCATCTGAAATCGGACATGCTTAATGACCGAAACACAATCAAAATCGATTATGGCTTTTGACTTTGGCACTCAAAAAATGGGAATGGCAATTGGTCAGTCTTCAATTGAAAGTGCCAATCCTCTCCCCCTATTTGTGATGAAAGATGGAATTCCAAACTGGGATCAACTCTTAAAAATCGTGAAAGAATGGCAACCTGATCTATTTTTGGTTGGTTTGCCTTTGAATATGGATGATAGCGAGTCAGAACTTTCTACACGTGCTCGCAAATTTGCGAGACGTTTACGCCATCAAACCAATATTGAAACATTAATGGTAGATGAGCGTTTAACTACACGTGAAGCACGAGAAGAACTCGGTTTCTACCAAGAGCAAGGTCGAGCAAAAAAACTTTCTGCAGATAGTTTTGCAGCCGCCTTACTCATTCAGAGTTGGTATCGAAATCCAGTCGGTCTAACCCCGTAATATAAAAAAGGAAGGCTAAAGCCTTCCTTTTTAATTTCTTGTTTTATTTCTCGATAATATGCACAGTTGCCGTACGTCCAGAGACGAAAGCAAGCTGGTTCTTTGGTGTTTCATCCAATACGATTTTCACAGGCACACGCTGCGCTAAACGAACCCAACTGAACGTTGGATTTACATTGGCAAGAAGTTTAGAACTGCTTGAGCGTTCACGATCTTCGATACCCGATGCAATACCTTGTACATGGCCTTTAATTTTCTGGCTATCCCCCATTAACTGTACACTGGCCTGATCGCCGACATGAATACGGTTTAACTTCGTCTCTTCAAAATAGCCCACAACATAGAGTTGTTTACGGTCAAGTAGTGCCGCAACAGCCTGACCAACTTGAACATAGTTACCTGGGCGCATATCAAAGTTAGATAAAGTACCATCAGCTGGAGCAATCACCGCAGCACGATGCATATTAAGCTCGGCCAAATGCAAGTTGCTCGTTGCCGCCTCAATCAGAGCCTGTTGTTGCTTAACAGTTGCTTCCGCTTGTTGAATAGCAGCTTGGAGTTGCTCATGTTCAGCATGAGATTGATCACGTGTTGCGAAAACTTGATCTTGTTCTTGTTTAGAGATAGCGCCATCCATAAGATTTGAGTAGCGGCTTGCGTTTTTCTCGGCTAACTTAATATTCGTATCCGATTTAATCAGGTTCGCTTTTGCTTGTGCTAAACCCGCCTGCGCTTGGGCAAAGGCTGCATTTGCTTTTGCTAAATCAGATTTTGCCTGCTCTACATCTAAAGCTCGGCGGGAAACATCAATTTTAAAGAGCACCTGACCTTTTTTCACAGTCTGGTTATCTTGAACCAATACTTCTGTCACAAGCCCCGCGACATCCGAAGATACTTGAATAACGTCACCACGAACTCGACCATCACGCGTCCACGGCGCTGCATTATAGTAATTCCATAAATGCACAATGGTATAGACCGCCACCATTAATGCGACAATCAAAATTACTGGACGGATGACTTTTTTCAAATCCACCTGATTCATTTCACTCACCTAACTCAATCTTTAATTTCGCAAACATCTCTACGCACCGACCCCAACAAAAATTTGATGTATTACCAAAAGTAATAAGAGGTAAAAACACAAATTAAAAATACTAGGTAATGCAATCCAGCCTTGTGCAATCAACTTATTTGTTAAAGGACTTAACCCACGGAAACAGAAATATGCCAAGAGTGCTTGAACGAGCAAAGAAGGCACATAAATACCATAAACATTAAACTCACCCATTTGCTGTGGCTCCTCTCAGGGTGCTATTTTCATTCATTTGCTCTGATGAAACGTGGCACATGCTATAAGCAATATTGTTCAGTGAAATGAGTAGTCTTTGTCGCATAGTCATATCTTCAACATTTGAAGCAAGCTGTTTTAATTCAAATAACGCTCGGTAGATCCGCTCTACTAAAGCAGTCATATCATTTTCATCGTTTTCTTTAGCTCTAAACAGCTCATCCAGATTTTGTTGCAAATCGCCAATATGCTGAGTGAGTTCAGATGCTTGAGGAAACTGATTGGCTAACTCTTGCAATCGGCTTAAATCAACAATACTACTCGACTCAATCAGGGCCTGATGAATTGAAGTTTTAATCTCGTCTGATTGCACCATTTTGCTGTTTAGAATCCCAATCCGATCTAGCATACTGCGTAGATGAACTTTAAAATCAAGACCATATGGCAGATAGATCGCTTGTCGCATGGCACGGTAATGCAAGGCTAAAATACGGCTTGCACTCGTGTCTGGTGACATGGCGCGAACAACATCAATGACAATCAAAGACACTAAAACACCTAAGATCATGGCAAATGAACTATCAAGATAAGACACTGCATCCATGCTATAAGCATTGTGCAGGTTTAATCCCATCATTGTATTAATACCCAAAACCATTCCTACCGGCATCAGCATCTGGTTAGCCATCATAGACACTGCGAATAAGAACATCGGTAATAAAACCAGTCCAAGTTCCCAGAAAGTGGTGACATGCGGGAAAATACCAAATGCATAAACGAAGACTAAAACTGCTGAAGCTATACTGCCCCAGATAAAAATACGCAGAACCGGAACCGGGTTATCTAAGGCCGTTAAAATACAGGCGGTTACTGCGCCCATCTGTGCCATCATAAATCCAGCTTTCCACCCCGAAACAATCCAGACTCCAGTCACAATAAATGTAATAAGGACTGCACTGATACCGCCTCGTATCGCTACACCATGGTCACGGTGCAAACTTGGATATTTGGTCGTCATTGGGGTAATGTTGTCAGGAATTTCTTTATTACCTTGCTGAATTCGCTGCCACAAAACTTTAACCGCTAAAACATTGCTAATGAAATGACGCACATCCATTTTCATGGCTGCAACTAAAACTTGTTGATGTGTAGAAGCCGACTCCATCAAACTTGCAAAATCGCTTTCAAACTCATCAGGCAACTGCAAAATATTTTCATCAACGATTAGATCTTTTTGCTCTAAAAACTGTACAACATGAGCTGAAAGCTGTTGCAGTTTTTCTGCATGAGTCTCGATAAACCGAAGTTCTTTAAGCTGCTTAATACGCTCAGATAAAGCGACTAGATTAGCCACCACCATTGAGATTTGATGAAGCATTTCCTGCAAGGGTTTGGTCATACCATGCAGTTCGCCCTTTTCATAGCTCAAATGTACTGCCAAGGCATGGATGTCTGTTGTGTCGCGAGTAATGGCAGCCAAAAGCTGGGTATTGTTCTGCTGCAAATCTGTATTTAATAAATTAGCAAACAGATTCTCTGTATCTTTTAGGGTTTTTATCACCCGCTGTTTAATTGCCGAGCCAATATGCATTGGAAGAATCGTGGCAGAAACCACTGCACTTGAAATCACGCCAATCGAAATTTCTATAACCCGAGCTAAAGCAATATCGAATATATTGTATTGATCAATATAGGTAATCGCATTGAAGACGATCATAGCTGTCGAGTAACCGGCCAGCATAAAAGCATAACTACGTGGAGTACGATCGAGTAACGACACATAAAGCGCAAAACCCACCCACAACGACAACACCACGGTAAATATCCAAGGTGTATTAATTAAATGTGGTGTTAGAGTTAAGGCAATCACAGCTCCGCCAATTGTCCCTACCACTCGATAGACACATTTAGAGGACACCATTCCTGAATATGGATTGGCAATAATCAGGACCGTACCAATCGACCACATCGGGTTAATCAGATCTAATTCAAACGAAACAAATAGTGCCAACATTCCGGCAATAAATGTTTTTAAGGCAAAGATCAGATCAAGCCTACTCGGGCGGAACGCCAGTATTTGCTTTAATAACATGAACTCATCTCAAATACAGATTTGAACTGATGAGCATGCCCTTCAATATTTGATCGTCTTTCTAAAGACAACACAACTTTGCCATTTGCCTCAAAGCAAATGATATGAGGAGCATCCTTCAATACAATGATTTTTCCACATCTCGCCTGATTGGCAGAGATGATTTCAGTTTGGGCGCCATTTAAACGGCCAAGCTTTGGAAAGAAGAGGTATCAAGAAATCAATCTAGAACCGACCAATTTCTCGATTAGATATTTTGTTTGGCAATTTTTTCAAAATAAAGCGATTTAGTCAACTAAAATATCTCTATTTGATAATTTGATATATTTTTTAATTATCGTATATGATGTATAAGCCGAGAGAAGTTTTCTCTTTGTCAGAGTAAAATACTCAAATCAGGCATTTATTTTAGAATTGAGACAAATCTTCTTTTTTTCTGTTATAAAAAACTCAAAGATGACTCGTTGTTAAAGGATACGAACAAGACATTATGGCAATTTCAAGTTTTGGCAAAATTTTAACCGTACTGGACCTATTTTCAGTTTCGCGTCCAATCATTAATGTCGATATTATTTGCGAAGAACTTGGCTTGTCCAAACCAACGAGTTACCGTTACCTCAAAGAGCTAGTATCAGCTGATCTATTAAAACGCATTAATGGAACCTCTGGCGATTATACCTTAGGCTCAAAAATTGCAGTTCTTGACTATATATCTAGAACAACCGACCCACTGGTTCAAATCAGCACGCCATTTATGCGAAATATTGTAGAGCGTACCGAACTGTGCTGTTTGCTTACCTATTTGAATGATGATTATTGCATTGACATACATCATGAAATATTTAAAGACACTGAGCTACTTTCATATGGCCGAGGCTGCCCAAGACCGATTTACGTTGGATCATCTCCAAAAACAATGGTTTCGCATTTAAGTAAACAACGCATGCAAGACTACTACCACCGTTACCAGCAAGAATTAAAACAATCAGGTTTTGCTGAAGATGAACCGAGCTTTATTCAGCGTATGCGTAAAATTAAAAAACAAGGGTTCTATTTCTCACAAGGTGAGATTGACCCAAATGTTTCAGGTCTAGCTGTTCCTGTTCGTTTTTCAAACAAAGAAGTACCTTTAGCTTTAACTCTAGTTGCCTCTAAAAATCGTTTTGATTTTTTAAACGTTGAAAAGCTCATCGAAATTTTGCAAGAAAATGCAGCACTTATTGAACAACGTTTTATGGAATTATCTGAAAAAGGTGAAATCTAAAACTCCACCTTATGATAATTTAAACTTTTCTTACACTTTAAAACATTGAATATATCACAATATTCTCATATTATGATTTTAGCTCCTATTGATGATTCTTTTCATCAGCAGCTCATCAGTAGAAGCATCCCCCTCAGAGGAATAAGCTCATGCTGCCATCATGGGCTTTTTTCTTGCCCGCTTTTTAATGAAGGTTATAAAAACTTAAATTGCCGAAAAGTAAGATTAATACGTGGTTGTAAAATCTTTGTTGAGCGATTTAAACGGTGTTGCCAATATTGTTGAGTCTCACCACGCATCACAATGAGTTGGCCTGGCTGTAGCCACAATTCAACTTTCTCTTTACTTTGAATATGTCTAAAAGAAAATTTACGAGTAGCACCAAAGCTTAAAGAGGCGATTGTTGTCGTTCTTGCCAAAGATACATCCGAGTCACTGTGCCAAGCCATACCTTGAGTTCCATCTTCATAAAGATTTGCCAAACAAGAATTAAATTTTTCTGAAAGTATTCGCTCTACCTGTTGTTTTAGTTTGGCGAGTGCTTTGTCCCACGGCAAAGAATCACGTGCGACACCCGAATATTTATATTGATAGTAGTCATCTCCATACCATGCAACTTTTCGAGCTGTAATAAAGTGCTTGCCATACAACTTAGCCTCGTCATGTTTCCATGCGAGGTGTTGGTAAAGATAATCAAAATATTGTTCAGCTTCTTCAGGGCTTAAAATACAACCATAGTCCTGAACTTCACCATCGTAGGGTAATAAATTCTCACAAGGCTCTGGAGAAAATAAATCCAAGGTCATACGGTCTCTCCATGTTGCTTTGACATCTCCCAAGCTAACAATGCCAATTTACGCCCCTTTTGCCAATGATATTCTCCGACCATCCCTGTGGCACGGATCACTCGATGGCAAGGAATCAGATATGCAATCGGATTTTGTCCAATTGCAGTAGCAACGGCTCTGACTGCTTTAGGCTTCCCAATTTGCTCTGCAATGTCTTGATAAGTACGCAATTGGCCTTCTGGAATGGTGAGCAAGGCTTCCCATACTTGTAGCTGAAATGGGGTTCCAGCCAAATTAAGAGGAAGTTTCTGCTGTAAGTGTTCTGAAAAATCCTGTTCAAACCACTTTGCAATTTGTTGATGCCAAATCGGTGACTGATTTTTCAATTGAGCTTTCGGAAAGTACTGTTTAATTAGTTGTTCAATATTGTCGTGAGTTTCGATAAACCGTATAGAACATATTCCTTTTTCACTACTGACCACCAACAACTCACCGAAGGGACTTGTCTCAACCGAATAATTAAGAATAACGCCTTCGCCTTTTTGTTTATATTCCCCAGGCGTCATCCCTTCAAGCTGAATAAACAGATCGTGTAAACGTCCTGTGCCAGATAAACCCGTATTTAAAGCAGTTTCCAATAAACTCCGCTGTTGCATCAGATAATATTTAGCCTGTTGCAAACTCATATATTGCACAAATTTTTTCGGGCTAATCCCTACCCATTCCTGAAACTGGCGTTGAATATAACCTGAACTTAAATTCATATGGCTCGCAACATCGTCTAAACTGGGTTGCTGATCTAGATGTTCATATAAATATTCAATCACAGTGGCAATTACAGCAAATTGCCGAGAAGAAAGCATTTGCATGTGTCACCTCCTTAGTACTTATATCTTACATTAAAGTAGCCAAAGCCCTATGACGACCCGATTCTTGCACTCTTTAAAAATAAAAAAAGCCTTTCATTGTAGAAAGGCTTAATCTTTCAATATGCACTTAAGGCTGCTTTAAATAAGGCCAAGCTGCTTTGAGGTAAATAAACATTGACCATAGAGTTAAAATGACCGCTGTATATAACAAAGCATAGGCAAGCATTTCTAAAGGCTGCCAATTAAGTAAGAACACACTAATGGCAATCATCTGAAAGGCTGTTTTATATTTACCTACAGTCGATACTGCCACACTGGTACGTGCGCCAAGTTCTGCCATCCATTCACGTAAAGCAGAAACTGTAATTTCCCGTGAAATAATCACAATTGCCGCAAAAGCCATTGAAATGGTTGGATTCCACTGCACTAAAACAATCAGTGCAGCCGCCACCATGAGCTTATCTGCAACTGGATCTAAAAAACGGCCAAATGCTGAAGTTTGGTTTAAAGTTCGTGCTAAATAGCCATCAAACCAATCGGTAATAGCAGCAAACACAAAAATAGCCGTCAAGATAATATGACGACTCATACTACCTTCATGCTCACCAATACCCATTGCAGGCGGCCAATACGCGATCACCAAAAATACAGGAATAAGCGCGATACGCGCTAATGTTAGGATATTTGGGATATTCAGGATTCGCCCTGTGGTCATAAACACCGCCAATTAAGTCTTCATGCATCTTGTAACAGACAAAAATACTTTCTTCAATATTGTATCTATCTGTAACAGCCACTTTATACGAAATATATGAATCGAGGAAGTGGACTGCTTAGGTAAATACCGTAACAGTTTGCCGTAAAATTGCAATTAAATGATCATTTTGGTCCCAAAGATGGGCATATTCTGTGGAATAACCTTCACCTGCATATTCAGTTATCACTTTATATTTAAACCAGTCACACAATTGATGTTGGAACGGATGGACATAGGTAATGTGCCAAGTTAAAGAACTTGCAGGAGCAACTTGCTTAAACATCGGCAATACACCAGGTGGCCAAATATCCATCAAGACAATTAAATCTGGCAAAGTCATTTGACGATTTTCATGCTTATCGGGATTAAACCTTGACCATCCTCCAAAGTCAGCATACTGACTTCCTGTAACAGGATAATGACCTTCCGCCCAGCATACATCAAAATGTTGATAGCATTCTGGCATTTGTCTAGCAAAAGGAATAGGTTGTAACTCTTCAGGTTGCCTATAAACTGGAACGTTAGGCTCATGTCGCACTTCAATATTCGACGCACGCGGCACACCAAAGCTTGCGACCAAAATCGTTTGTACCGCGCCATCTTGCCATAAACGGGTTTCAAGCGTAGTGACCGACTTCCCTTCTCTTAAAATTTCAATAGTCAATTGAGCAGGTCCCTGCTGTACAGGCCCCACAAAAGTAATACTACAGCTTAATAATCTTTTATTTGGATCTTGAATATTGCAGCAGGCCTTTTGCATAAGTAATCCAGCGACAAGACCGCCAAAAACAGTTCGCCCCTGCAACCACCCTTCAGGTATTTCAATCCATTCCTTTTGTTTTATTTCTTCAAATAATTGCAATAATGACATTCCTTCCCTAAAGCACTCTGACTTTTGATGAAACATCTTTCATCATTTTGAAGGGAAAGTGAATGATCATTCTTGTACTTATATGCCAACTATTTGGTCACTCAGCATAGAAACATGCTCTATTCATGCAGAATTTTATAAATCGTTCTTGCCATCATTTCACCAAAACCGGGCACAAGAGTAAGCTCTTTTTCAGATGCTTTTAAAACACCTTGAATCCCACCAAAATGGGTTAATAAATCTCGACGGCGCTTTGGTCCTAATCCTGGAATTGCTTCCAAAACTGAGGTACTACGGCGTTTATCACGTTTAGCACGATGTTTGGTAATCGCAAAACGATGGGCCTCATCACGCACCTGCTGAATCAAATGCAATGCCTTATGGTCTTCCGGCAATTGGATTTTTGTGCCGTCAGTAAAATGCAGGGTTTCAAGTCCGGGTTTACGCCCTTCACCTTTAGATACACCCACCATAAAAGCGTCTAGGCCCAGCTCTTGCATGACCTCCATCGCCATATGAAGTTGGCCTTTACCACCATCAATCAACAGTAAATCAGGCAATATGGCCTTTTTATAACGACGTGTTAAGGCTTGCCGCATAGCAGCATAGTCATCGCCTGCTGTGATGTCTTGAATCGCAAATTGACGGTAGTCACGCTTACGAGCCCCGCCTTGGTCAAACACGACACAAGAGGCAATTGGAGCTTCACCCATGGTGTGACTAATATCAAAACATTCAATCCGATCGACAGGTCTTCCCACCACTTGCTCTAACTGATGGAAACGTTCATTAAGTTCTAAATGATTACTCAACTGCCCCTTAATGGCATGTTGAACGTTCATTTCGGCTAGCTCCAGCCACTCGGCACGAGTTTCTCGAACATTACTCTTAATCTGAACCTTTTTGCCAAACTGCTGTGCCAACGCTTCTTCTAATTCTTTACAGTCAGGCAAAGCAATATTTACGATAAGCTCATTGGGAACTTCATCTGCAACCTGAAAGTAAAAGTTCGCCATAAAGTCACTGAGCATTTGCCCAAGATCATCACCCAGCATGTCTGGGAAATAACTTTTTCCACCCAGCATTCGCCCATTGCGTACATACATAATTTGCACGCATGTCACACCTGCCTGATATGCAATTGCCAGAATATCCGCTTCGCCTTTGACTTTAAACACGGCTTGTTGCGCTTGAACTTCACGCAGTAAAGACAATCGATCACGGTAAAAAACAGCTTTTTCAAATTCAAGCTCAGCCGCTGCTTGTTCCATTTTGGCAATGAGCTCTTGATTAAGCTCTTTGGTATCACCTTGCAAAAAGCGAATACTATTATTAACGTCTTCTTTATAATCTTCGGGTGAAATCAGACCTACGCACGGAGCTGAACACCGCTTGATCTGGTATTGCAAACATGGACGCTTGCGCTGTGAGAAATAACTATTTTCGCACTGACGCACATTAAAAAGTTTTTGCAAAACCAGTAACGTATCACGTGCACTATAGGCACTTGGGTACGGGCCAAAAAACTTACCAATTTGGTGCTTACCTTTACCACGCCCACTGGCAAGCCGAGGATAAGGCTTATCAGCCGAAACAAAAATATAGACGTAAGACTTATCGTCCCGCAGCATAATATTATAAGGCGGACGATGTTGTTTAATTAAATTTTGTTCTAAGAGTAAAGCTTCAGTTTCTGAACGAGTAACCAAAGTTTCAATATCATAAATTCGTGCAACTAAAGCTTGTGTTTTAGGATGCTCAATCGTTTTAACAAAATAACTCGACACCCGATTTTTTAGGTTTTTTGCTTTGCCGACATATAACAATTCACCCTCCTTCCCTAGCATTTTATAAACACCTGGAAGTTGGGTCATGTTGGCTAAAATTTTTTCAATATGGGGACGAGCGTTTTGATTCACTATTGGCATGCATGGCTTAATACTGAATACCTAATGTGATGTTTTCATCCTTACTTTTCAAGTGCTTTACTGTGCCAGAACATAAATTTGGAAAGGGATTTAGATATGACCCGACAGACTGTGTCGTACTTGCTTAAGAATCTAGACGATAGTAACTATATTTAACGTCTTTTTCTTTGTAGACCGCATAGGTTTTTTGACGAAAATCCGAGAACCAACCATTGCCCGTATAGCCTGCAATATGACCATAGGTGTGACCACTTGTTCGCTCAATAATGTAAATGTCACCTTCTTGTGGACGGTTAAAAGCAGGTTTAATTTTCTTATAACCATTCTTTTCTAGCGTTTGCCCCCAATCAGAAGCAGCTACAGGATGCTTTGACACATCTGCTCCAGCCGCTTGTAGAGCAATGCGAATATTTTTGGCACATTTCTCTTTACTATGGTTGGCAGAGATACTTTCGAGCTTACTTGAGAACTTATGCAAATTAATATTTTGGTCTTCAGTTTTATGATTTTTAGTTCTAGATCGATTAGATTTTTCAGTCTTCGAAGCTGCTTGTCTTAACATCACTTTTGTTTTTAAATCGCCTTGAGAACTTTCTTCTTTTCTCTCTTCGATATGATGAACATGTGTATGAGCTGCGTGATGAGCATGAGCCATTTTAAACCTACTTCCGCTGACCAGTCTTCGAAAAAACCGCGCCATTGTAGAATCAAAATTACCTATTGGCTCTTAATAGTTGTAACAAATTACCAGCACTGTGAAATAGGTCACAAAATCTATTAGATACTTTATGTCATAAAAAAACGCCCTTTCGGGCGCTTTAATATTTGTATAAATATACATTACAAATGAAATTCAATTACTGAGCTTAAACCCCTACTTGTAAAAGTAGAGTATTTGCCCGTAATTGGTTAATCGCATTCCTTTCAATACGACTGGCTAAGCATTTATAAAGAGTTTTAGGATTAATTTAAATTATTTAAATAAACCGTTCGCTCTATCGTTTTTTGAGTAAAGCACTGTGTATATTGCATGTCTTGGTTTTGCTTACGCATGTCAGCAGTCCAATAATCGGATTGCTTTTGGTAAGTTTCTAAGTCTTTTTCAGGAATTTCATCTACAGTCTTTTGTGCCAGCACCTTACATTCAACATCACGTTTTTTAAACCAATCCGATTGATCTTGTTTAAATTGAATTTTTTTCTCAGCACTCAATTTGTCCCAAGTCTGATTTAAGCGTTCCACTTGCTTCGCTTTGTCACTATCCAATTCTTTTTTACGAACATCCATGGCTTCCTGAGCCAAAGCAGTCTGCTCTTCATTATTTTGTTCAGATATTTGCTGATTTTCTTCAATATTTTCTTCAATCAACTCATTTTCTTTAACATAAGCTGCATATTGCACAGCTTTAGTGGCAACAAAAACCAATCCTTCAATCACACTATTTTGAGTTGGCAAGTCAAACACCAAACCCTCTTTATCTGTTTTTGTGATGTTATAGAAAAAGTCACCTTTCAATTGGTCATTTTCAAGAGTCAAAGATGATTCATTATCCGAAAAATAGTCATTGAGCGTCTGCGATTCTTCATCAGAATGACGCAGCTCTTCAATATATGCTTTTTCCGCACGTTTTTGTAAACCTTTCGGCAGTGAAATGACCAATTGGCTTTCACAACTTAATTGTGTATTTTTTTGGCTTTCGTCTTCTAATGGTAAAGTGCGGATATTTTTAATTTCAAACTTCAAACCTTGATTAATTTTATTAAGAATATCTGCATCAACCTGATATTGACTTTGTCTTAAGCTACGCTCAATTTGCTTCAAATATTCTTTTTTCAAAGAAGTTTGAATCTGATTTAAATTCTCAGGGTGTGTACAACTCCAATCCGAAACTACCTCAACTTTTTCTGTTTTTGATTTTGGCTCTGGCTTAGATTTACCACATCCAGTCAATATTACTGCTGCACTGAATGTAGTTATTACTAAAGCTTGTTTCATCACCGTATTCATTTATATTCCACGCAAATTTTTAAATTTATTAAGTACAAGAAAGGTATATATTTACCAGTTGTATTATCATCCCAATAATTAATATAAAATTCACCTAAAATCTTAAATAAAGTACTATTCATGCCAATAATCTTTTTTAAATGCATAAAATAAATGCAAATTATTTAAATAATCAAAATAAAAAACGCCCTTTCGGGCGCTTTAATTAAAATACATATGGTCGAACAAAAATCAGGAAGAAAATCCCAAGCATGAGGAACCATTTTAAGAAGTAATACAACTTACGGTTTTTAGCTTTTAATGCTTTAGCTTTAATACGAATTTGATAGACATAACCAAAAGCTTTATTTAGGCCACCTGTTTGGTCGCCTGTTTCATTCGGTGAGCTTGCCGCAGTCATCACATTACGACCAAACCAATGGTTGAAACGCTCCATCCATTTTACTTTCATTGGACGTTCAACGTCTGCAAAGAAAATAATACGGTTTTGATCAGTCTTATTTTCAGCATAGTGAATATAAGTTTCATCAAACACAACACTTTGACCATCACGCCAAGAATATCTTTCGCCATCGACGTCAATAAAACAACGATCATCATTTGGTGTAATTAGACCTAAGTGATAACGCAAAGAACCTGCATATGGATCACGGTGTCTTACCAAACGGCTGTCAGGTGCAAGCTCGGTAAACATTGCTGCTTTAATTGTCGGCAATGTTTTAAGAAGTGCTGTAGTTTTTGGGCAAAGCTCAGCAGCAGATGGATGACTCGATTCATACCATTTGAGGTAAAAACGCTTCCAACCTGTTTTAAAGAATGAGTTAAAACCTAAGTCGTTATAGGTACTTGAAGCTTTAATTCCGCCTTGGTCATATAAAGCTTTCGCTTCATCTCGAATCATTTCCCAATTTTCATCCAGCACTTTTAAATCTTTAAAATGCTGTGTGTCGATATAAGGCTGATTCGGCACCTTTGAAAAGATGTACATTAAAAAGTTAATCGGTGCGAGCAAGGTTGAATGGTCAAAAAATTGACGATAAAACGAGTGACGCACTTTGCCGCGATGTTGGATATACAATGCTGATATCACAAAAATCGCTAATATGATCCACTTAATCATATAGTTACTCGCATTTAAGCATCTTTAAAGATACTTCGAAGGAATTTGAAATTGAGGGAATAATAACAAAGTCTCGAAGAAAATTCAGACCTAGATCAGCAAGTATTATTTTTTGGCTAAATAGAAATCTCAAAAATAACCATTTTTGAGATTTCTCAAACTCAACTTCCAAAGTTAGTCTTGATATGGTTTCCAATCTAATCCAGTCAGAGAAACAAGTGCTTTTGCAGCGGTTTCATTGTAGGCATAACAACCAGATTTCAATTGAGCAATTGTTAATTGGGCAAAACGGAGCTCTTCAGGATCATCTGTATTTTTTAAATATATTTCCCAATGCTTAATCTCTTGATCAGCAGTCCAAGCAATGTTACTCGTATAATTTGCTTTATAGAGCTTACCTTGATATTGCACCGCAACACCATCACCAATAGCAAAACCTAAAGTAGTATCATAAATCGTTGTCCATAGAACATTTTGCCATGATCCCTTAACTGCTTTATAAGTAAAACCAAATGGATTTGTTTGATTCAAATAATTAAGATAAGGACCATTTTCAGCATCAAACTGATCAAAACTTTGATTAATTTCATAGTTTTGATCAATATTAAATGCAAATGTTTCTTGATTAGATTTTTTTGAAACTAAACGATAACAGCTACTCCCTTGAGGGAATTTATTCTGTCCATAGGTAGTAAGAAATAGACGCCCATTAGTCGTACTTTCATCACTCACTGAAAAGCCTAATGCTCGATATCCTGGCAAGACAGTATCAAACATATTCTTATCAGATAAATCAACTCTTTGAAATTTCCAATCCTCTTTAACATCTCCAATGATGTCTAATCTCCAATCTGTCATTGAATTAAAATTCATGACATTGAGTGCTTTATCAGTAGGGAAATAGAGTTTTTTCTCTGTTAATAAATACTCATTTAAAGCTTGATTAGAGGAGCCATCTATTGATTTTTTATTAAAAATTTCAAAATAAGCATTATTTAGCTCATCTGTTTTTTCATTAGCATTGTAATCCATAAAATAATAACGCGTACCATCCGCAATAGAATCTTGTGATGTACCACTTTGGTTGTTATTTGCAGAATTATTATCACTAGAACCACCGCCTCCACATGCACTCAACATAAAAGGAAGGATAGCCAAAATCATAAATTTATTTTTTAACATAATAGATACTTTATTGAACATTTTTATAACACAAAGTTTATCCAAAGATAAAAAAATAGACAATACTGTCTGTCTAATAATTCACACAAAATATTAATTTTTATTACTAGACCAAAAATAATTTATTAATTGTCTACTACATTTCCCAGCTTTATCTTACCCCCTCTTAACAAGAAGCTTTTACAATTAAAAATATATTTTTCATAAATATAGATTAAAAAAATTATTTAAAAATAATTGATGACCCTTGCGTCACGGCTTGATACAACTTGTCAGGTTTTTTTTAGATATAGTTATCGTAAGATTAGCGAAGCATAAATGTGTACCTAAGATGTGCACACGCTTCATAACATCAACTTAGAAGTCCTCCAAAACTAAGGAGATCAGGCATGATCCACGCTGGCAATGCCATTACCGTCCAAATGCTTTCGGACGGAATTGCAGAATTCCGCTTTGACTTACAAGGTGAGTCGGTCAATAAATTTAACCGTGCAACAATTGAAGATTTCCAAGCTGCTATTGCTGCGGTAAAAGCAAATAATGATATTAAAGGCTTAGTTGTTACCTCAGGCAAATCGACATTTATTGTTGGGGCAGACATTACCGAGTTTGGTGAAAACTTCGCACAAGGCGAAAAAGCGATTGTTGACTGGCTTATGCCTGTTCACGAAATCTTCAATAGTTTTGAAGATTTAGAGATTCCAAAAGTAGTTGCTATTAACGGTATGGCGTTAGGTGGCGGTTTTGAAATGTGTTTAGTTTGTGACTATCGTGTGATGTCAGAAGCTGCACAAGTGGGCTTACCGGAAATTAAACTTGGTATCTACCCAGGTTTCGGTGGTAGCGTACGTTTAAGCCGTCTGATCGGTATCGACAACGCGGTTGAATGGATGGCAATGGCTACTCCTAAAAAACCGGCTGCTGCTCTAAAAGATGGCGCTGTAGATGCAGTTGTAGCTGCTGATAAATTACTTGAAGCTGCAACTGACTTGGTTAAGCAAGCAATTTCTGGTCGTTTAAACTGGAAAGCAAAACGTCAAGAAAAGCTTGAAGCTGTAAAATTGAACCCGCTTGAACAAATGATGGCGTTCAATACTGCAAAAGGTGCCGTACTTGCTAAAGCAAACCCTGCTCAATACCCTGCTCCAAAATTATTACTTGATTCATTACAAGCGGGTGCAAGCCTTGCGCGTGACGAAGCATTAAAAGCTGAAGCTGAAGGTTTTGCAAAAGCTGCGATTACACCACAAGCTGGTGCATTGATTGGTTTATTCCTCAATGACCAAGTTGTTAAGAAAACTGCTAAAAAATATGAAAAAGGTGCACACCCTGTAAACCAAGCAGCTGTACTTGGCGCTGGTATCATGGGTGGTGGTATTGCTTACCAAGCGGCAAGCAAAGGCACACCAATTATTATGAAAGATATTGGTAACCCACAACTTGCTCTAGGTATGAAAGAAGCGAACAGCTTGTTAACTAAACAAGTTGAACGCAAGAAAATGAAACCTGCGCAAATGGGTGAAACGCTTGCACGTATCCGTCCTACTTTAAGCTACGATGAGTTTAAAGAAGTTGATATCGTGATCGAAGCAGTTACAGAAAATCCAAAAGTAAAAGAAATCGTTCTTGCAGACACTGAAAAGAATGTTCGTGAAAATACGATTATTGCTTCTAATACTTCTACGATTTCAATCACGCGTTTAGCAAAAGCATTACAACGTCCTGAAAACTTCGTTGGTATGCACTTCTTCAACCCAGTTCACATGATGCCGCTTGTAGAAGTGATTCGTGGTGAAAAGACTTCTGAAGAAGCGATTGCAACTACTGTTGTTCTTGCTCAAAAAATGGGTAAAACACCAATCGTTGTAAACGACTGCCCAGGGTTCTTGGTTAACCGTGTATTGTTCCCTTACTTCGGTGCGTTCGACCTTCTTGTAAAAGACGGCGCAGACTTCCAGCAAGTTGACAATGTAATGTCGAAATTTGGCTGGCCAATGGGTCCTGCTTACCTTATCGACGTTGTAGGTATCGACACAGGTGTGCATGGTGCAGAAGTCATGGCTGAAGGTTTCCCAGACCGTATGAAGCCAGACTACAAAGGTTCAATCCAAGCAATGTACGAAGCTAAACGTCTTGGCCAAAAGAATGACGTTGGTTTCTACAAATACGAACTCGATAAGAAAGGCAAAAAAACAAAAACTGTTGATCCAACAGCATATGAAATCATTGCTCCTTTCGTCACTGGTGAAAAACGCGAGTTTGATAACCAAGAAATCATTGACCGCATGATGCTTGCTTTCTGTAACGAAACAGTTCGTTGCTTAGAAGACAACATTGTTGCAACTGCTGCTGAAGCAGACATGGCAATGATTATGGGTGTAGGTTTCCCTCCATTCCGTGGTGGTCCATGTCGTTATATCGACCAAACAGGTGTTGCTGAATACGTTGCACTTTGCGACAAATATGCACACTTAGGTAAGGCTTATGAAGCGCCACAAATGTTGCGTGACATGGCTGCTAACAACAAAAAATTCTACGGTTAAGGAGCAACGTGAATGGCTACTTTAAATCCACGTGACGTTGTCATCGTTGATGGCGTACGTTCTGCAATGGGTAAAACCAAAAACGGTATGTTCCGTAATGTACGTGCTGACAGCTTATCTGCTGAATTGGTTCGTGCACTCGTTGCTCGTAACCAGTTTGATGTAAACGAAGTTGAAGACCTGATCTGGGGTTGTGTAAACCAGACTCTAGAACAAGGTATGAATATTGGCCGTAACATCGGCCTATTGGCTGACTTACCAAAAACTGTTGCTGGTCAAACAGTAAACCGTCTTTGTGGTTCTTCTATGCAAGCGCTTCATACTGCTGCTGCACAGATTGCAACAAACCAAGGTGATATTTTCATTATTGGTGGTGTAGAGCACATGGGTCACGTAGGTATGATGCACGGCATCGACTTAAACCCAGAAGCATCTAAACACTATGCAAAAGCATCTAATATGATGGGCTTAACTGCTGAAATGTTAGGTCGCATGAATGGTATTAGCCGTGAAGAGCAAGACGCTTTTGGTGTTGAATCTCACCGCCGTGCTTGGGCTGCAACTCAAGAAGGTCGTTTCAAAAACGAAATCGTTGGTGTTGAAGGCCATGATGCGAATGGCTTTAAAATCCTTTGCGACATCGATGAAGTAATTCGTCCAGATGCAAACCTTGAAGCGTTCAAAGCATTACGTCCTGTATTTGACCCGAAAGGCGGTACTGTAACTGCGGCTACATCTTCAGCTTTATCTGATGGTGCTTCTGCAATGTTACTTATGTCTGCTGAACGCGCACAAGCATTAGGTTTAAAACCACGCGCTGTAATTCGCTCTATGGCAGTTGCAGGTTGTGACGCAGCAATCATGGGTTACGGTCCAGTTCCAGCAACTCAAAAAGCCCTTAAACGTGCTGGTTTAACGATGGCTGATATTCAAACTATCGAGTTAAACGAAGCATTTGCTGCTCAAGGCTTATCAGTAATGAAAGGCTTAGGTATTTACGACAAGCAAGACATCATTAACTTAAATGGTGGTGCGATTGCCTTGGGTCACCCACTAGGTTGTTCTGGTGCGCGTATTACCACTACGTTGTTGAACGTAATGGAACAACAAGATACTCAAATCGGTCTTGCGACCATGTGTATCGGCCTTGGTCAAGGTATTGCAACAGTGATCGAACGTGTTTAATTAACACCAAGATAAAAAAATCCCCGCTCAATGCGGGGATTTTTTATTTATTAACTAGACAATCATAAATACAAACTAAACGTTTATAATTTGAATTATTCCAATATTCTTCAAAATTTTCTTTCAAATAACCTTCTAAAATTTTTAAATTTTTTGGTGAGTTATTATCAACTATATACTGCCCTAAGTAATCTGCACGGATAGGTTCACTATATTGGCGGTTTTCAATAATCTCTACAATATCAACAGAAATAAGATTTTTCGTTTTATAAGAATTTCTATAACCTTTAGCTATCTTAGATACAAATGTTTTCTCATTAAAATTAAATAAATTTTTAAAGTTCGTAGGCGCATTTTTCAATGGCTTAAAATTAGGATCCGCTTTAATGAATCTCTGAATAGGAACATATACTGTTGGCTTACAGATATCTGAAAGAGTATTATTTAGAATTTGTGCTCTATCAAACTCAATGTCCCCATATATGGCATCTGATAGTATCATTTTAAAATCAACTCCTCTTAACCCAACTTTACCATATCTTTCCTTTGCAACCCCGAATCCTGCTACAAACTCTATTTCTTTACCTGATTGAATAATTTCATCAATATCTGTAGGGCAGTATAATTTATTTTCTGGTTCTTCCCCTTGGACAATTTCATAAAATTGTTCTCTAAAAATACGTAAAATATATGCAGGAATTTTACGTTCATTACCTTGTAAAGCTAAAAAAATTTTTGAAAAATCGTCAGTTTTTATTTCTGTTATAGGTATACTTTTACTTTCACTAAAATTTAAATGCGTTTTAGAAATCGAATCAATACCATCTTTTTCCCAATTGATGAAAATTAAATTATTAGCCAATTTTGCTCTATGCTCTTCATTTGACATCATTTCTGAAATAGAACATAAAATTGATCTTATATTTTCATCATGTAAAGAATACCCCATGAATATAATAGGATGCTCTATAAATATTGATAAAAGTTTTGCAGCTAAATAAGGATTTTTCTTGTGAAAATCATCATAATCTTTTTTAGTTAGCACTAAAGATTTTGGGTCTGTACAGCAACCATGTATTTTATATATTTCTGCAATTTTTGAGGATTAGAAAATAATAAGCTTCCCTGTCCTACATAAACTTTATAATTATCCTTAGCAAAAAGATTTTCTAAAAGTAAATCCCAATTTGTTGTAATAATTCCATCAATAATTGTTTTACTTGAGGTGAGTATTTTTAGCTCGTTCTCTAATCCTCTATTATCCATATCACAAGATTTTAGATATTCACATATATCGTATCGTAATGGTGAAGAGATATGAGTATGCCACTCAGGTTTATTAGCTATTTCTTCTGATTCTGGTAGTGACCACCAATATTCAGAATAAGGGTCTGACATCTTTTCTGCTGCAAGAGCAAGATCACCATTACTTTCACTAACGTAACGTATGAAACCAGAAGGCAATTTAGAACCAAATCTACTTAATAATCCTTTCCAATCCTCTAAACCTAAATAACGTCTAGAAAAACCTGAACCAATAAAAAGGAAGGGAGCAGTTGGACTAGCTTTAATTATTTCTTTTAAACTTTCTGTTATTTCCACAGTGCCCTCTAAATATTATAAAATTCAATATAGTAGCTATATTAAACTTACAATATTTAAATTTCTACTTATCTAAGAAGAATTCTCTCAGTCTATTTCAACATCCAAATAAATATATTTTTTATTTTTAGATAAGTAGTAAATAAACATCCTATGAATATACAAAATAAATTAACTTATCGACCAGCTAATCCATTTTCGATTTTCTTCTGTAAATCTATAATGTCATTAATATTCACTTTCATTGTCCCATCACGAAAAGCATCGACATTACTTCGGTCAATTTTCAGAGGCTCTAACATTTTAAAAATACCGTTGGTCGGGTCAGAGGACTGTATTCCTCCTGCTACCGCTAAAATGTATTGTTGTAAGAATGGAGAAAGTTGAGACAAATCAGGTTGTGCCATAACTGGCTGATAATCTACAGTAGTCATGCCTTCAGGGACTAAAGCATTTTGTATATCGTAGTGAGTTTTATACTCATGATGTTGCAGAGCTTGACGCACTTTTTTATCTTCTTGGAAGGGTACAAATCCCACCTCTTCACGTAGCTCAGATTCAGCCATAACGCGAATTGTTGGTAAAGTAGCCACCTCTTCTGCTTGAACAGTCGGTAAACCCATAAAAGCAAATACAGCAATGAAGGCTGATTGTTTTAGAAAGTTCATAACTTGCTCCAAAAATCAGTCACCCTATTCAAATTAAAAAGATGATGATTAAATTAAAAGTATCTATGAATAGGCTACAACAAAGTCGAATTTGATTCAGTAATGCTCAGATAAACGGTAAATATAATTAAATTTTTTAATGTAATAGTACGGTTCTTCTATTTATTAAAACTGCATCCTATAAAGCACTCTATAACTGAGACAAAAGTGTCCAGATTATAGAATGCGATTTATTTTATAAATTTTATTTGCTCTCTAACATCTCTTTTAAAGAATTCACAACTTGTGGAAACGTCGTATAACCTTCCCTTCCTAAAAAGTGCCCGCCATTAGGCACTGTAATGTACGGCGCATCAATTTCTTTAGCGAATTGAATCGTAAGTTTTGGTGGAACCAAATCATCATTATCAGACAAATACACAAGTTTTTTCTTTATGCGATGAAAGTAACTCGTATCGACTTTGCTTTTTGTTATATAAGCATCGAGTGGAGAAAAATCTGAAATTGGACCAGAAAATCCAGATACTAAAATCATTCCACCAACATTCTGGTAATCATGTCTTTGCAAAAAGTGTAGCAAAGTAATAACACCTAAACTGTGAGCAACGAAATACGTATTTTCATCCACAGTAGGGATATGTTGATCTAAAACTTTCTGCCATGCTTCCACATCCGGATGTTCAGAATCTGGAAATGGAATTAAGGTAACGATTGTATGTTCGTCTTCTATCTGATGTTTTAGGTCTAAAAACCAGTGATCATCTATAGAGGCTGAATAACCATGAAGTACAAATATTTGACGCATGTTGTTCTCCTGAAGTTCAATTGTTTTGGCATTTGCAACAAATGACATTAAGCCGAATAACACCAATAAAATGAGTTTTCTGATCATTGAACAAGTACCATTTTGAAAGATATAAACATGCTAAACTATGACACTACTGTTAAGGTCAACCCTATTTTATGAACCTTGCCAAAGTTGCCGAACTCACAAAAGTAAGCCCTCGTATGCTGCGTTATTATGAGAGTTTAGGGCTTATACAGCCTCATCGGGCGAGTAATAACTATCGAAGTTACACGCAAAAAGATATTGAAAATATTAAGAAAATTAAAATATTAAATGATGCAGGAATGAATCTAAAAGACATTCAGGTCTTGTTGCCTTGTTTTGATTTAGATGAACGCGTATTTACGTTGTGCTCAGTGGTTCAAGAAAAACTGCAAACTGAACTCATGCATGTGTCTGAGCAGTTAAACAAACTACAAACTTCTCAAAGTTTATTACAATCTTTTTTAAATAAAGGAAAAGCCGAAAGCACCAAATCATAATATTTGATGCTCATACTTCGCTTATTCTTTTAAATCTCCTTCGAGTGCAGCCACATTTTTTTTCTTAATTTTTTCAATTTTTGCATTTAGCTTTAGAACATCTTGATAAAGCCCATTAAACTTTTTGACCTGAGCATTTTCATGAAAAAGAATCATCTGATCTTTCTTTTGCCATTCATAATTTTTTAGAAGCTTAAACATTTGTTCAGCTTTATCTAAAATTTGTAGCTCAATCATAAAAATTGCATGGTCTTGATCTGCTTTTTGCTGAGTTCCCAATTTCATTTCAAGAAGTTGCCTCATCTCTGCATCAACCGATAGTTCTTGAACCTTTGCTAAGAAAGTTTTATGAATCTTTTCATATTCAGTCTGGTACTGATCTGACGCTTTACGGACATCGGCTAGCATCTTTTCGGTTTCTGCAAATTTTTGTTTTTTATCAATATCTAAACGGTCCACATTTAAGAAAGTATCCCATTTGGCTGCTTTGAGTTCTCTTAAGTATGCATTACGTGCATTAATATTTTGAATCCAATAACTTAAAAGAAATTCTGAAATTTGCTTATAGTGTCCTGCCAAACGCTTATCGTGAATATCAAGCTCGACGGGTTTAGACCAGTCTTGTGCTTGGTCATAAAGCTGATTCATTTTTTCAGTCATGACGACATCAAACATTTGACTACTGTCTTTGGCTTGCTGCTGTTTGATATGCTGATAGGTAAAAAAAATAATGCTTGTGATAACAATCAGACTTGCAATCGCAATCAAAACTCGGCGCATACACACCTCCTATTTCCCTTCTTATAGTTTTGCTCTTTATAGTTATAAAATAGAGCTTATTCTTCTTTATATGCCATTTATTTCACAATACGCAACACTGTATTCGCTACTCAAAGCTTTAAATCCTTATCCATCATCCCTATTATGATGGGTAATTAAAATTTATGAGATTCTCCCATGCGTGTTGATGTCTGGTCTGATGTAGTTTGCCCTTTTTGTTATATCGGCAAAAAACGCCTTGAACATGTAGCTGCTGAAGCAGGTATTGATCTTGAAATTCACTGGCATAGTTTTGAATTAGATCCCGATGCGCCAGCAAAACATGACACTTCGAATACTGAGCGCTTAGCTAAAAAATATGGCCGTACCTATGAAGAGATGGAAGAAATGGAGCGCAATATTGCGGCCATGGCTGCCTCTGAAGGTATTGATTTCCAATGGCAAAAGGCGAACTCAGGCAATAGTTTCAATGCACACCGTATTATTCACCTTGCGCAAAGCAAAGGTTTAGGTAATGAAGCTAAAGAAGCTTTTTTCCATGCTTATATGACCGAAGGTCTCGCAATTGGCGAACGTGAAGTTGTAGAAGAAATTGCGTCTCGTATTGGCCTTGATAATGCCGAAGTTGAATATGTCCTAGATACCAACGAACTATCTGACTTTGTCCGCCATGATGAAAAAATTGCACGTGAGCAGCTTAATGTAACTGGCGTGCCATTTTTTGTATTCGACCAAAGAATCGCTCTTGCTGGCGCTCAACCTCGTGAAGTCTTTTTACAAGTTTTGGAAAAAGCACAAATCAAAGCAGATAGTGAAGAAGTCGAGCAAGATGATGCAGCTGTTTGTACCGATGAAACTTGCGATATTCCAAAGAAATAAATGAACACAATTAAAATGTGATCAAATCGTATGTTTTATCATCATTTTAGCAATAGAGCGTTCTAAAAAAAGAACTATCTAATTGCTAAAAATCAGTTTATTATTGCCGCTTAGAATATTCGCGCTGTAATGTTCTGTTTTTTATGTGTTTAATGATCGGAATTTGAAGTTTCCTTGATCTATCATCCCCCTTCACTGGGGGATTTTTTTTGGCTAAAAATAATCGCTAATAGCTTAAACTTTTTCATTTATTTCAAATATGTAAAAAAAGTTAAATTTACTTAACTTTTGTGTCTCCCTCTTGATTTTATTAGAAAAATCAACAAAAGTGGAAACAACAACAAAACATAAAGATAGATATGAAAACATTTCATGTAATGCCGTACCGGCAGCTTTTTGCACTTTTAACGATTGGATTTGGTTCAGTATGCATCGCTCATGCAGAGACCGCCTCTTCTTCTGCAAACCAACAAGTAGGAAGTACATCATCTGGAGTACAAACTGAAGTCACCACAGACGAAAATCTCTTAGATCAAATTCCGCGCTGGGTGGATGCAACCCCAACCATTTTTCCAGAGCAGTCTAATGAGCCTATTGTTCCGCCTACCGAACAAACCGAAGATCAAACCTGGGTTGATCGTAAGCAAAAGAAAATTCGTAATTGGGCCGATCGTACTTCTGAAAAAATTGATAATTGGTTTGGTGAAGTTGATCCACAAAAACCTGCAACAGCAACCATTCGCGTCATGGTGGATAACTATTGGAATGAATACGACAACTTTGAAATTAAGCCCAGAATTCGCGGTAAGATTAAGCTCCCTACGCTAGAAAAACGTTTAAGCGTGGTATTTGGTGATGACTCTTTAGATAATGAATTTAATAACAGCCCAGCCAATATTAACCAAAACCCAAATCAAGACTCTAATAAGAAGTTAGATGGTAAGCAAACTCGAGATGACAACAGCTCAATTGCTTTACGTTGGTCAAATTTCTCGAAAAAACTGCCTTTTGAAACCGATGCAGACTTAGGTATTCGTTCTGGAGACGATATTTATGTTCGTTTAAAAGCATCGAGAGATTGGCAACTTCGTAATGATTTTAAGTTTTATGCTGAACAAATTTATCGTTACGGCATAGACAGCGAAAACTACTTACGTACGAATCTTGAACTTACTCATGCTAGACCGAATCAACCGTTTTTATCGAATCAGTTCAGCCTGACCTATGCAGATGATCAAGACGATGATTTAGCTTGGGAAAACAGAACTTTCCGCGAACACAGTTTCTTTGCAAACAACCGTTTTAACTATGGTATTTATACAGGTGGTTATTACAACAACAATGACTTGCGTTTAAACAGTTGGGGACCGTTTGTTTCATGGCGCCAACCTGTTTTACGTGAATGGTTCTTTGTACAAGGCGATGTAAATTACTTGAATGATCACCGCGAAGACCGTAATCATTTTGTCAGCACCTTCTTGCGTTTAGAAGCACTTTTCTAAGCTAGCAAACATCACCTTGGACCTCATCCAAGGTGATGGATAATAAAATACTTTTAAATAAAATTTTAAGCTTAGCCTTTTAAAGTATTGTTCTAATTTTATTTTTGATTCCTTATCTTTTAAAATGAATCAATTTTCTTCTCCATTTCAAAATAAATCGACAGTCTTCATTTGTATTTATAGTTTAGGTGTATTAGCTTTACTTCCACATACTCAATTTTTTTATAACTCTTTAAAACACCAACGGTCACGGCGTTATCCCTATTCTTCTACGAGTTTCACTAAAGTAAAAACACAATCACTTTCACGCTCACCTTGTGAAGTAGAAGCAAACAATGCTTTAGCTGATACTGGTTTAATTCAAGAGCTTATGGCTGTATTTGGAAATGATACGTTATGGAAACGTGCGACTCAGCCTGAACAAACTTATAAAGCCTTTGGTAAGAAAAAAAAGAAGACCTCATCGGCACAGATTTCGGCTACTAATCCACTGAGTGCAAGCTGGGCCACCATTTCAACTTGGATGCCTTTTGAAAATGACCTTGATTTAGGCTCTAACTCTGAGAATGATGTGTATGTCCAGTTTCTGGCAAAAAAGAAATGGAATTTGAGACATAACATTAGCTTTGATACAGAGCAGATATTTCGCTACGGCTCTACTAGCCGAAACTACACTGAAACCACGTTAAACCTAACGCAAAAAATGCAAGATAACACATTATTTTCTAATAAATTTAATGTAAACAAGAGCGAAAATGAAGATTACAACTGGGGCAATTGGACTTTTCAACAATTTGAGTTTGTAAAAGATAATAGTCTGACTTACGGTATTTATAGCGGTGGCGTATATACCAAAAATGATATTCGACTAAATAGCTGGGGTCCTTATATTTCATGGCGCCAACCGATATGGAGAGATTGGATTTTTATGCAAAATGATCTTAATTTTTTTAACCATATTGATGATGATCCGAAACACCAGCTCAGCGTTCAAATAAATCTAGAAGCTAATTTTTAATCATAAATTCCCAAATTGTGGATAACTCTTTCTTTATCCACAAAAAAAAGCCCCTGATAGTCCAGAGGCTTTTTTATATCAAAAAATTATTTCAACAATAAGCTATTAATACGTTTCACATAAGCTGCTGGGTCTTCTGGTAAACCACCTTCTGCAATCACAGCCTGATCGAAAATCACGTTTGCCAAGTCATCAAACTGCTCTGAGCCTTCAAGTTTTTTCACTAAAGGATGTTCAGGGTTAATTTCTAAAATCGGTTTGATTTCTGGCACTGCTTGTCCAGCTTGTTTTAGCATGCGAATAAGTTGCGGAGACAACTCCCCTTCACTTGTTACTAAACACGCTGGAGAATCAACTAGACGTGTAGTTACACGTACTTCTTTAGTTTTAGCCTTTAATGAGTCACTTAGTTTCTCAACAACAGGCTTAAACTGTTCAGCTGCTTGCTCAAGTGCTTTCTTCTCTTCAGCATCTTGCAAATCGCCTAAATCAACCGCGCCTTTAGACACATTCTTTAATGGCGTACCGTCAAACTCTTGAACAAAATTCATTGCCCATTCGTCAACACGCTCTGCCATTAATAATACTTCAATGCCTTTCTTCTTAAACAACTCAAGCTGCGGCGAGTTTTTCGCTGCTGCTAGACTGTCAGCAGTCACATAATAGATGGCTTTTTGGCCCTCTTTCATACGCGCCTTATAGTCAGCAAAAGAAGTCGTTACCTCATCATTTGTTGAAGTCGCATAACGTAATAATTTTAAAATACGTTCACGGTTACCAAAGTCTTCGCCCAAGCCTTCTTTAAGTACTGAACCAAACTCACTGTAGAAGGTCTTGAATTTTTCTTGGTCTTTTTCATCTTCCGATTTAGCCAAACCATCAAGTACAGTTAATACACGGCGTGCATTACCTTCACGAATCGTTTTGACATCACGGCTTTCTTGCAACAACTCACGGCTAACATTAAGTGGTAAATCAGCACTATCCACTACACCTTGAACAAAGCGTAAATAGTTCGGAATTAAATTATCCGCATCATCCATAATAAAGACGCGTTTTACATATAGTTTAATTCCCGCTTTTGCTTCACGAGTAAAAATGTCATGTGGAGCTTTACTTGGAATATAGAGTAATTGGGTATATTCCGTACTACCTTCAACACGGTTATGTGCCCAAGCCAGTGGTGCTTCAAAGTCATGAGTTAAGTTTTTATAAAACTCAATATATTGCTCTTCAGTCACTTCACTCTTGTTACGTGTCCATAAAGCACTTGCCGAGTTAATCGCTTCCCACTCGTCAGTTTTGACCATTCGGCCGCCTTTAGGCTCTTCACCTTCAGCAACCTCTTCTTCCTGCCAAACTTCTTTTTGCATTTCAATTGGCAAGCTAATATGGTCAGAGTATTTATTAACGATTTGCTTAACTTTATAAGATTCTAAATAATCAAGCGCATCATCGCGTAAGTGAAGAATAATGTCGGTACCACGTGAAGTTTTATCAATTTGCTGAACTTCAAACTCGCCTGTACCACCACTAATCCAGCGCACCCCTTCAGATGCATCTAAGCCTGCACGGCGTGATTCAACCGTAATTTTGTCGGCAACAATAAAACCAGAATAAAAACCCACGCCGAATTGACCAATCAACTGAGCATCTGCTTTTTGATCGCCAGTCAATTTTGACATGAAATCTTTAGTGCCTGATTTTGCAATGGTACCCAAGTTATCAATCGCTTCTTGTTGGCTTAAACCAATACCGTTATCAGAAATTGTTAAGGTTTTATCTTCTTTATTTAAGCTGATTCGTACATGTAAGTCCGGATCATTTTCATAATATTCAGGATGATTAATTCCTTCAAAACGTAATTTATCACATGCATCTGATGCATTAGAGATAAGCTCACGTAAGAAAATCTCAGGGTTAGAATAGAGAGAATGCGTCACTAAATGTAAAAGCTGGGCAACTTCTGCTTGGAAACTATAATTTTGTGATGCTTGTTCACTCATAAATCACTCCTTAAATTTTGAAGCTGTTTGTTCTCGAATGCTTTATGAATGGAGTACTTCTAGAATTTTTCAATCCTGAATATTAAAAATTTTTACTCTAATTAAAATGGGCCGTGGCTTAATACTCTATCTTGCAATATCGTGTCTAACTGTTTTTGGCGTTGTTGATAAGCTTTGCTGATACAACTTACGCTAGCCGCACAAGCATTTCGCTTTTTCAGCCATTGATATTGAGCATCTTTCTGACTATCACGTCCACCCATAGGTAAAGCATTCAGGACAATTTGATACGTTGTTGCCATTTTTACATCAGCATCATTTAAAGAACGATTTTTACAAATACTTTTTTCCGTTTTCGTTTTTGCAGCATCACACGAAAAACTCGCAGCTTGTGAACTTTGTGTAAAAGCAATACCGCTCAGAAGTGCAAAACAAATCGCTAATTTGTTATTCATGTTTTTCTTCCCATGTTTGTAATGAATAGAAGTTAGTTTAGAAAAAAACTTGCAGAAAATATGTATAAAACTGTCTGTTTTATGATTTTTTAGTGCAAATAAATTCCATAAAAAAACCTCACATAAAATATATGTGAGGTGCCTGAGTCTAGGTTTATTATTATATTTTTCTATTTATTATTATGCTTAAAATTTATAGCTATAACCCAAAGTGTAAACAAAAGGGTTAATATCTAGATCAAATTTAGTCCCATCATTTAAAGTAACTTCTGGGCTTAAATCAGCATAACGAACATCTACAAATACTCCCCAGTTTTTAGCATCCGCGGGTTGGAAATTAAAACCAACTTGTCCTGCCACACCAAAATCTTCTTTCACATCTTTTACAATGCCATCTTCATCCCAAGCAATAAATGCTGTTGCACCAACACCAATATATGGCGTAAAACGAGTCGAATTTTTAAAATGATATTTAGCAGTAATCGTTGGTGGTAACTGTTTAAGACTCGCTACCTTATTTCCATTTAACAACACATCATGGTTAACAGGTGCTGCTAATAATAACTCTGCCGAAAATGGAGATTGGCCAAAAAAATATTCTACAGATGGTGTAAATGCATACTCATGATCTGCTTCAACTACAGTGTTTGAAGAAAGATTTGTATCTTCAGATGGAGCAATAACACTACCACCAAATTTCACTTGCCAGTTACCAGCAAAAGTAAAAGAAGACATCCCCATTAATGCAATAACCAAAGCTTTTTTGAACACTTTAATATCTCCAACCTTATTTATATTTATAATAAACATTTATTTTAAAACCATGCAATACTCATTATAAAATTATTTTATAGTTTATTTTTAAACTACTGTTTTAAATAAAATTATATATTATCCAACTATTTTAATAGGTTTTTATTCCAACCTCATTAATCAAGATTATTTTATATTACCAACTATTTTAATATGCTTTCAAATTCCGAGCATTTTAATATAATTTATTTTAAATACATGTTTTATTTAGATAATAAAAAACCTTCTTAATTTAAATCTAAAGATCGTTATTAAGAAGGTTCACACTTTAATATTTTATAAAAACTTTATAAAACCATTGCAGCGATCCAGCCAAAAATTAATAGCGGAATATTAAAGTGAATAAAGGTAGGTACGACTGTATCCCAAATATGATCGTGTTGCCCATCCACACCTAAACCAGCTGTTGGCCCTAAGGTTGAATCAGAGGCTGGCGATCCAGCATCACCTAATGCTGCTGCTGTACCAATAAGTGCAATCGTTGCTAATGGTGAGAAACCAAACTGCACACATAAAGGCACATAAATAACAGCTAATACAGGAACACTTGAGAAAGATGAACCAATACCAATTGTCACAAATAAGCCAATACAAAGCATTAGGAAAGCAGCAAGCGCGCGGTTATCTCCAATAATCTCGACTACACCATTTACTAGCTGATTAATATCACCAGTATGAGTCATTACTGAGGCGAAACCGGCAGCAGAAATCATGATGAAGCCTACTAAAGCCATCATTCGCATGCCTTGTACAAAGACATCATCTGCATCTTGCCATTTAAAAATTCCGGCGGTAGATAGAACAGCAAAACCGACTAAACCACCCAAAATCATCGAACCTGAATATAGCTGCGCAGCAAGCGTCAAGCCAATTGCGAGCAATGCCATCAAGATCGTTTTCTTTGCAATAACTGGTGCTTGCTCTGCTTCATGCTTTAACTCTTCAGCATCTGCTTTTAAGTCAGCTGTTTCATCCTGGGTTGTTGCGCGAAGAGGTTTATCTAGATCAATCGTGGTCACAGGTGTAATCGCACGATCAGCATAAATTCTTGGTTTACGGTAGCTAATAAATACAGCAACCAAGGTGCCTAACACCATACCTAAAACAGGAATGGCCATGCCAATTGGCATCATTGCCCGATCAACATGCAAGCCATACGCTGCCCCAATTTTGTTGATATTTCCCATCAGAATCTGTTCAAGGAAAATTGCACCAAATCCAACCGGAAGAAAAATATAAGTACCAACCAAACCTAACGTAAGTACACAGGCTGCGGCGCGGCGGTCTAATTTTAAATGGTTCATTACCCGTAACAGTGGCGGAACCAGTACAGGAATAAAGGCAATATGAACTGGAATAAGGTTTTGAGAGAAAATAGCAGAAATTAATAAAATACCTAAGAGGAGATATTTCACTTTAGTCTGACGGCTTTTTCCAGCTTCCATTCCCAATAGACCAATCAGCTTATGGGCAAGTAAATCAGGCAATCCAGATTTTGAAAGTGCCAGAGCAAATGCCCCTAACACTGCATAGGCAAGTGCAACTTCAGCACCATCGCCAAGACCAGCGTTAAAAGCTTCAACGGTTTGGGAAAGGCTTAAACCTGCTACGAGGCCGCCCACAATGGCAGAAACCACTAAAGTCAGTACGACAGAAACGCGCGCCAGTGATAATAAGAACATCACTGCAATCGCAATAACGACAGCATTCATGAATAAGTTCAGAGCAAAACAAAAGGCAATATTCTAGCAGATTCATATCTATGAAGCCGAAAATATCGCCGAATTAACAGTTTTATGCAGTTATTTCACTGTTACGCTTGAGCTTTAATAAACTCACGAATATGAGTTGCTATTTTCTCTGGCTCACTCAGAATGGCCCAGTGATTTGCGTTAAGCTCTACATATTCAAATTTTTCAACCCACTTTGGCATAGCCTCAGTGATATATTCAGGGCTCACAAAAGTATCATATTTTAAAATAACCGCTTTTACTGGACACTGCGCATAACGTTGACGTGGGCCAGTTAAGCGAGGAATAAAATTGGCACGATATAAATTAATGCCATATTTACCATCAGCATTAATATTATTATTTAAAGGTAAATTACTTTTCCTTTCCAACTGAGTAAGAACTTTACCCCATTTTTCAGGACTAAATAGAGACCATACAGTTGGTGCTAATAACGGAAGATGAAATGCCCCGATATACCAAGATTTGGTTAATATTTTTAAGATTTGAGCTGGTGAAGATTTAAATTTATCACGTAAAAATAAAGCGGCATGATCAAGACATGGTCCAGAAATGGTGGTGTATGATAATAAACGACCTTTGAAATTAGGCTCAGTGACCGACTCCCAAGACTGAATCGAACCCCAATCATGTGCAGCCATATGGAATTGACGATTTGGCAATAACTCATCAACAACTTCTTGGAGATCTAGAGATAAACGCTCTAAACGGTAATCACGTATACGTTTTGGTATAGATGACAAACCCGCCCCACGTACATCATAGGTGACAATGTAGAAGTCATTAATCAAATGCTCAATGATTGATTCCCATACTTCTTGATTGTCAGGATAACCATGTACTAAAACCAACGGTGTATTTTTTTCGTCGCCCCATGTCTTGGCACAAAGCGTTTGTTGGTCACTTGTTGTTACTGTATGAACTTTTGGCTGCATAATCATTTCCTATCTTGTTTTTCAATCGATCATGTCGTTAGTCGGATAGAGCATTGCCATCAATATAAAAAAGATGATACTTATCTAGTATGAATACTGTTGCAATAAAAAAAATTGACTATTATGGCTATTTTAAGAAGACTTCAGAACAATCCTACGATTTCAAAATTTCTATTTAATCACTATCCCCCTTATCGTGGCGCAGGGATTTATATTGAAATCATGAATTTAGAACTTTGCCATGTGCGTGTAAAGATGCCGCTGACTTGGAAAAACCAAAATTTAGTCGGTACACATTTTGGTGGAAGCCTTTATTCAATGGTTGACCCATTTTATATGATGATTCTTATGCATCATCTCGGATCAAAATATATTGTTTGGGACAAAGCTGCCGAAATCAATTTTCTTTCCCCAGGGCGCAGTACTGTACATGCAGATATTCGAGTTGATTTAGCTGAAATAGAACAAATTCGTGAACTTGCCGAGAACTATGAACCTGTTTTAAGAACTTATCATCTAAACATTTTTGATGAATCTGGGGTAAGAATTGCAGAGGTTCAAAAAACGCTTTATATCAGACGTAAAAAGGCGAAACCTTTTCCTCAATAAAAAATAAGCGCTAAAAGCGCTTATTTTTTTATTTGTTAATTTTTTATCTTTTCTCTTCAATCGCAGCACCAGCACCACCACCGATCGCACCGCCAATTGCAGCACCAGAGTCACCACCAATCAGTGCTTTACCTACGACTGAACCGATACCAGCACCAATCGCACTCTTAGTCGTTGTCTGTTTACTGCCGCCTTGGGTATTAGAGCCTACGCCTGCACCTACCGCTGCGCCTAAGCCTGCACCAATACCTCCACCTACATGGTTACCTAAACCACCACCAAGTGCTCCACCTGCTGCTGCTGCACCAATACGTTGGTCAGATGGGCTCATATTTTGGCAGCCTGTGAACATAAGTGTAGACAACATTAAAGCAGAAACTAATCCAATTGTTTTTTTCATGACCGTTCTCACAATGATCTGTTCTAGAGAAAAGAATAATCCCCTTTTATGAGGAATTTGATCAGATTGTGTTATCCGTCTGTCCTAATCGATTGATATTTTGTAAAGCTCTGCCTTTTATATTTATTAAGCCAAATTTTAATTATAAAAAAGAAGTCTTTAATCACATAAAGACTTCTATAGTTTAACAATTATTAAGGATATTTTTAGTACTTCCCTTTCTTCTCTTCATAGGCTGCACCGGCACTACCACCCAATGCTCCACCTGTAGCAGCACCAGCATCGCCACCAATAATTGCTCCACCTAATACAGCGCCGACACCAGCACCAATTGCACTATTACGTACGGTTTTACTGCTAGACCCTTTTGCATTAGCCGCAACACCTGCACCCAGTGCCGCTCCTAGACCTGCACCTATATTACCGCCCACGTGTTTTCCTACTGCACCACCTGCACCACCACCAATAGCAGCTGAACCAATACGTTGACTTTCTGGGCTTGCATTCTGACAACCAACAAACAAAGTTGTAGACATCAGGCCAACACTAACAATCATCATCATTTTTTTCATTAGATTTACTCCAGTCTTCATAAGCAGGTAGCCTAGTGTGTTTTTGTGGAGTATTTATCCCGCTTAAGTAATAAAATAATGGCTCTTTAATATGTTTATGTAATTACAATTTAAAATTGTTATAAATAAATATAAATAAAAAAGGCACCCTAAGGTGCCTTTTTTAGTGCCGGTCTAAACTTAGAATTGTTCAGAGTTTAATGCTTGGCTAAATGCTTGGTCTACTTCGCTGAAGTCATTATGAAGCTCATGCTCTGCAGCTTCTGCTTCTTGACGACGACGCTCTAAGTGGTACGCAAGACCAGTACCTGCTGGAATCAAACGACCTACTACAACGTTTTCTTTCAAGCCACGTAAATCATCTTCTTTACCTGTTACAGCCGCTTCAGTTAACACACGAGTTGTTTCCTGGAACGATGCAGCAGAGATGAACGAGTCAGTAGAAAGCGATGCTTTCGTAATACCCATCAATTGACGTTCAAACTTCGCAGGGAACTTGTTCTGAGCCAAGACAGCTTGGTTCTCTTGAACAACGCGGATGTAATCCACTTGCTCGCCTTTAATGAAGCTTGTATCACCGCCATCAGTGATATCAACTTTACGCAACATTTGACGCACGATAACTTCAATGTGCTTATCGTTGATTTTTACACCTTGGAGACGGTAAACGTCTTGAACTTCGTTCACGATGTAGTTAGTTAATGCAACTTCACCTTTCAAACGCAAGATGTCATGTGGGTTTTGTGGACCATCAGAAATAGTCTCACCACGGTTCACATGCTCGCCTTCGAATACGTTGATTTGACGCCATTTTGGAATCAATTCTTCGTAAATCTCAGAACCATCATCAGGAGTAATTACCAAACGGTTTTTACCCTTAGTCTCTTTACCGAAGCTTACAACACCTGATACTTCAGCAAGAATTGCATGCTCTTTTGGCTTACGCGCTTCGAACAAGTCAGCTACACGCGGAAGACCACCGGTAATATCACGAGTACGTGATGTTTCTTGTGGTACACGACCAATAACGTCACCCACACCAATCGTTTCGCCATCACGGACAGTTACGATTGTATTTTGTGGCAAGAAGTAGAACTGTTCGCCGCCATCTGTTGTATCCAACACGATTGCAGGACGTAAATCTTTACCAGAAGCAGGACGAGCTGTTACAGGCAAGATTTCAACAGTAGTCATACCAGTTGCATCATCAGTTTTCGATGTTGCAGTTACGCCATCAGCGATTTGGCTGAAGCGCGCTTTACCAGCAACTTCTGTTACCAATGGATGTGTATGCGGATCCCAAGTCGCTACGATACCGCCAGCTTCTACAGCTTCACCATCTTTCAACAAGATGCTTGCACCGTAAGGAAGTTTATAACGCTCGCGCTCACGACCTAAATCATCGGCAATACCAATTTCACCTGAACGTGAAACTGAAACCAAGTGGCCTTTTGCATGTTGTACAGTTTTCACGTTATGGAAACGTACAGTACCTTTATTACGTACTTGAACACTGTTCGCAGCAGAAGTTCGGCTCGCAGCACCACCAACGTGGAACGTACGCATTGTTAACTGTGTACCCGGCTCACCGATTGACTGTGCAGCCATTACACCGACTGATTCACCTGGGTTCACCAAGTGACCACGTGCAAGGTCACGACCATAACAACGAGCACATACACCGAATGTTGATTCACATGCGATTACTGAACGTACTTTAACTTCATCGACACCAGCTTCTTCAAGCTGAGCTGCGATTTTCTCGTCAATTAACGTACCACGAGGTAATACAACTTCATCATCAGATGCACGACGTACGTCTTCAGCAGTTACACGACCTAATACGCGGTCACGTAATGGCTCGATGACATCACCACCCTGAATGAATGGAGTCATTACTAAACCACCCGCTGTACCACAATCAGGTTCAGTAATTACCAAGTCTTGCGCTACGTCTACAAGACGACGAGTCAAGTAACCAGAGTTCGCAGTTTTCAATGCTGTATCGGCCAAACCTTTACGCGCACCGTGTGTTGAAATAAAGTACTGAAGTACTGTTAAACCTTCACGGAAGTTCGCTTTAATCGGAGTCTCAATAATCGAGCCATCCGGTTTTGCCATCAAACCACGCATACCAGCAAGCTGACGAATCTGCGCCGCACTACCACGGGCACCCGAGTCAGACATCATATAGATGCTGTTGAATGATTTTTGTTTCTCGTCTTCACCTTGTTTGTTTTTAACAAGTGTATAAGACAAGTTATCCATCATTGCTTTAGCAACTTGGTCGTTTGTACGCGCCCAGATATCGACAACTTTGTTATAACGCTCACCAGCAGTTACGAAACCTTGTTCGAACTGTTGTTCGATTTCACGAACTTCTGTTTCTGCTTTATCAATAATTGTGTGCTTAGTAGGTGGAATGAGCATGTCTTCCATACCTACAGATACACCTGAACGAGTCGCTTGACGGAAGCCCAAGTACATTAATTGGTCAGCAAAGATAACTGTATCTTTCAAACCAAGTTTACGGTAGCAAGAGTTGATCAATTTAGAGATGTTCTTTTTAGTCATCTCAAGGTTGATCATGTCAAAGCTTAAGCCTTGTGGAACAATTTCCCAAAGCAAACAACGACCAGGTGTTGTATCAACAATAATAGTTTGGTGTTCACGTTCACCATTTTCATTGATAACAGTTTGGTGTACACGTACTTTAACACGCGCATGGATCGCAACCTGACCAGTAGCAAGTGCACGGTTTACTTCATGAGTATCCGCGAACACCATGCCTTCACCTTTGGCATTTACAGCATCACGTGTGATGTAGTAAAGACCCAAGACAACGTCCTGAGAAGGAACGATGATTGGCTCACCGTTTGCTGGTGACAAGATGTTGTTTGTTGACATCATCAATGCACGAGCTTCTAACTGTGCTTCAAGTGTCAATGGAACGTGTACCGCCATTTGGTCACCATCGAAGTCGGCGTTAAACGCAGCACAAACGAGTGGGTGAAGACGGATTGCCTTACCTTCAATAAGAATAGGTTCAAATGCTTGAAGACCTAAACGGTGAAGTGTTGGCGCACGGTTCAACATTACTGGGTGTTGACGAATTACAGAAGCAAGAACGTCCCAAACTTCCGGAGTCTCACGCTCAACCATTTTCTTCGCAGCTTTAATGGTAGTTGCCTGACCTGAAGCTTGTAGTTTCGCGAAAATGAATGGCTTGAATAATTCAAGTGCCATTTTCTTCGGAAGACCACATTGGTGAAGACGTAAAGTAGGACCTACAGTAATTACCGAACGACCAGAATAGTCAACACGCTTACCTAATAAGTTCTGACGGAAACGACCTTGTTTACCTTTGATCATATCTGCCAAAGATTTTAATGGACGCTTGTTAGAACCAGTAATTGCACGACCACGACGACCGTTATCAAGCAATGCATCTACAGACTCTTGTAACATACGTTTTTCGTTACGTACGATGATATCTGGAGCAGCAAGGTCAAGAAGACGCTTCAAACGGTTGTTACGGTTAATGACACGACGGTATAAATCGTTCAAGTCAGAAGTCGCGAAACGACCACCTTCAAGTGGAACTAATGGACGTAAATCAGGTGGAAGTACCGGAAGTACATTCATCACCATCCATTCTGGCTTGTTGTTTGAATCTTTGAATGCTTCCATCAATTTCAAGCGTTTAGACGCTTTTTTCAACTTCGTTTCAGAAGTTGTTTGAGGAATTTCTTCACGTAAACGTGCGATTTCAGCTTCAAGATCGATATCTTTCAACAAGTCCTGAACCGCTTCTGCACCCATTTTCGCAGTGAATTCATCACCGTGTTCTTCAAGTGCATTGAAGTATTCTTCGTCTGTTAAAAGTTGATACTTTTCAAACGGAGTCATACCTGGGTCAGTTACAACGTATGATTCGAAATACAATACACGTTCGATATCACGAAGTGTCATATCTAATAATAAACCGATACGGCTCGGTAACGATTTTAAGAACCAGATATGTGCAACTGGAGAAGCAAGTTCAATGTGACCCATACGTTCACGACGAACTTTCGCTGTAGTTACTTCAACGCCACATTTTTCGCAAATGACGCCTTTGTATTTCATACGCTTGTATTTACCACACAAGCATTCGTAATCTTTTACTGGACCAAAAATTTTGGCACAAAACAAACCGTCACGTTCAGGTTTAAAAGTACGGTAGTTAATTGTCTCAGGTTTTTTAACTTCACCATGAGACCATGACTTAATCATTTCTGGTGACGCAAGACCAATACGGATACGGTCAAACTCAATTGGTGCATGACCATCTGAGTCCGTTTTCTTACGCATGATATCGAGCAAGTCTTTCAATTTTTTTCTCCGTGTGTCGGGAAGCAACGCTTACCCGACTGGGTCACAAATATTGTTTTTACCTAAAAAATCGTGAGTCTTACGACTTAATCACCATTTTTCAGTTCAATGTTGATACCTAAAGAACGGATCTCTTTGGTCAATACGTTGAACGATTCAGGCATACCCGGATCCATATAATGGTTACCATCTACAATATTCTTATAGATGCGTGTACGACCTTCAACGTCATCCGACTTAACAGTTAACATCTCTTGGAGAGTATATGCTGCGCCGTAAGCTTCGAGTGCCCAGACCTCCATCTCACCGAAACGCTGACCACCGAATTGTGCTTTACCACCAAGCGGTTGCTGTGTAACAAGAGAGTAAGAACCTGTTGAACGCGCATGCATCTTGTCATCAACCAAGTGGTTCAATTTGAGCATGTACATGTAACCCACAGTTACAGGACGATCAAACTGCTCACCAGTACGGCCATCAAACAATACTGTTTGACCTGTACGAGAGATACCAGCTAACTCAAGCAAGTCTTTAATTTGGCTTTCTTCAGCACCATCGAATACAGGAGTAGCTAAAGGTACACCTGCACGTAAGTTCCCTGAAAGTGCCAAGACTTCAGCATCAGTTAAGCTATCAAGATCTTCTTGCTCACCACCGACTTTGTTATAAATCTTGTCTAAGAATTCACGCAGTTCTAAAACTGTACGCTGTTCTTTCAACATTTTCTCGATTTTATCACCAAGCCCTTTAGCAGCCATACCTAAGTGAGTCTCAAGAATCTGACCCACGTTCATACGAGATGGTACGCCCAACGGGTTCAATACGATATCTACTGGTACACCGTTAGCATCGTGTGGCATGTCTTCAACAGGTAAGATGTTAGATACAACACCCTTGTTACCGTGACGACCAGCCATCTTATCACCAGGCTGAATACGACGTTTAACAGCTAAGTAAACTTTAACAACTTTCAACACGCCAGTTGTTAATTCATCACCTGTTGCAAGCTTACGTTTCTTCTCAGCGAATTTCTCATCAATTTCTGCGCTCTTTTCTTTTAAGAACACTTGAATTTGAGTTAAACGCTCAGCGATTGCTTCATCTGCCGGTTGAATTTCAAGTAAATCAACAAGCTCTAAACCAGATAACACTTCTTCAACAAGTTTGTCACCACGTTTAGTTGAACCACCGCCATTAGACTCTTGGCCTTTAAGCAAACGAATTACACGCTCACGAGCTGCTTCTTCAAAGATCTTGTATTCTTCTTTCAAGTCTTTACGGTAAGCATCAAGTTGTGCTTTTTCGATCGCCAATGCACGGTCATCTTTCTCTAAGCCATCACGAGTGAAGACTTGAACATCGATAACTGTACCTTTTGTACCAGATGGAACACGTAAAGATGAATCTTTAACGTCAGCTGCTTTCTCACCAAAGATTGCACGAAGCAATTTTTCTTCAGGAGTTAACTGAGTTTCACCTTTAGGCGTTACTTTACCAACAAGGATGTCACCTGCTGTAACTTCAGCACCGATATAAACGATACCTGATTCATCAAGTTTAGAAAGTGCAGCTTCACCAACGTTAGGAATATCGGCAGTAATTTCTTCTGCACCTAACTTAGTATCACGCGCTACACAAGATAATTCTTGAATATGAATAGAAGTTAAACGGTCTTCTTGAAGTACGCGCTCAGATAATAAGATCGAGTCTTCATAGTTGTAACCATTCCAAGTCATGAACGCAACGCGCATGTTTTGACCAAGCGCAAGCTCACCCATATCTGTAGACGGACCGTCTGCCAAGATATCACCGCGAGCAACTTTGTCGCCCAAATTCACGATAATATTTTGGTTGATACAAGTGTTCTGGTTAGAACGCGTATATTTAATGAGGTTGTAGATATCTACACCAGCCTCACCAGCGATCATTTCATCTTCGTTTACACGAATAACGATACGAGAAGCATCTACGTATTCAATTGCACCACCACGGTTTGCGATTACACACACACCTGAGTCACGTGCAACGTTCGCTTCCATACCTGTACCTACAAGCGGTTTATCCGCACGTAGAGTAGGAACTGCCTGACGTTGCATGTTTGAACCCATAAGCGCACGGTTCGCGTCATCGTGTTCAAGGAATGGAATAAGTGATGCAGCAACAGATACAACCTGCTGAGCAGAAACGTCCATATGCGTCACTTTTTCTGGCGGCATACGTACGAATTCACCTTGGTGACGAACAGAAACAAATTCTTCTGTTAAGTTGCCATCTTTATCTACTGCAGAATCGGCCTGTGCAATAACAGTACCTACTTCTTCAATCGCAGAAAGGTATTCAACTGCATCAGTTACTCGACCATCTACCACTTTACGGTAAGGTGTTTCCAAGAAACCAAAGTCATTTGCTTTTGCATATACTGAAAGCGAGTTGATCAAACCAATGTTTGGACCTTCCGGCGTTTCAATTGGACATACACGACCATAGTGAGTTTGATGTACGTCACGCACTTCAAAGCCCGCACGTTCACGTGTTAAACCACCAGGCCCAAGCGCAGATACACGACGCTTATGCGTAATCTCAGATAATGGGTTGTTTTGGTCCATGAACTGAGATAATTGGCTTGAACCAAAGAATTCTTTGATTGCAGCTGCAACTGGTTTAGCGTTAATTAGATCTTGTGGAGACAAGTTATCTGTTTCTGCTTGGCTTAAACGTTCTTTAACTGCACGTTCAACACGAACTAAACCAACACGGAATTGGTTTTCAGTCATTTCACCAACAGAACGTACACGACGGTTACCCAAGTGATCGATATCGTCGACTTCACCTTTACCGTTACGGATTTCAACTAATGTACGTAATACATCAATGATATCTTCGTGCGATAAAATACCTTCTACTTCACGTGACTTCTGGTCAGTACCAACTTCGTATGGACGACCCAAACGACGGTTGAACTTCATACGACCTACTGGAGATAAGTCATAACGCTCAGAAGAGAAGAATAAGTTATTGAATAAGTTTTCAGCAGCTTCTTTTGTTGGCGGCTCGCCTGGACGCATTACTTTATAAATTTCAACTAATGCTTCTTCACGACCAGCCGTTGTATCTGCACGTAAAGTGTCAGCAACAAACGAACCACGGTCAATATCGTTCGTAAACAAGATATTGAACTGTTTAACACCACCTTCTGCCAACTTCACCATAACTTCATGGCTTAACAAAGTATTCGCAGCAATTACCTCACCATCACGCAAAGTAATATTTTCAGCAGTGATACGCTCATATAAGTATTCATCAGGAACTGAAAGTTTTGTTAAACCAGCAGCTTCCATTTGACGTACGTGACGAGCATTAATACGTTTACCTTGCTCAACAATAACTTTGCCGTCATTGTCAGCAATATCAAATTGAGCCATTTCCCCACGTAAACGTTCAGGTACTAGGTCAATCTGGTAGCTACCCATATCAAGATACACAGGTACTTTTTCATAGAACAAATTCAAGATTTGTTCGTTGTTATAACCTAGTGCACGTAACACAACAGTAGCAAGTAATTTACGACGACGGTCAATACGTACGTAAACTAAGTCTTTTGCATCAAATTCAAAGTCTAACCATGAACCACGGTAAGGAATGATACGTGCTGAATACAACACTTTACCACTTGAGTGGGTTTTACCTTTATCGTGATCAAAGAAAACGCCTGGTGAACGATGTAATTGAGATACGATTACACGCTCAGTACCATTAATGACGAATGTACCGTTTTCAGTCATGAGTGGAATTTCACCCATATAGACTTCTTGTTCTCTTACGTCTTTAATTGATTTAGTTTCGCGATCTTTAATAATCAAACGAATTTTAACGCGCATTGGTGCCGCATAAGTCGAACCACGAAGAATACATTCGCGTACATCGAACTCAGGTTTACCAAGGCTATACTCAACAAATTCTAAAGCAGCATTGCCAGAATAACTTTCGATAGGAAAAACTGAACGAAATGCGGCTTGGAGACCGATATCTTCGCGGTTTTTTGGAGTTTTGCCATCTTGCAAGAATGTTCTGTACGAATCGACCTGAATCGATAGTAAGTACGGTGCATCCATTACTTGGGGCAATTTACCAAAATTCTTACGGATCCGTTTCTTTTCGGTATATGAGTATGCCATCTGGAGTCCTCGGAAAGTAAACCAAGCCCGCCTGCAGAACGGGCTCAGAAGGAATTACGCAGGCCGATATGGCCACCACTGTTTACAAATGCTGCAATTTTTAGTGGTATAAAAACGCTTAACAATATTTTTAAAAAAGAAAAATATTGGTAAACATTTGAAATTACTTGTTTTATTTGAATTTTTCTAAAAAACAAACAAAACTAACAAAAATCGAGCCGATTATTGTAACGCAAAAAGGCTGATGACCCAAGAGCCATCAGCCATTTTATGGAGCCGATTTAAAAACCGACTCCTTTTACAATTACTTAAGTGTAACTGTAGCACCAGCTTCTTCAAGTTTCTTCTTAAGTTCTTCGCCTTCTTCTTTAGAAACGCCTTCTTTAAGAACTTGAGGAGCACCTTCAACTAGGTCTTTAGCTTCTTTAAGACCAAGGCCAGTTGCTTCACGAACTGCTTTAATTACAGCTACTTTGTTAGCACCGAAAGAAGTCAACTCAACGTTGAATTCAGATTGTTCTTCAGCAGCAGCAGCAGCGCCACCAGCTGGAGCAGCAACAGCAACAGCTGCAGCTGAAACGTTGAATTTCTCTTCGAAAGCAGAAATTAATTCAACAAGTTCAAGAACAGTTTTTTCAGCAACTGCGTTTAAGATTTCTTCGTTAGTTAAAGCCATGAGAATAACTCCAAATGGATATTGAATGGTGTGTAAAATTGATTAAGCAGCTTCTGACTCGTTTTTCTCTTTGAGCGCTGTAATAAGGCGACCCAATTTCGAAATAGGAGCTTGAAGGACAGAGGCAAGCATAGTAAGAGCTTTCTCTTGGTTCGGAAGGTTTGCAATTACGCTAACGTCAGCACCTTGATAAACTTTGCCGTCAAATGCAGCAGCTTTTAACTCAAATGCTTTGTTAGTTTTAGCAAAATCTTCGAACAAACGTGCAGCTGCACCCATGTCATCTTCAGAAGTTGAAAAACCTAGAATTGTTGGACCAACAAGGTTGTCGTTCAAGATATTGAATTGAGTATCTTGAAGTGCGCGTTTAGCCAAAGTGTTACGTACAATACGTGTAGAAACACCTAACTTACGAGCTTCAACACGAAGTGTTGTTAATTGCTCTACGCTTAAGCCTTGGTAGTCAGCAACAACGGCTGCAAACGCCTTAGAAGCAACTTCACTTACTTCCGCAACGATCTGTTTTTTGTCTTCAATAAGAAGAGCCATTGTAAAACCTCCTAAGGTGATTTATGTACCCAACGGGCACACTCCCAATTCGTAAGCCTTTCGACTTACACGCGGAGGAGGAACAAATCACACCACCGCGTCTACGCAGGCTGGTTTATTAAGAAAAGTGCTATTCGAAAATGACATCTTTTCGCCTGAGGTCTTTGACGCTGATAAATTCTCATTTATCAATTCAAAGTCCGCCTGACGGGTAAGGGATAGAGCTTTGCTCCACCCAACCAAATAGAAAACATTTCTATTTAAGTTCTTTCCCCAATCAGGACTTTAAAATTCTTTACTAAGTCTAAACTTAGTTAGAAACGTTGTTTACATCAACTGTAAGACCAGGACCCATAGTTGAGCTCAAAGTGATCTTTTTGATGTATACACCTTTAGAAGTTGCAGGTTTTAACTTTTTCAAGTCAGCAACTAAGGTTTCAACGTTTTGACGGATAGCAGCAGCATCAAAGCCTAATTGACCGATCGCAGCATGGATAATACCCGCTTTGTCTACACGGTAACGAGCCTGACCAGATTTAGCGTTTTTAACAGCATTCGCTACGTCAGGAGTTACAGTACCAACTTTAGGGTTTGGCATTAAACCACGTGGACCAAGAATTGTACCGAGCTTACCAACAACACGCATAGCGTCAGGAGCAGCGATTACAACATCAAAGTCAAGGTTTCCGCCTTGGATGCTTTCAGCAAGGTCATCAAAACCTACAACATCAGCACCAGCTTCTTTAGCAGCTTCTGCTTGCGCGCCTTGAGCAAATACAGCTACACGTACAGTTTTACCAGTACCTGCAGGTAATGTAGTTGCGCCACGAACAACCTGGTCAGATTTACGTGGGTCTACACCAAGATTTACAGCTACATCCAAAGATTCTTTGAACTTTGCAGCAGGTAGGCTGTTAAGAACTTGTACTGCTTCTTCCAAAGTGTAAACTTTGTTTGCTTCAACAGCAGCAGCAATGGCTTTTTGACGTTTAGTTAACTTTGCCATGTCTTATAGCTCCACTTCCAAGCCCATAGAACGTGCAGAACCAGCGATGGTACGAACACGTGCGTCTAAATCAGCACCAGTTAAATCCGGTTCTTTAGTAGTCGCAATTTCTTCTAACTGAGCACGAGTCAACTTACCAACTTTAGTTTTGTTTGGTACAGATGAACCCTTTTGAATACCAGCAGCTTTCTTAAGAAGAATAGAAGCTGGAGGAGTTTTCATGATAAATGTGAACGACTTGTCGTTGTACACAGTAATCACTACAGGAATTGGAAGACCTGGTTCAACTTTTTGTGTAGCAGCATTGAATTCTTTACAGAATGCCATGATGTTTACACCACGTTGACCTAATGCAGGACCAATTGGTGGAGATGGATTTGCTTTACCAGCTGGAACTTGCAGCTTGATATAGCCGTCAATCTTCTTAGCCATTTTAAAATACCTCTGGGTACAAACGCCGCTAGGCTCCCCAATCTTTACGCAACACTACTGTTACAACAACAATGCCCGATAAAATCGGGCGCTTTTCAACCAATTGAGATTAAATCGTTTTTTCGACTTGGCGAAACTCGAGTTCAACCTGAGTTGGTCGATTAAATACATTAATCGTCAACGTTAAACGTGACTTATCGTATTGAACTTCTTCCACCACACCTTTAAAGTCTGTGAATGGACCGTCAATAACAAGTAATTCTTCACCTGGCTCAAACATCGTTTTAGGACGTGGCGCTTCACCAGTATTACGTACACGCGCAAGAATCGCATCTGCTTCACGTTGAGTGATTGGTGCTGGTTTTTCAGGTGTACCACCGATAAAACCTAGAACCTTTGGACATTCTTTAACGATATGCCAAGTATCATCATTCATTTCCATTTCGACTAACACATAGCCAGGAAAGAATTTACGCTCAGATTTACGTTTCTTACCATCCTTCATTTCTACCACTTCTTCGGTAGGAACAAGGACATCACCAAAGCTATCGGCAACAGCGCTACGCTGGATTCGTTCTGTAAGTGAACGCATCACTTGTTTTTCATAGCCAGAGTAGGCATGAATAATGTACCAACGTTTCATAGCTCTTTTACCCGATAATCAACTTAATTAACCAACCCAAACCATAGTCAAAGCACCATAAAACCAATGATGCAACAACTACAACCAATAGAACCTGCCACGATGTAGTGACTGTTTCTTGTTTTGTTGGCCAAGTTACTCGACGCAATTCGACTCGTGCATCTTTTAGCAAGCGAACGAAGCCTTTACCTTGATGGGTGGCGTATAATAAACCTAAAGCCACAACGATACAAGCAAAAATTGCCCCAACGCGCACCCAAACATTATTTGCAGGTGCCCAATACGCTGGCAAATGCTGATTCACCATGGTAGCTAAAAGCAACAATGCTATTGCTATCACCCATAGAACAATATCTAAAGGCGAACCAGAACGAACAACTTCAGCAGAATTATTTCTTTGAGGAATTGGCGCGTCGCTCAATGCGTCACGCGATTTATCATTCGACATTTTTGTACTCGTCGTAGAACTCGCGACTTATTATATGAACAACTAAGCCAGCATCAAGCTTTTTATTTCAAAATATGGCAGGTCAGGAGGGACTCGAACCCCCAACATTCGGTTTTGGAGACCGACGCTCTACCAATTGAACTACTGACCTATAATGCAAGTTGAGAGCCAAAGCCCTCAACCTGAGACGTAATCCGTCACTATAATATGCTTATGCAGTTACTTTCGCAACAACACCAGCACCTACAGTACGACCACCTTCACGG